>JANMVW010000171.1:0-67437 GCA_031393555.1 Acidobacteriota bacterium
ACCTCGCCGGGCCCGCGGCGTTCGCGCTGTACGAGGGCTCCGACGATTCCCAGGCCGAAGCGATCCTCGCCGCTCAATTGCGTCGTTCCGACCGGCTCGCCGGCCTCCTCGACACGCTCTTCGGCCTGGGCGCCCTGACCGAGCGCGCCACGGTGAGTCGGTATCGCGGGGTCTCGACGGGATCGTTCGTTTCGACCTCCGGCGGGCCCGGACTCGCCCTCGCGGTCGATGGTCCGATGCTCTTCATCGCGACGTCGCGCGCTCGGCTCGAGTCCGCGATTGACGCCCGGCGTGCGATTGCGAATCCTCGCGGAACCCTGCCCGCAACGGGCGCGCCCGACGCGAGTTGGAGCGCGGTTTCGTCCTCCGCGTTCGTGCGGCACGGCTGGGCTCGCCTGGCGCGTGCGACGGAGGCGCCGGCCGACGGGCCGATCGAGGCCACGACCGCCTCTCTCCGCGCGGAGGGATCGTCCGGCTGGCGTCTGGAAGGCTACGGCCCGGCTCCGGCGATCACTGCCGATCCGCTCTTGCCTTTTCTCCGAAGTGTGCTTGGGAAGCGTCAGCGCTGAACAGGCTGACCCGTGCGTCCGGCGTGGTCGAGCACCTTGAGCACGTACCATTCGGTTTCGGCGTAGGGAGGAACGCCGTGATGGCGATCCACCGCTCCCTCTCCGGCGTTGTACCCCGCGAGCGCGAGATCGACCCGTCCGTTGAAGCGATCGAGAAGCCAACGCAGATAGCGCGCTCCGCCGTCGATGTTTTGTTCCGCGTCGAAGACGTTTCTCACGCCGAATCGCTTCGCCGTCTGGGGCATCAGTTGAAGGATGCCCGAGGCGCCCTTCGGTGAAATGGCGTAAGGGTTGAAATTGGATTCGACCTTGGCGACCGCGGCGAGCAAAGCTCTGTCCAGCGTCGCGCGGTCGGCCGCCGCGGCGATGGCGTCGGCGTAGCGACCTGCGGCCCGGCGCCACGTCTCGTTCGCGCGAAGCTCGTTGACGATCGCGACCGCGGCGATCGCTCGGGTCGGGTCCTCCACCACCGGCGGATCTTCCGCGTCGATGGCGCGCTCGATCGCCATGATCGAACCCACGGGGACCCCGAGCTCGCCTCCGTCTTCCAAGGTGAGCCGAGCCAGACCTTCGGTCATCTCGAATCCGCTGACCCTGAGGCCTCGTCCGTCCTCGAAGACGACGAGATCCGTGGCGTGGGCGATGGAGCCGCCGAGAAAGGCGATAAGAACGGCAGGAAGAAGGGCTCGCATGGCCCCCGTATATACGGGGTATTCCCCCCCCCGTCAACGGAGGAATCAGCGGCGCCTAAAGGCCCTTTCGATCTCGTCCAGGGTCAACCGGAAGATGATCGGCCGTCCGTGCGGGCAAGTCGTCGGATTCTCGGTCTGAAAAAGATCATCCAGAAGACGCTGCATCCCCTCCCGGGCCAGTGGGTAGTTGACCTTGATCGCAGCCTGACACGCGGCACTCGTCACAAGCCGCCGGCGCAGCTCGCCGGCGCCGGTCGCCGCGCTGCGTGTTCTGGCGGCCTCCCCGAGCAGTTCGCGAAGCAGGCGATCGGGGGCCACGTCCTTGGCGAATGCCGGAACCCCATCCACTTTCACGGTGTTCCCCCCGAACGACTCCAGGAGGAAACCGAGGCGTGCAAACTCCCCCGCCTCGGACTCGAACACGATCGCCTCGTCGGCCGACAGCTCGATCGTTTTCGGGAAGAGCAGGCGCTGGACGTGAACCTCGCCGCGATCGGCTTCGCCGAGGTAGCGCTCGAACAGGACGCGTTCGTGCGCGACGTGCTGGTCGACGAGCAGGATCCCCTCCCGATCTTGAGCAACGATGTACGAGTCTTTGTACTGTGCCAAAGGCACCGCCCGGCGGCCGGGATCGACCGCGGCGCCCCCCTCCTCGAGCAGACTTGCGGGCGGGGTGCCGTCCCGCGGCGTGTAAGTCGTCCGGGGCGATTCGGCCACCGCCTCGTACCGGGCCAGGGCGGCTGCGACCGAAGCGAGCGGCGCGGGCGCGCTGGTCCCGGGCCTGAGGTCTTGGAGGTGGGGCACCGCGGCGGTGTGCGAGAGCGCCGCGGCGACCGCGGCACGCACGGCGTCGTGCACCTCCGAAGATCGGTCGAAACGCACCTCGGTTTTTTGGGGGTGCACGTTGACGTCGACCCGCGAGGGGTCGATGTCGACGAACAGGAGCATCGCGGGATAAAGGCCACGGGCCAGAGTGTTGCCGTACGCCGCGGCGATCGCATGCCCTAAAACCCTGTCCTGAACGAGGCGGCCGTTCACGAAGACGTGTTGGACGTCCCGGCGCGCCAACGCATCGACCGGGCGACCGGCAAATCCGCTCACACGAATCCCGGAGCGCTCTTCGGCGAACGGCACGAGCTTGGCTGCGAGCTCGCGCCCGTGAATCTGAGCGACGCGCTCCGATCGATCCGCAGCCTTCGGCGCGTCGATCAGGCGCTTTCCCTCGTGTTCGAGGATGAAGCGAACCGCTGGGTGAGCCAGCGCGTAGTGGGTGACCGTGCGTACGATGTGAGCGAGCTCGGTCGGAGGCGCTCGCAGGAACTTTCGCCGCGCGGGAACGTTGAAGAAGATCCCGCCGACCTCCGTCGTCGTGCCTCGCCCTCGTGCCACGTCGCGCACGCCGGCGATCGTCCCGGCCCGCACCTCGATCTCGGTCCCGAACCCGTCGCGTGCCGCGGTGCGTAGGAGAAAACGGGATACCGCGGCGATGCTCGGGAGCGCTTCGCCGCGAAATCCCAAAGTGGCGATCGCCGCGAGGTCCTCGAAGCTGCGGAGCTTGCTCGTCGCGTGGCGCTCCAGGGCGAGCAGCGCGTCGTCGCGTTCCATCCCCTCGCCGTCGTCCGCGACGACGATCCTGCGGCGGCCTCCGTCTTCGACGCGCACTTCGATGGAGCTCGCCCCCGCGTCCAGGCTGTTCTCGACGAGCTCTTTGACGACCGCGGCGGGACGCTCGACGACTTCGCCGGCGGCGATGCGATTGATGAGGTGATCATCCAGGACGCGGATCCGACCCACGTAGCCTCCGCTCCGTCGAAACGACCCGCCCTGCCTGCAGCCGCCCGAAGCGCGCCATTCTTGCATGGCCTGATGGGGCGGGCGCCAGCGCGGCGTGCCCCCGGGGAGTCGCCGCGCAATCACCACTGAATCAATCGACTTTTGTCGCCCGTCGGGAGGAGTGGTAACGATCGATTTTCGGGACTATTTCGTCTCGCGACTCCCGGCCCGGGGAGGAGAGGCCTCGGGAACAGGCCCGGCACGCGCGTTGCTTTACAGACCTGCCGAGGGGCACCTCAGGAGAACGCGATGATCTTCCCGCTGCTGCAAAAAGAGCTCTCGATCGATGATTACGTGGATCGCGACGAAGGGTGCCGCTTCTCCACTCTCCTCGCCGACACCCAGTCGGAGAACCAAGAACAAAAGATCTACAACCGGGAGGTCGGAGCGATCGTCGAACGGGCGCTCGGGCGACTGGACGAGCGCGAGCTTCACATCATCCGGAATCGTTTTGGACTTCTCGGCGGACAGGAGCAGACACTCGAGGAGATCGGTAAGCGCATGAACCTCAGCCGAGAGCGAGTCCGTCAACTCGAGCGCGAAGCGAAACAGAAACTGCGCATTTGCCTCGGCCCCCAGCGCGGGAACCTCCGGTTCTCGCTCGCCTGACCAGCACGCCCCACCCAGCGGTCGCCGCCGGCACCCCCCCCATTCCCCCGCTTCTGCCGGCGGCGACCGTTCTTCTCCAGAGACCCTCGATCAGAACAGCGTTCCGATAGCGAAGATCAGTTCGCTGGGGCTTTCGTCCGGCCGCCGATCGAGCTTCCACCCGTACTCGAGGCGGATCGGTCCGATCGGGGTGTCGAGGCGGAGTCCGACGCCGGCGTCGAGGCGCAGATCGGTCGGGTCGAAATCGTCGATCGCTGGGTAGACGTTTCCAGCGTCGACGAACACCTCGCCCCGCAAGGCGCTCCAGATGGGGAAGTGCCACTCTTGGTTGAGTACGAGGATCGCTTCGCCTCCCGCATTGAAGCCCAGGACATCGAGACCTCCGACCGAGTCCGTTGCGAAACCACGAAGCGTGTTGAAGCCGCCGGCGAAATAGCGCTCGGACAGCGGAACGATCTCGGTGCCGCCGAAGGGCTGCTCGGCGCCCACGCGAAGGAAGCTCGCGAACCGGTGGCCACGTCCGACCGTGACGGTCCACGATCCGCGAAGGAACAACTGGAGGAAGGAGGCTTGTGAGCCCAGGGGCTTCGCAAAGGCGGTGCCCTCGATCGAGGCATAGCCTCCGCGGGTGGGGAGGAAAGCGTCGTCGCGCGTATCCCGGACAAGGCCCAGACCGGCATCAGCCAGCCGCAGGTTGGACAGTTTGTCCTTGAAAATCGTCTCGAGCTTCGCCTGGTCGTCCGTGATGTCGAAAATCCGTACCTCTTGAATGCTGTAGCGGAGAAAGCGGATCCACCGCGGCTTCGGCCTCTGCTCGAACCGGAACGACAACGTGTCTTCCTTCTTCGAGAAACCCACTTCGACCGATTTCTCAAACAGCAACGAACCGAGGGCGTCGATGGTGTTCCCGAACACGCGCCGTCGCCGCAGGGTCAGGAGCTCCCGATTCTCTTTTTGGCTGACGCGGCCCTGCAATGTGATCGCCACGTTGCGCCCGGCAAGGTTCGAGTAGCCGAGCAGGAAGCTCGCCCCGGGCCCGTTCGTCGAGTCATAGCCCACGCCCAAGCCGAGCGCCAACGGCGGCGCCTCCTCGACCTTGACCGTCACACGCTGGGCGCCGGCGACGTCCTCCCCGAGGGGCATGCTGGTCATCTTCACGTTTGAAAACAGGCCGGTCCGGTAGAGGCGTTGCTGACTATCGAGAAACGATTGATTCGATACCGGCCCGCCGACGCCGAACGTCAGCGCGCGGGCGATCGTCCTGTTTCTGGTGACCCGGTTGCCCTCGATCGTAATCTCGCCAACCGTCTTGCGATCGCCCGGGGCGATGTCGAACACGATATCCGCCGTCGCCGCCGCGAGCTCGACCCGCGATTCGACGGTCGTGTCGGGATAGCCGAGCGCGTCGAAGCGCTCTTTGAGCAACTGCTCCGCCTCGGCGAGACGCCGGGGCGAAAACGTCTCTCCCGGTCGAAGCGGTGTCGCATCGCGCAGCTGCTCTTCCAGGACGGCGTCACCTCCCGCGTAGCCGACCGTCCCGACGGTGAAGCGCGCTCCTTCGTCGATGGCGACCTCGACCTCGGCACTCTCGCCGTTAGCGGCCAAAGTGATCTGCGGTAGTCCGATACGGACGCGCGTGAACCCCTCCTCGCGATAAAGCGCCCTGACCGCGGCGAGGTCCTCCGCGAGCAGGGCCGGACGCAAGAGCCGCTTGCGCAACCCTTGGCTCTTCGTTGAGGTCATCTGTTTGTCGATCCGAGCCCTCGGAATCGAACCACCACCCACGAAGCGCATGGCGCGCAGTCGCACCGGCTTCCCACGATCCACCAGCATTCGAACCTTGCGACCGGAGGGCCCGTCGGAAGCATGCCAGGTGACATCGGCGGCGTAGTAGCCGCGCTCTTGCAGGTCACCGATCAGCGCGCGCCCCGCCTCGTCCCAGAACTCCGGCGTATAGGGGGTCTCCCGCCAGTAGGCTTTGAGCGACTTCAACGCTCCGCGCTTTCCCTTGCCGTCGCTCATGACGAGCTCGAAGGTGATCTGCGGTCCCGGCGCGATGCGGTAGATGATCCGCCGCGTCTCCTTAGGCCCCTCTTCGCGCACCGCTTCGGCGCGGACGGTCGCCTGGATGAAACCGTCCTTGAGGAGCGCGGATCGAATGTGCTCTCCCCCCTGGAGCATGCGCCCGCGGTCGAACGCTTCGCCGGTTTTGATCTTCGCTCGCTTGACAAGATCGGCCCGCGGGGTGCCGGTGTCGTCGAGCACGTCGACCGAAACGACGACGCCCGACGCCTCGGCCTTTCCGCTCCCGAGGCGGGCGGGTGACCCACCGAACTGGCGAGCGTATTGCAGTTCGCCGCCGATGCCGGACTCCGAGTCACTCTCCGCGACCAGGCGGATGTGCCGCGTGGTGTCCCAAGATACCGAGTACGTCTGTTTTTGAGCGGTCCCGATATCCTGCGAGAAAGCGATCTTCACCGTGTCGCTCACCTGCTTACCGACCGTGACACGCGCGGTCGGGTCGGACTCTCCCTTCAGCAACTGCGGGGTGATCGCCAACTGATCGATCCCGAGGGAGCTCTGGATCTGCTTCCCGAAGGTCGAGCTCAAGAGTCCCGCGAAATAGTATGCGGCCATGTCTCCCGGGAGGGCGGAAGCCGAGGCCGATCCGCTCAACGTGTCGAGCGTCCTTCCGGTCACGAGCAACGAGATGATGTCTTGCGAGTCCAGCGGCGGGGTCGAGGTCAGTTCGTAGTCGAACTTGTCCAGCGTGCCTTCGATGCGAAGACTGATGTCGTACTCGGCGACGCGTGTCCGACCGCGGAATTCGAGGTAAGGGTTGATACGTTTCGGATCCGTGAGGTCGACGGTTCCGTACTCGATGCGGTAATCCACGTCCCGATAGCGGACGGTGCCGCCTGGGAACAGGGAAAAATGTCCCGTCACTTCCGGGCGGGCCAATTCCCCCCCGAGATGAACCTGGCCCTCCGCCTCGACGGTGGCCACGTCGTTGCGGAGCCAGACGTTTCCAGGCGCCACGATGTCGACGTCGAGGAAGAGATTGCGCGGGAAGGGCGACTCGGCTGCGGCGTCGAATTCGCGGTGAGCGCCGCCGAACAGACCGACGTCGAAGTCCTTGGCGTACAGCCCGCGCACCACATCGATGCGGCCGGAGATCGTCGCGCGTTTTGGCGTGCCGTCGATCGCGATGCGGCCCTCGTAGATTCCCTGGAATCCTTCCGGAAATTTCGCGCGGACGTTCGCGCCGGTAAATTCGGCTCGCACCGACGTGGGAACGACCCCGGTGAACGCGACGCGTCCCGTCGCCGAAATCTCACCCCCGCCCTGGAACGCGTGGAACGACGTGAGCGTGAGCGCTTGCCCGGCAAAGACCGCCTCCGCGTCGATCGACTCCAGCGTCTGCGGATAGCCGATGAGACGCATTCGGCCGTCGCGCAAGGTGACCTTGCCTTCGAGATTGGGGCTTTCGAGCGTTCCGGCGAGGGTCGCGTCGATTTTGACCGGACCGGCGCCGCGGATTTCCGACCACAGAGACGACGCGACCGCCAGGTCGAGCGTCCCCCGGAGGTACCCCGCGACCTCTCCCCCGTCGAGGGATCCGTGCGCCGCGAGTTCGACCTCCGTGCCGTCACCGGAAAACCGCGACGGGCCGAGCACGAAGCGCCCGCTGTCGAGACGCAGGGGAAACGGCTCGAGGGTGCGAACGACGCGCGGCCCGAGCCGGACCACGGCTTCGTCGAAGACGCCGTTGATCGCCATCGCGCGCGGTTCCGTCAGATCGCCTTCCGTGTGGACCTGCCCCTTCAACCGCAGGTCGAGACTCTCCCCGAAGACCCCCCCAGCTCCGACGACCAGATCCTCGAAATACAAAACGGCCGACAGCGGAAGTTTCGGCGCGAAGCCCAGGAACCCCTCGAAGGTCCAGGCGGAAGGCTGCGAAGCGACCGCGAACTCGCATCCGTTCGGCGCGATGGTCGCCTCGCCCGTCAGGTTCCCGAGCTGGATCTCACGCAAACCGCCCCGTCCGGTGTCCAGGAGGAGGTCGTTCGCGGTGAGCCCGAGTCGTCCGGTGGGACCTTCTTTCGTGATCGTCAGCGAACCCATGGCGCGGACCGTCCCTTTCGCGCTGAGGCCCGCGTCCGCCAACGTCCGGTTGCGCGCCAGGTCGAGGGTCGCCGAGTGAATCTCCACGCCGACTTCGTTCGTCGCGAACGCGTAGGTCACGCGCCCGCGGGCCTCGAGTCCATCACTGCGTGCGACGAGCCCCTCGAAAACGGCCTGATCCCCTTCGATGAGCACGGGCGCATCCACGGTGTCGACGATCTCATGACCGACGATGACGTTTTTGGCCGCGAGGCTCCCGACCGCCGCGAACACTCCGTGCTCGCGGGATCCGCGGAGCGTCAGATCGATCCGGCCATCGACGGAACCGGCAACGCCTGCGCTCGCGAGCAACTTCGCGATGCCGACGCCTCGGGCGGCGAGGTCCACGGCGTCGAGCGCCCCGGTCTTGGCGTTGAAACGCGCGCTCCCCGCCAGGAACTGCCCGGCCCCGGACAGATCGACGCGCCGGATTTCGACGGAGGATTGTGAGACCGCCAGATCCAGTATCGCCGAGGCGAACGGCTCAGCAGCGTAAGAGCCCTCCGCGAGGTCGAGTTCTAGATCGAAGGTCGTGGCCCTCCCGGCGATTCGCAACGACGCGCCGAGGGTCCCGGCCCCTTGAAGCGGCAGCACGGCAAATCGATTCCGCTCGACCCCGAACGCATCGAGGATCGTCAACGCCGCGGCTTGGGTCGCCCGGGCGTCGCGCGTTGTCCCTTCGAGCGTGAGATGCCTTTTTGCCGACGCCGCGGAGAGATCCGATTCGAAGCCGAAGCGTAGCGACGCCTTCGCGATCGAGAGACTGTCGGCCTGAACCCGCACGCGACCGGAATCAAACGTCAGGCGTCCGCGGCCCCCCGCGGGAAGGCGCGCGCTGGTGCCCGCGGAAGCAGGCACGGCGTCAAAAGTCCCGCCGCCGTTCCACGTCGCGATCCTTCCGGGGTCGCCGGCGATCTTGAACGTCACATCGGCCGTGCTCGCGAGCGGAAGTTCCGGCCCGGCGAGGGCGATCAGGCGGGAGAAATCGGCGCCCTTCCCGGTCAGGTCCGTACGGAGCTCGAGCGGCGTGCCGAAGAGGAGACTCACCGTTCCCGTGAAACTCCCGTTGTAAGCGCGCGCGTCGATATTTTCGACGTCGAGATGCCCCGGGCGGATCGTGAGGTCGCAGCGTGCGACCTCCGTGGCGATCGGCCCGACGCGAAATCCCGTCGTCGTCGCCTGCATCGCGACCCGAATCGGCACGCCGCCGGTGTACACGATCTGGACCGGTCCCTCGGCCCGGCCCGAAAGTCCGGCATGACCCGCGAGAAACGGGCTCAACGTCCCGAGGTCCGCATCCAGACGACCCTGCGCCGTGAAGGACACGCCGACGCCCCACACGACGTTTCCCGAAAGCTCCCCACGCGCGCCTGATCCCTCCCCGGTCGCGGAAAATATTTCGATGCGGCCGCCGCCGAGCCTCAATCCCGAGCGCACCGTCGCCGGCCAGGGACGGTTGAAGATCGGCGCTTCGAGCGTGGCGTGCGTGCTCATCTCTCCGATGAGCAGCTGGCGCGAGGTCGACCAGTCGCCGCGGAAATCCAGCGAGCGCGTCTGCACGCGCACGTGCTGGCGCCCGTCGAGATACTCGGCGGTCGCGTCGTCGACGATGAGCCGATCGATCTGGACGGCGACGGGCCCGCTGGCCTTCTTGTCCTTCGGCTTGAAGGCGTCGATCCACTCACGGCTGAGCGAGAACGTCGCCTTGCGCGCGACGAGTTCGGTGATGTGAACCTGTCCGCCGGCGATCCCGCTCAGCCCGGACCAGGCGAGTTGGACGCTCCCCTCCCCGATCGTGGCGGTGAGCGGCGGGGCTCCCTCGGCCGGGATCGAAATCGCGACGTCACCCACCGTCGCGGACAGCCCGGTCCAGTTGACGTCGATCCGCCCGATCCGCACCGTGGCCCCGAGCGCCTCCGCCAGCCCGGTCTCGAGACGGCGCTGCAGCCAGGAGGTGGATCGCGCGTCGGGCGGCGTTTGCGCGTGCGTTCCGGCCGTCGCCACAGCGCAGGCAAACACTGCGGCCAGCACTCGGCCGCCCCTCACGGCGCCCCTGACGCGTCCCGCAACACGAAGCACTTCAAATAGCGCCCCTCGGGAAACCCCAGCCGCACGGGATGGTCGGCGGCTTGTCCTCGCCGTTCGAGCACCACCGCGTCCCGGCCGGCGTCGGCCGCGGCCTCGCGTACGAGCCCTTCGAAGGACACTTCGTCGAGATTGAACGAGCAGGACGACGTGAGGAGGACCCCGCCCGGGGCGAGAAGTCGGATCGCCCGCAGGTTGATCTCTTTGTACCCGCGTCGGGCGGCCGGGACGTCGCCACGGCTCTTTGCGAACGCGGGAGGATCCAGCATGACGAGATCGAAGCGTTCCCCCCGCCGATCCCGCTCGCGGAGATCCTCGAAAGCGTTCGCTTCGACGAACGTCAGGTTCGTCGCTCCGTTCAACTCCGCATTCGCTCTTCCGCGAGCGAGAGCCTCCGAGGAGGCGTCGACGACCACAACCTCCGTGGCGTGACGTGCCGCGTGGAGCGCAAACGATGCGTGATACGAAAACGCATCGAGGACGCGGCCTCGGGCGTGGGCGCGACACGCCAAGCGGTTTTCTCTCTGATCGAGAAAAGCCCCCGTCTTCTGGCCGCGCCAGGGGTCAGCGGCGTACCGAACACCGCCCTCGTCGACCACGATCTCCTCGGGGGTGGTTCCCGAGAGTTGCTTCACCTCCCGCGCCAACCCTTCGAGCTTTCGCACGGAGGGGTCGTTCCTGGCGAGGACGGAATCGATGGGAAGGCGCTCGCGCAACGCGGCGACGACGTGATCGACGACGCGCTCCGTGCCCGCCGTCAACGCTTGAATGACGAGGTGGGTTCCGTACAGATCGGCGACGAGCCCGGGCACGCCGTCGCCCTCGCCGAACAGGAGACGCTTCGCAGGCCATCGGCCGATTTCGGACCCGCGACGCGCGAGGGCCGAATCGACGCGGGCCGCCCAAAACGCCGCATCGGGGACGACGTCCTCCAGGGACACCATCCGGAGCGCGATTTTCGAGCGGGAGGACCAAAACGCAACACCCAAGACCATGCCGGCGTTGTCTCGCACGCGGACGAGATCGCCATGCTCCGCGCCGCTCGACGAGGAAACGTCGTCGGCGAAGACCCAAGGGTGTCGACTGGCGATCCGCCGGTTGGCGCGCAGCCGGACGGAAATGTCGGGAAGCCGCCGGGAGGGTTCCATCTCAGCGACTACGGGGCGTCCTCACGACGCCCTACTCTTCCGAGTCGTCGCCGTCCACGACGAGCGGATCGTCGTCGAGAACCTCGTCCTCCACCTCCGGCTCCGACTCCTCGTCGATGGGGGGCACATCCTCGGGCTCGTCCACAGGCTCTTCGTCATCGCCGACGTGGAACGGGAACTGGGGCAACAGCCCCTTCTCCTCGAGTTCCTGGCAAGGGAGACAGTGCCGAGCCCAGGGTTGAACCTCGAGGCGTTTGGGGTTGATATCCTCACCGCATTGCTGGCAGTAACCGTACTCGCCGCGGTCGATCCGGTTCAGTGCCTCTTCGACGAGCAGCAACTGCTTGCGATCCATCTCGGTCAAGGAGAGCAGGAATTCCCGAGCGTAGGAGTTCACGGCGTAGTCGACGTAGTCCTCGGTCCCGTTGTCGAGCTCAGCCTGGGAGTCTCCCTTGCTGATCGCGTAGGCGCGCATCAGATCTTGGCGCTTGTTCAGGAGCAGCTCACGAACGTGCGCGCGCTCTTTGCGGCGCGCGAGGATCGAAGCGGGCTTGGGCACCCGTCGCACCGGCGCCTTCGGTTTTGCGGCGGCGGGCGGGGTCTTCGGCGCGGCTTTCACGATGCGCGTTTCCTTCACCGGCTTGCCTGTTCCCTTGGGGCCCGCCTTCACGGTCGGCTTGGCGACGGCGGTTTTCTTGGGGGCGGGCTTCGCGGCAGCCGGCTTCTTCTTCGCGGCGACGGCCTTCGCGGCGACCGCCTTCGCCGGCTTCTTCGCCGCCGGTTTCGCGGTCTTCTTGGCCGGAGGCTTGTTCTTCGAGGACTTCGCTTTCATCGGGAACCCTCGAGCACGCGGGCGCGATTCACGCTCGCGAAAGCGCGGCACTATACCGTCCTGCCCATTTAGCGTCAAGGAACGGCGAGGGCCACGAATCGGTGCGCTTCGCCCCGATTTTCGCTTCCGATCCGCTCGTCGACGTCGACGGTGTCCGCGGTGTCAAAGACGACCTGTCACGCCGTCCCCGAGCCGCGAGAGCCTTCCTCGTCGAGCACCGCGTGGGCCGCCGCGAGACGGGCCACCGGCACCCGATACGGGGAGCACGAGACGTAGTCGAGTCCGGCTCGATGGAAGAAGGACACCGAGGCAGGATCCCCGCCGTGTTCACCGCAAATCCCCACCTTGAGCGACGGCCTCCCGATCTTTCCGTCCTTGACCGACAAGGTGACGAGTTTGCCGACCCCCTCTTGGTCGATCGACTGAAAGGGATCGAATGGAAGGATCCGGCGGTCGAGGTATTCGGGGAGGAACTTCCCGATGTCGTCTCGCGAGAATCCGTAAGTCATCTGCGTCAGATCGTTGGTTCCAAACGAGAAAAACTCGGCCTCCTTCGCGATCGCCTCGGCCACGAGACACGCCCGCGGAACCTCGATCATCGTTCCGACGAGGTGAGCGATCTTGGTCTTGGTCTTGGTTTCGACCTCGGCCGCGATGGTACGAACTCGCGAGGCGAGCTCGGTGAACTCCATCACCGTACCCACGAGCGGGATCATGACCTCCGGGTGCACCTCGATCTTCTTGGCCGCGCAGGCTGCCGCCGCCTCGAAGATCGCTCGCACCTGCATGTCGTAAACTTCGGGATACGTGATCCCCAAACGGCACCCACGATGGCCGAGCATCGGGTTGGACTCGTGGAGCTGCTCCGCCCGCTCCATGAGTTTCTTGGCGGGCACCTTCATCTCGCGCGAGAGCCGCTTGAACTGCTCCGGCGTCGTCGGCAGGAACTCGTGCAGAGGCGGGTCGAGCAGCCGGATCGTGACGGGGAGTCCGCTCATCGCCTTGAAGATGCCGATGAAGTCTTTGCGCTGCATCGGCAGAAGTTTCGCCAAAGCTTTCTTTCGCCCCTTGAGATCGTCGGCGAGGATCATCTCGCGCACCGCCCGAATCCTGTCTTCGGCGAAGAACATGTGTTCCGTCCGGCAGAGGCCGATCCCCTCCGCGCCGAACGCACGGGCGACGGCGGCATCGTGGGGCGTGTCCGCGTTGGTGCGCACCTTGAGGCGGCGCTTCCCGTCGGCCCAGCTCATGAGCGAAGCAAAGCGGCCGTAAACGGATGATTTCTGCGGCTTCAGGGTCTTTCCGACGAGCACCTGCTGGATCTCCGACGGGTGCGGGTCCAGGGCCCCGAGGATGACCTCGCCGGTCGTCCCATCGATCGACACCGCGGCCCCTTCCTTCAGTGTCCTGCCGCCCGCCCTGAGCGTCTTCGCGTGAGCGTCGACCTGGATCGATTCCGCGCCGACGACGCAGGGCTTTCCCATCCCGCGTGCGACGACCGCGGCGTGCGAGGTCATCCCGCCGCGGCTCGTCAGGATGCCGACCGCAGCGACCATGCCGGCGAGGTCCTCCGGGCTCGTCTCCGCCCGAACGAGGAGCACTTTGGTGCCCTTGGCGGCCATCTCGACCGCGCGGGCCGCGGTGAACGCGATCGCGCCGGAGGCGGCGCCGGGGCCCGCGGGCAACCCTTTGCCGAGCACGCGGCCGGCCCCCTTCGCGCGCTCCTTGTCCTTGACGTCGAAGATCGGCGCGAGAAGCTGAATGAGCATATCGGCTTCCACGCGGGCAAGAACCGCGTCGCGATCGATGACCCCGGCCTCGTGAAAATCGCAGGCAATGTGAAGCGCCGCGAGGCCGGTGCGCTTCCCGGTACGCGTCTGCAGCATGTAAAGCTTGCCGCGCTCGATCGTGAACTCGATATCTTGCATGTCCTTGTAGTGGGTTTCGAGCGCTGCGCGGATTTCGAGGAGCTGGGCGTAGCACCCCGGCATCGTCGCCTCTAAGGAGTCGGCCCCGCCCGGGACGGACTGGACGCGGGAGATCGGCCTCGGGGTCCGGATGCCGGCCACGACATCCTCGCCCTGGGCGTTCGGCAGGAATTCTCCGTAGAACACGTTTTCGCCGGTCGCTGGGTTGCGTGTAAACGCGACGCCGGTCGCGCAGTCGTCCCCCAGGTTGCCGTACACCATGCACTGCACGTTGACCGCCGTCCCGAGACTGTCGCTGATCCCGTACCGTTGACGGTAGAAGCGCGCGCGGTCGTTGTTCCAGCTGCGGAACACGGCGGTGACCGCGCCCCAAAGCTGTGCTTGGGGATCCTGGGGAAAGGCAACGCCCGAGGCCTTCTTCACTTTCTCTTTGTATTTCACGACGAGGGCCGCAAGGTCCTTGGCGGTCAACTGCGTGTCGTCTTCGACGCGTCGCGCGCGTTTCGCCGCCGCGAGCAGGTGCTCGAACTCCGCCTTGGGAATCTCGAGGACAACGTCGGAGTACATCTGAATGAAGCGCCGGTACGAGTCGAGCGCGAAGCGCCGGTCTCCGGAAATGCGCGCGAGGCCTTCGACCGAACGATCGTTGAGCCCCAGGTTCAAGATGGTGTCCATCATCCCCGGCATCGAGAACTTCGCTCCGGACCGGACCGACACCAAGAGCGGATCGTTGTCATCGCCGAATCGCTTGGCCTGAAGGGTCTCGAGCCGGGTCATCGCTTCGGCCACCTGGGTGTCGAGGCTCGAAGGCAGCTTGCGCCCGTTTTCGAAGTACAGATTGCAAGCACGGGTCGAGATCGTGAACCCGGGCGGAACCGGAATCCCGATCGCCGTCATCTCGGCGAGGTTCGCCCCCTTGCCGCCCAAAAGGTCCTTCATCTTGGCCGAACCATCCGCCTGACCCTTTGCGAAGAAATACACGAGCTTGTCCACCGGGAGGCCTCCTAACGGTTCGAGCCGGCCTGGCCGGCCAGCTCGCGGATGTCGAAGTCGCGGGTCACGGTGGCCCGGATCGCGGCGAGAAGGTCACATCGCCACCGTGTCGCTTCAGGATCTTTGGGGTCGAGCACGAGGACGTCGTCGAAGAACTTCGCCACGGGCTCGACCAGGCCGCTCAGGTGATCGATGACCGCCCGGAAATCGTTGGATTGGGATGCGGCGAGAATCCGCGGCCGCAAGGTCTCGTGCCGCTCTTGCAATGCGAGCGCACGTGCGTCGGACTCGCGATAGCCGGCCGGCGTGGCCGCCGCCGGCGCGTTTGCGAGGATGTTGTCCACGCGTTTGGTGAGCTCGACGAGTTTCGCGAAGTCGGAGCGGCCTCTCAAGGTCCCCACGATCTCCAGACGCTTGAGGATTTCGGCGATCGGCCACTGCTCGAAGGCGTCGGGGCTGACCTTGGGCCGCCGCACGGCCGCGATCTCGTTGCCCGAAAAGCCGCGGTCGAGCAACCAGTTGTTGAGACGGTCGTTCTGGAACGCCAGGAACCTGGAATCCTGCCCGGCCCAACCGACGAGATCGGCAATGGTCAGCGGCCAGGCGCGCTCGGCCAGGATCCGGAACACCCCGCTCGCCGCGCGCCGCAGGCCGAATGGATCGCGCGAGCCCGTGGGAGTCTCACCGGCCGCGATGAGCCCCATCATGGTATCGAGCCTGTCGGCGACGGCGACGACGCACCCGGCGGCGGTCGCCGGGATCGAATCGTCGGCGCCCGCGGGCTTGTAGTGCTCGGTGACCGCATCCGCGAGCGCGAGCGGGGCGCCTTCCGCCCGCAACAACAGGCCTCCCACGATCCCCTGCAACTCGGGAAATTCGCCCACGAGACCGGTGACGAGATCGGCCTTCGCCAATCGGGCCGCCTCGGACGCGATCGCGGCGTCGCCGGCCGTGGGGCCGAGCTTCTGCGCGATCGTCATCGCGAGCGCGGTGACGCGTTGGGTCTTGTCCTCGTAGCTTCCGAGTTTCTTGTGAAAGGTGACCCGTTTCAAATCGTCGACACGCGCATCGAGCGTGCGCTTGCGGTCTTCGCCCCAGAAGAAACGGGCATCCTCGAGCCGGCCCACGACGACCCATTCGTTCCCCCGCCGCACGTGCCCGGCGGGGTCGCGATCGGTGTTCGCCACCGAAAGAAACGCGGGAAGCAGTCCGTCTTTCCCGCGCACCGAAAACGATTTCTGATGATGCTTGAGGGTGGTGACGAGGATTTCCGCAGGCAGTTCCAAGAACGACGCATCGAACCGGCCGGCGACGACCCCGGGCCATTCCACCAGATCGACGACCTCGCCGAGGAGTTCGTCGTCTTTGACCACCTCGCCTCCCAGAGACTCCGCCGCGCTTTCGAGCGCGTGCAGCATCGCCTCGCGCCGCGCCTCGGGCTCGACGAGCACGCGCGCGGCGCGCAACGATTCGACGTAGCGATCGGCGTCGGGGATCGCGACGAAGCCAGGAGCGAGAAACCGGTGCCCGTCGGAGCCCCGCCCGGAGGTTACGCCCATCAACTCGAGGTCGACAACCGCGGCGCCGTGCAACGCGACCACCCACTGCACAGGACGAACGAAGCGATGCGCTCCCGTCCCCCACCGCATCATCTTGGGGAAGCTCATCCCGGCGATCGAGGTCGGGAGTGCCGCTTGGAGCATCTGTTGCAGCGTTCGTTCGCCCACCGCCCGTCGGAACCCCGCGTAGACGCCCTTGTCGGTTTCTATCTTTTGAAGGCTTGAAGGGTCGATCCCCTGCTTTTTGGCGAATCCCGCCCCAGCCGGTGTGGGCCGGCCGTCGCCCCCAAAAGCGACCGAGGCCGGAGGGCCCAACACGACCTCGTCCTTGCCGGGCAACGCGCCGGCCACGGACTCGACCCGAACCGCGAGCCGGCGGGTGCCGCCCCACGCGAGCGAGGGGCCGTGCGGGAACCCGCTGGCATCGAGCACGGCGACCACACGCGCCCGCAGATCCTCGGCGCCCGCGGCGATCATCCGCGCCGGAATTTCTTCGCAGCCGATCTCGAGGAGGAAGGGTTCGTTCATGAGGGTCCGGTCCGAAGCAGGGGGAAGCCGGCGGTTTCGCGCGAAACGACGTAGGCGTCGGCGACCAAGCACGCCAACCGGCGGATCCTTTGGATGAACGCGGCACGCTCGGTCACCGACAGCGCGCCACGGGCGTCGAGTACGTTGAAGAGATGCGAGCACTTGAGGACCGCCTCGTGAGCCGGAACGACGAGGGGGATGGCGACGATGCGCGCCGCTTCCTTTTCCCAGTTGTCAAACTGGGCGCGGAAGAACGCGACGTCGGCCTCGCGGAACGAGTAGATCGAATGCTCGATCTCTTCGCGATGGCGAACGTCGCCGTAAGTGATCCCGGCGTCGTTCCACGGGATGTCGAAGATGTTCTTGATGTCGTTCAGGAACATGCAGATTCGTTCGATCCCGTAGGTCAGCTCGACGGGGATCGGGGCGAGCTCGCGCCCACCGGCCTGCTGGAAGTAGGTGAACTGCGAGATCTCCATCCCGTCCATGACGACCTGCCAGCCCACGCCCGCCGCTCCCAGAGTGGGTGACTCCCAGTTGTCTTCTTCGAAGCGGATGTCGTGCTCCAAGGGATCGATGCCGAACGCCCGCAACGAATCGAGGTAGACCCGTTGAACGTCGAGCGGCGAGGGCTTCAGGATCACCTGAAACTGAAAGTGCTTGTAGACCCTCATCGGGTTTTCGCCGTAGCGTCCGTCGCCGGGCCGCCGCGAAGGCTGACAGTAGGCGACTTTCCACGGCTCGGGGCCGAGCACGCGCAAGAACGTGTCCGGGTGCATCGTTCCCGCCCCGACCTCGATGTCGTAGGGCTGTTGGAGGACGCAACCCCGGTCGGCCCAGAAGCCGGAGATTCCCAAGAGGAGGCGTTGGAAGTTCATGGGTTCACATCCGCCCGGCGCCGGCCGCGCGAAGATGCCGGTAGGAACGAAACGTCCGCTCGGCGAATGTTTCCACGGTCCCGCGAAGCAGCGTTTCGAGCGCACCCGTCGGGCGCGCCACGTCTTCCGGCAGGTCGAGGGCGTGAGGCGGGTTCTTGTCGAAGGCGACGAGCGCTTCGAGCTCGGCCGCGCGGAAGACGACCGCCCCTTGCGGTTTGGGGCAGCCCCGGCAGAGGAATCCTCCCCCGCCCACCGCCCATCGCACGCCTGAGGCCGCGAACGGCTCTCCGCACACGCCGCAGTGCCCAAGGTCCGGAAGCACACCGTGGAGCTTCAGCGTCCAGTACTCCACGTATCGCACCGCCAACCAGGGGTGCAACCCCTCCTCGAGCGCGGCAAGCACCGCGCCGAGCAGGCGGAACGTGGCCTGTTCCGGTTGCTCGTCTCGCACGACGGCCGAGGTGATCTCGCAAAGGACGGCGCAGGCGGCCTGGCAGGTCGGATCCGATTGCATGGCATCGAAGGAGCGCAGGGGCTCGAGCGATTCGATGCGGTGGAGCTCGCGCCCTTCACGCTCGACCCACGACGCGTTGACGCGCGCCATCGGAGAGAGAGCCCCTCCGAACCGGCGGCGGCTCTTGCGAGCGGATGCGCCCACTCCCCGCACGCGACCGTGATGTTCGGCTAACAGGGTCACGATGAGGTCCGCTTCTCCGAGCTCGCTCGTGCCCAGCACGTACGCTTCGTCACGATACTGTTTCACGAAGCGGGAATGATAGCAGGCTGGTCGGAACGTACGGGAGTTACCCGATCCCCAATTCGCCCAAAACGCGTGGGTCGTTGCGCCAGTCGGGCCGGACCTCCACGCGCAAGGACAGGAAAACCCGGCGTTCGAGCAAGTGCTCGATGTCGGCGCGGGCCTCGGTCCCGACTTCCTTCAGGACCCCACCGCCCTTTCCGATCACGATGCCCTTTTGCGAGTCGCGCTCGACGAAGATCGTCGCCTCGATTTCCACGAGTCCGTCGGCCCGCTCGACCCAGCGATCGACCACGACGGCCGCGGCGTGGGGGATTTCCTCGCGCATGCGGTGGAGGATCTTTTCTCTCACCCACTCGGCGGCAAGGACCCGCACGGGTTGATCGGTGAGGAAGTCATCGGGAAAGTGAGGCTCCCCCTCGGGCAGGTAGTGCAGCACACGCTCGATGAGCAGGTCGCATCCGCTCCCGCTCGTTGCCGAGACGGGGATCGCCTCGGCGAGCCCCCACTGATCGACCGCCGTCTTCATCAGGGCGATGAGCTTCGATTTCGGCTGGACGCGGTCGATCTTGTTGAGAACCGCGAGTCCCGGAGAGCCCGTCTCCGCGATCATTCGGGCGACCTCGGCGTCGCCGCGTCCGATCCCCTTTTCCGCATCGATCACCAGGAGGACGACCTCCACGGACGTGAGCGCCTCGCGCGCCGCGCCGATCATCGCGCGGTTCATCCGTTCCCTCGGGTGATGGAAACCCGGCGTGTCGACGAAGACGATTTGGCCGCGATGGGGCAACGACAAGACCCCGGTGATGCGGTGGCGCGTCGTTTGCGGGACGTCCGCCACGGCCGCGATCTTTTCACCGACGAGCCGATTGAGCAGCGTGGATTTCCCGACGTTCGTCCAGCCGGCAAGGGCGACGTGACCCGACTTGAAGTTCACGGTTGTCGCCCCGCGGCCGTTTCACCGCCGAGCCCCGCTTTGACGCGCACGCGTCGCACGCGCCGCGGGTCGGCCTCGACGATTTCGACGCTCAAACCTGCGTGCTCGAACGTTTCTCCCTTCACGGGAACCCTGCCGAGCGCGGCCGTCACGAAGCCGCCCACGGTGTCGTAGTCGCGCTCCCCGAGATCGACTCCGAAGACGCGCTCGAGCTCTTCCGCGTGCGCCCCTCCGGAGACGAGCCAGGCGCCTCCTGTTTCTGACGCAAGCGTCGCGTCGTCCCGATCGTGCTCGTCGTGAATCTCTCCGACGATTTCCTCGACCAAATCCTCGAGCGTGACCAGGCCCGCGAACCCTCCGTACTCGTCCACCACTAGGGCGACGTGCGCCCGCGTCCGCATCTCCGCGAGCACCTCGGCCACCGTCCGCGTTTCCGGTACGAAAACCGCCGGGCGGAGGAGCCCGCCGATTCCGGCGTCGCCCCAACCTTCGTCCCAAGCGCGCAAGAGATCGCGGACGTGGAGGATGCCGACCACGTTGTCGATCGTCTCGCCATAGACGGGGAAGCGGGAGTGCGCCGCGGCGAGCGCGACCCCGCGGGCCTCGGCGATCGACGCCTTGGCGTGCAGGGCGACCACATCCACGCGCGGCGTCATGATCTCTCGCACCAAGGTCGAGTCGAGATCGACGATACCGCGCACCATCCGGCCTTCGCTTTTCTCCAAGATCCCCTCGCGCTCGCCGACCTCGATGAACGCCTCGACATCTTCGTCGGCGTCTTCGTCGCTCTCCTCTTCCTCCGCGATCGTGCCGGCCCAGCGACGGAATGCGGCGTGCACCGGGGCGAGCACCGGATAGGTGAGCGCGTGCACGGGTCGGACGAGGACCGAGGTGACACGCAGCGCCAAGCGCGGGTCCTTCAGCGCGAAAACCCGCGCCAGCACGGTTTCGACCAGGAGGGTCCCCACGATCGCACCCGTGGCGATGCCCCCCCACCATCCCCAGGGCCACGCGTTCAGGGCGAAGATCCATCCGGACAGCGCCACGGCGCCGATCAAGGACATCTGGCGCAGCGCGTGAATGGCGGCGCGATGGCTCGACGGAACCGTCTTGAACTCCTCGAGGAAGGGCAGGCTGTTGCCGGAGTCGGTATTCATGCGCCGCAACGCCACGCGCGACAGGGCGGAAGCCGAAAGCGTCATGATGGAGAGCGCCAGGTCGAGCAGGAACAGCGCCATCGCCCCGCCGGCGGAGATGCTCAGCGCGAGGGGGCTCATCGGCGCGTCGGGGGGAGCAGGGCTCGCGACAGTCGGGCCTGCAAACGCATCATCGTGCCATCGTCCACCTCGTGATCATACCCGAGCAGGTGCAAGTAACCGTGGATCACCAAAACGCGAAGTTCCCGGGCGAGCGAGTGCCCGAACGCTTCCGCTTGGCGGGCCGCCTGCGCCACGGAGATGACGATTTCGCCGAGGGGTCGCGACCCGTCGGGAAGCTCTTCGGCCCCGGACGCGAACGAGAGCACGTCCGTCGTGACGTCCTTGCCTCGAAAATCGCGGTTCAAGCGCCTCAGGGTGGCGTCGCCGGCGAGCACGATCGAAACTCCGGTGGCCTTCGTCGGCGGGGCTTTTCGGGCGACGCGCCTGAGGAACGCGGCGAGGGACGCGGGAGGCACAGGCCGGGCCCGCTGCTTCGCGACGATCGCAACGTCCATTTCAGCCCTTGCCGCGGAAGGGGCGGACCTCTCCGGGCGGCCGGTCGGACTTCGCTCGTCCGAAGTCGAAACCCGGGTAATCGACGCGATGGTGGTACATCCCGACGAGGGTCCGGAGGAACGCCTGCTCGATCCGGTCGAGATCGGCGAAGGTCAGGTCGCACGAATCGAGCTGACCGTCGAGAACGATGCGACCGGCGATCTGGTGGATCATCTCTTTGAGGCGCGATGGCGTCGGCTCCTCAATCGTTCGCGCGGCGGCCTCGACCCCGTCGGCGAGCATGAATATCGCGGCTTCCTTCGTCTGCGGCTTCGGCCCGGGATAGCGGAAGTCGTCATCGTTGACTTCGCTCCCGGCGGGCGCCTGTTTTTTGGCTTTTTCGAAAAAATAGGTCATCAGCCGCGTGCCGTGGTGTTGCGGGATGATGTCGACGATCTGTTCCGGAAGGCGGGCCTCCCGGGCCATTCGAATTCCGTCTTTGACGTGCGCAGAGATGATCAACGCCGACATCGACGGCTGGAGGCGCTCGTGGGGATTCACGCCGTGCTGATTTTCGATGTAGTACTCCGGCTTCCGGATCTTGCCGATGTCGTGGTAGAAGGCCGCCACGCGGCAGAACAGCGAATTCGCTCCGATCGCCTTGGCCCCTTCCTCGGCCAGCGTCCCGACCACGAGCGAGTGGTTGTACGAGCCCGGCGCCTTCATGGCCAACTGCGACAGCAACGGGTTGCTGACGTTGGAGAGCTCGAGGAGCCGAATGTCGGTCAAGACCCGGAAGACCCCCTCGAGGAGGGGGAGCAAGAACGAAACGATGAGTCCGACGCCGAGGGCCCCGCCGAGAAACGCCAAGGCGGCGCCGAACACACTGTGCGACCACGGCTCGCGCCCGTGCGCGATCGCCTCGACCGCCAGCGCGACCGCCGCGCCGGCGCCTCCGACCGTCAGGCCGGCGCGCAGGAGCGCCGAGCGCTCCCGATAGGAGGTGATCGCGTAGATTCCCGCCCACTGGACGAGCAGCGCCCAAAGCGCCACGGGAAGTTCCCAGGCGTTTTGCGCTCCGAAAAGAACCGCAGCGAAGGCGGCGTAGACCATGGCGATCCTGCCGTTGGCCAGCAAGGTCACGAGGATCGCCCCCGCGCCGATCGGCACGAGATAGACGTACGCCGAGGGGTCGGAAAACGGGCTCTGGAAACGGTGGCTCACCTGCTCCGCGATCCAGACGACGAATTGCGCCAAAACGAGAGTCGAAAGGAGGATCGACACGAGCATGGCGTGCAGGTGTTTGACACGCTTGAAGTGCCTCTGGTGATACGTCGCGTAGCGGAAAAGAAAAAACGCGAGCAGCGTGGTCAGGAGGAGCAGGCCGGCGAAACGAGAAACCGACGCGCGCGGCGACGACCGTGCTTCGACGAGTTCGATGCGCTCGGCGAGCTCGCGCGTGACCCTTTGGCCTTTGGCGATGAGCACGGTCCCCTTAGGGACCCGGACCTGAACCGGAAGCACCGCGCGCTCAGCTTGATCGCGCCGCTGAGCGGTGGCGGCCGCATCGGCGGACAGATTCGCGTCCAAATACGACGCGAGCATTTCGGCCAGCGCCGCGCGCTCGGACGGCGCGATGGTCGCGAGCGAGCCCACGCGCTGCCGGACCACGTTTCGCGCCGCCTCGAGATCGGCCACGGCCGCAAACTCGTGGAGGGTCTCTTCGCGTTGTGCGGGCAGGTGCAAGACGGTGATCGTCCCTTCACGGAGGAGCATCGGCTTGTTGGCGATGACCAATCCCTGCATGACCTCGCGCAGCCAACCGACCAACAGTTGCCGCTCTGCCGCGGGGAGCGGATGGCCGGCATCGAGCTCTTGCGCGAACGCCTTTTCGAGAGTGGAGACCTTCTGCGTGTCATTCACGTACACGTCGGGGATGAGCGCTCGCGCGGCAGCGCGACGCTCGGCGCTGGCCATGTCGTCGGGAACATCGACGTCCTCGATCGCGAGAATGTCTCGGGAGGGCAACTCGCCCACCGTCAACCGCGGATACGAATGGCCGCAGTACTGGCTCGACAGGAGCAGGACCACCAAGGCCACGAACCCCGCCGACCAGACGAAGTGGGATCCGAGGAGCCTCTCGAGGTTTGTGCGGACCGTCTGCCGGAAACGCATCAGCCATTTCGAGACGCGTGCCACGCCGCGGCGGTCGGTGCCGACGCTCAAATCCGTTCCTCGGACACGCCGTTCTGCCGCGCCTCTTTCAGGCGCGCAGCGCGTTCGTCGTAGGCGACGACGATCCGCTGC
Source organism: Acidobacteriota bacterium (assembly GCA_031393555.1). Lineage (GTDB taxonomy): Bacteria > Acidobacteriota > Polarisedimenticolia > Polarisedimenticolales > DASRJG01 > DASRJG01. The sequence continues at coordinate 23,514 of JANMVW010000171.1, forward strand.
ACGAGCGGATGCCGGACGACGTCCGTCTCGTCAAAGTGCACGATTTCGATCCCTGGGATTCCGGAGACGACCTCTTGCGCTTCCACGAGCCCGGACGTTCTCTGAACGGGGAGATCGATCTGGGTGACGTCGCCGGTGACGGCCGCCTTCGAGTCGAGGCCGATGCGCGTCAGGAACATTTTCATCTGCTCGGGGGTCGTGTTTTGCGCCTCGTCCAGAATGATGAAGGCGTCGTTGAGAGTCCGGCCGCGCATGAAGGCCAAGGGCGCCACTTCGATGGTGCCTCGCTCGACGAGCTGCTCGATCCGCTCGGGCTCGAGCATGTCGTGGAGCGCGTCGTAGAGCGGGCGAAGGTAGGGATCGACTTTGGCCGCGATGTCGCCCGGAAGGAAACCCAGCTTTTCCCCCGCCTCAACCGCCGGGCGGCACAAGAGAATGCGCTGGATGCGCTTCTCGTTGAGGAGCGAGATCGCCATCGCGACGGCGAGGTAGGTTTTTCCCGTTCCGGCGGGTCCGACGCCAAACACCAAATCGTTCTCGCGCATCGCGTCGATGTAGCGTCGCTGGTTCGGAGATTTGGCGACCACCGCTTTTCGAGCCGACGGGTTCAAGCGGGAGTCGAGGAAATGCTCCGCGAGGGTCGAAGCCTCCTCGCGCGCCATGATACCCACCGCGGTTTTGACGTCGTCTCGTCGGAGTGCGACTCCGCGGGCCTGCAACGACGCCAGCTGGACGAGAAGATCGGCGACGCGTTCCTCGCGACCCTCTCCGCCCTCCCCGTCCCCTTGAATCGTGACGTCGCCTCCCCGCGCGCAGACCCTGACGTCGAACCGGTCCTCGATGAGACGGAGGTTTTCGTCGAGCGGCCCCGCGAGGGTCGCGATCGTCTTGCTCTCCAGGTTGATCGTCTTCATCGGGTGGCCGTCGGGCCTCCGATAAGATAGGCCGCGGAGGATTGGAAGGGAAAGACGACCCGGTAAGTCGTTGCCACGCCTAAGCTTCCGTCTTTGCGAGGAGGGCCAGACGAAGCTCACGAAGCTGTTTTTCGTCCACTTGCGCCGGAGCCTCGCACATGAGATCGGACGCACTGGTCGTCTTCGGGAAGGCGATGACGTCGCGGATGGAATCCGCCCCGACGAGCATGGCGCAGATCCGGTCGAAACCGAGCGCGATCCCGCCGTGCGGCGGCGCTCCCGACTGGAGAGCGCGCAAGAGGAAACCGAACTTCGCTTGAGCCTCCTCGGGGCCGATCGCGAGCGCGCGGAACACGCGCTCTTGCACGTCGCTTCGGTGGATGCGGATCGATCCCCCGCCGATTTCCGTCCCGTTCAAGACGAGGTCGTAGGCTTGAGCGAGCACGGCCGCCGGATCGGTGTCGAGTTTGTCCAGGTCCTCCCAACGCGGCGCGGTGAACGGATGGTGCATCGCCATCCAGCGGTTCTCTTCGGTGTCCCTCATGAACAGGGGGAACCGCTCGACACAAACGAGATCCCATCGGTCCTTTGGAGCGAGGCCGAGCTCCGCTGCAATCTTCAGGCGGATGGTCCCGAGGGCGCGATCGCAGGCTTCTCGCGTATCGGCCACGATGAGGGCTGCATCGCCTTCGCCCGCGCCGACGGCGTGTGCGATCTCCCGGCACCTCGATTCACCCAGCAGCTTCAGCGCCGACGAGAGAATGGCTCCCGCCGCATCTCGCTTGATCCACACGAGACCCTTGGCGCCCGCGTCCTTGGACCACGCCGTCCACTGGTCGAGCTGCTTGCGCGAGGCCGCGCCCGCGCCCGGCACGGCGATTCCGCGGATCGCGCCTCCCGATGCGAGCGCGGCATCGAACACTGCGAATCCCGTGCCTTCCGCGCTCGGTCCGGCGTCTTTGAGCTCGAGCCCGAAACGCGTGTCGGGACGGTCGACGCCGAAGCGTCTCATCGCCTCGTCGTAGGGCATACGCGGAAACGGCGTCGGGAGGTCCACACCGATCGCCCGGAACATCTCCTGGACAAGAGGCTCGATGACCGCGTAGATCGTTTCGGGCTCGGCGAACGACATCTCGAGATCGATCTGCGTGAACTCAGGCTGCCTGTCGGCTCTGAGGTCCTCGTCTCGGAAGCAGCGCGCGAACTGGTAGTACCGTTCGAACCCGGCGACCATGAGGAGTTGCTTGAACAGCTGGGGCGATTGCGGGAGGGCGTAGAAACGTCCCGGGTGGACACGGCTCGGAACGAGATAGTCCCGCGCCCCTTCCGGCGTCGAACGCGTCAAAATCGGCGTTTCGATTTCGACGAACCCCTGCGCATCGAGGGCGGTACGGGCGGCGCTGGCTAGCTTGTGCCGCAAGCGGAGCGCGCGTTGCAGCCGAGGACGGCGCAGGTCGACGTACCGATGTTGAAGACGCAGTTCTTCGTTGGCCTCAGCCTCGTCGTCGACGGGGAAAGGAACGCCCGATGCCGGGTTGTGGACGACCAGGTCGGAGACACGCACTTCGACGTCGCCCGTCGGGTGCTGGGGATTGGGCGACTCGCGGATCACGACGACGCCGCGGACGCCCACGACGTCCTCGGCATGGAGCTTCTCACCCATGGCGTGAAGCGTCGCGTTGTCGGGGTCAATGACGATCTGGAGGCGCCCGGTGGCGTCCCGGAGTTCGACGAAGATCAGCTGGCCGAGGTCCCGGCGGCGGTGCACCCACCCCGTGAGGACGACCTCTCTCCCCGCGTCGGCGTCCCTAGAGGTGACTTCGCCGCATCCGATCGTACGGTGGAGTAATCGCGAGGCATCAACAGCCATGAGGGTTCCTTTCCACGCGGACGGCGGCCTCGATGCCGGCCTCGTCCACCTCGATCTGTTCGCCACTCGTGAGATTCTTCAGACCGAACCGTCCCGTGGAGAGCTCGGTTTCGCCGACGAAAAGGGCGAAGCGCGCACCGACGCGCTCCGCGCGCTTCATCTGCGCGCCCAGCGGCCGTTCGGTCAACGGCATCACCACGCGCAGGCCGCGTGCACGCAACGACCTCGCCAGGCCGACCGAGGCCCGGAACCCGACCTCCCCCAAGCCCACGAGGACGAGATCCGACGCGACGACCGTTCGGGCCTTTTGCCCCATCACGAGGACGAGTCGCTCCATCCCCGCGGCGAACCCAAAACCGGGGATCGCGGGGCCGCCAAGCTCTTCGACGAGACCGTCGTACCTCCCGCCGCCCAGCAGGGCGTTTTGCGCGCCGAGACCGGTCGCGACGACCTCGAAGACGGTGCGCTGGTAATAGTCGAGCCCGCGCACGAGGCGAGGGTCGACGACGTACGGGATCGAAAACGCCTCGAGCGTTTCGCGCACGGAGTGGAAATGCGCCGCGCACGGCGCGCAGAGGCTGTCGGTCATCGTCGGGGCGTCCGCGAGCAACTTGCGGTCGGCCTCGACCTTGCAGTCGAAAACGCGCAACGGGTTGTCCACCGCCCGACGCCGGCAGTCGTCGCACATCGCGTGAACACGAGGTTTCAGCCACTGCGTCAGCGCCTCGCGGTAATGCGGGCGGCAGGCGGCGTCACCCACGGTATTCAGGCGCAGCTCGCGATCCTCGATGTCCAACGCGTGGAGAAGCGCCCAGACCATCTCGATCGTCTCGGCGTCGGCCAAGGGCTCCGCCGCACCGAGGAGTTCGGCCCCGATCTGATGGAACTGCCGCTGGCGTCCCTTTTGTGGGCGCTCGTGACGGAACATCGGGCCGAGGTAGTAGAGGCGTTCCGGGAATCCTGCGGCGATCGTGCGATGCAAGGCGTGCTCGACGAAAGCACGTACGACCGGCGCGGTGTTTTCGGGACGCAGCGTGACCGACTCGTCTCCCACGCCAAACGTGTACATCTCTTTGCGCACGATGTCGGTGCCGGCACCCACCGAGCGGGCGAACAACTCGGTCGCTTCGAAGATCGGCGTGCGGATTTCTCGGAATCCGTACCGCGAGAAGACCTCGTGGGTGGTCTCTTCCAGGAACCGCCACGCAGCGACCTCTTCGGGCAGGAGGTCTCGTGTCCCCCGAAGGGCTTGGTAACGTAGGGCCATCTGGAGCATGGTATCGTGACCGCGTGACTGCGTGCCGCCTATCGCGCCATGGCGCGGCGTTTTTCGCGTTCGTCCTCATAGTGGCCCCCGGTTTTGCGCAGTACGGTTCCTCCGGTCCCGAGGTCCAGCCGAACAACTACCCGCCGGCGCTTCCCGCGCGCCGGGGACAAGGGCCGATGCTCGTTTTCGAGCGACTGGGAGAGATTGCGCTCCCGGGACCGCTCGGGGAGCGGCCCGGTTTTCTGTCCGACGGTGTGGTCGTGTTCCCCGTCGAGGGCGGTTGGGCGCGCGTGGCTCCCGAGACCAACGCCACGCCTTCGATCGTCCCTTCGGCCGAGTTGCCGGACAGACCGGAGTGGATTCCCTCCTCCGATGGAAAACGCCGTTACCGGACGACGGCGGAAGGACTGGTCGAAGCGCAACACCGATCCCGGACGAGGAAGAAATGGATCTCGTCGTGGAGGATCGTCGCGCCGAACTCGATCATGGCGCCGCCCATCCTGCTTGGCCCGCGCCTGTGCTACGCCGGGCTCGACGATCGCGTAACGTGCGTGCGCGCGAGCAACGGACACCGGGTCTGGGCGGTTGATCTCGGGGACCGCTTGTCGCGGGGCTTGGCCTGCTGGCCGGCCTGCGGGACGGGGCCGATCGATGGGGAGATCCTGCTCGTCGTGCCGGATGACGGAGCCTCCTTGGTCGCCCTCGACGCGTACGACGGCCGCCGCGTCGCGACCTTCGACCTCCCCGCCCCGCTGCGTTTCGCCTCGTCGGCGCTCGTGGTATCGGGAGATCGGATCGCGATTGCACGCAAAGGATACGACGCACGGGATGCCGCCCTCTTGCTCTTCAGGTTGACGCCCGCGCCGCCGGCCACGCCGGCGTCCCAGCTACCCTATAATGACGGCTCCCCCGCACGGACCCGACCTTCTGGGAGGTGATTTGTGGCCCCGAAAACCGAGAGTCCGAGCCTCAGGGGGCTCGATCGAAAAGCGTTGCTCGAGATGTACCGATCGATCGTCTTGTCTCGCAAAGTCGACGACAGGGAGATCCAGCTCAAGCGCCAGAACAAGATCTATTTCCAGATCAACGGCGTGGGACACGAGGCCGTGGGCGCGGCGATGGGCCAGGTATTCCGCCCCGGCCACGACTGGTTCTTTTTCTACTACCGCGACCGCGCCGCTTCCCTGGCCCTGGGGATTACGCCGCTCGAGATGTTCTTGCAGGCCGTCGGCGCCAAGGACGAACCTCAAAGCGGCGCCCGACAGATGCCCTCTCACTTCTCGTCCCCGAAACTCCACATCGCCAACACGTCGTCGCCGACGGGAACGCAGTTTCTCCAGGCGTGCGGATGCGCCGAGGCGGGACTCTACGCCGCCGAACGCGGCGAGCTTCCGGGAGTTCCTTTTGAGGGCGACGAGGTCGTCGTCGTCACGACGGGCGACGGCACGACGAGCGAGGGCGAATTCTGGGAGTCCGTCAACACGGCCTGCAACCGGAAGCTCCCGGTCGTCTACGTCGTCGAAGACAACGGCTACGCGATCTCGGTTCCCGTCGAGGTCAACACGGCCGGCGGAAGCATCTCGAAGCTGCTGGGTTCGTTTCCGAACCTCTTGATCCGCGAGGTGGACGGCTGCGATCCGCTCGCCACCGTCGAGGCGTATCGCGCCGCCGCTGCGCACACGCGGGCCCGCAAGGGGCCGGCGCTCGTGCACGCGCACGTCGTCCGGCCCTACAGTCATTCTCTGTCCGACGACGAGACCAACTACAAGACGAAAGAAGAGCGTACGGCGGAAAGCAAGCGCGATCCCGTCGAGACGTTTCGCGCCACCCTCGTGCGGGAAGGAATCGTCGAACTGTCCGTCCTCGCGGCGATCGATGCGCAACTCGACGAAGAGGTCGCCCGAGCCGCAGACCTGGCGCTCGCGGCGCCCCGCCCCGAGCCGGCCTCCGCTCTGGAGTTCGTCTACTCCCCCACCGTCGACCCGACCTCCTCGACGTTTGCCTCTGAACCTTCCGCCGTGGGCCAACCGACGACGATGGTCGATCTGCTGAACGCGTGCATGAAAGACGAGATGCGCCGCGATCCCCGGATCGTCGTCTTCGGACAGGACGTTGCCGATGCCTCCCGCGACGAGGCACTCTCGAAGGTCAAGGGAAAGGGCGGCGTCTTCAAGGTGACGTGGGGCCTGCAGAAGGAATTCGGGGGTACGCGCGTTTTCAATACGCCGCTCGCGGAGGCGAACATTCTCGGGCGGGCGATCGGGATGGCGCTTCGAGGCTTGAAGCCCGTCGTGGAAATCCAGTTCTTCGACTACATCTGGCCCGCGTACATGCAAATTCGAGACGAGCTGGTCACGATGAGATGGCGCTCGGGGAACGCATTTTCCTGTCCGCTCGTCATCCGGGTCGCGTACGGCGGCTACATCACCGGGGGCGCGATCTACCACAGCCAAACCGGGGCGGCGCTGTTCACCGCGAACCCCGGGTTGCGTGTCGTTTGCCCGTCGAACGCTACGGACGCGAACGGGCTGCTGAGGACGGCGATCCGCTGCGACGACCCCGTGCTCTTTCTCGAGCACAAACACCTGTACCGCCAGACCTACAACAAGGGCGCGAACCCCGGTCCGGACTACATGATCCCGTTCGGGAAAGCCTCGCTCGTCCGCGAGGGACGGGACGTGACCGTCGTGACCTACGGCGCTACGGTTCATCGCGCGCTTCAGGCCGCGAGGATCGCCGAGGAACGCGGCCTCTCGCTGGAGGTCCTCGACCTGCGCTCGTTGAATCCGATTGATTGGGATGCCATCGCGGCCTCCGTGAGAAAAACGAGCAAGGTGCTCGTGCTCACCGAGGATTCCAGGTCTTGGGGGTACGGCGCAGAAATCGCGGCGCGCATCGGCGAGGAGCTTTACGCCGATCTCGACGGCCCCGTGCGCCGCCTCGCGGCGACCGACACGTTCGTCGCGTACGCTCCGGAACTCGAGGATTTCATCCTCCCGCAGACTGCGGACATTCTCAAAGCCGTCGAGGAACTCGCCGCGTTTTAGCCTCACCACCGCCGAGGCGCATCGCGCACGACACGAACGGTGTCTCGCGCGATGAGGAGTTCCTCGTTCGTCGGGATGACCCAGGCGTCGAGTTTCGATCCGGGGGCGGCGATGCGAGCGGTCTCCCCGGGTGCGACCAACCGGTTTCGGTCCCTGTCGATGACGAGACCAAGGTGGTCGAGATCGGCGCCGATCCGCTCGCGAATGGCCGCCGAGTTCTCTCCGATCCCCCCCGTGAAGACGAGGGCCTGCGTGCCCGGGTACGTCGCGTAGTAGGCGCCGATGTACTTCTTCACGCGCAAGCAGAACATCTCGATGGCCAGGTGGGCTCGCCGATCCCCGTTTTCGGCCTCCTCCGCGAGAAGATCGCGCATGTCGCCGGTCAGCCCGGAGATTCCCAAGAGCCCCGATTGCTTGTTGAGCATGGCCTCGATCTCGTGGAGTCCCATCCCCTCCTTATGCGCGAGGAACTCGAGAATCGACGGGTCGAGATCTCCGGAGCGGGTTCCCATCAGGAGTCCCTCGACCGGAGTGAATCCCATCGACGTGTCGACCGAAGCCCCGGCTCGAATGGCGCACGCCGAGCAACCCATTCCCAGATGAAGCGTGATCAGGTTGACCGCTTCGCGCGGAATCCCGTGGATCGTGCGGTACCGGTACGCCACGTAGCGATGCGACGTCCCGTGAAAGCCGTACCGGCGGATCCTGTGCCGGCGGTAGAGCGAGTACGGGATCCCGTAAAGGAACGAGGTCTCGGGCATCTCGGAATGAAACGCCGTGTCGAACACGGCGACCTGCGGAATTCCGGATCCCAGGACATCCGCAGCCGCGCGCACGCCTCGCAGGTTGGCGGGGTTGTGAAGCGGGGCCAACTCGATGCACTCTTCGATCCCCTCGATCACCGCGGGTTCGATCCGCACGGAGCGTTTGAACCGTTCGCCGCCGTGCACGACGCGGTGCCCCACCGCGTGGAGATCCGCCAGGGACCGGATGCCGGGGATCCTGGCGTCGGCGGAGACGATCCAGCGAAGGATCCGGTCGATGGCGCCACGATGGTCGCGGATCGGAGCATCCTCGATCACCTTTTGCCCACCTTCGGCCTGGAAGGTGATGAGGGCGAGACTCCCGATCCGTTCGATCACACCGCGCGCGAGCCGGCGATCGGTGTCTTTTTCGATGAGGTCGAGGTCGGTCTCGACGATCTGGAACTTGATCGAGGAAGAGCCGCAATTGAGCACGAGGACGTTCATCGGGACCTTTCCTCCCTTGATGGCCCGAACAGGGCGAAGGAACCATATTGGAAGCTGTGATGCGGCGCGTCCAGACCGGAATCCTCCTGAGCTTGGTGGCGCTCGCGTCGTCGTGCTCCCACGAGAAGCCGCCCGCGGCGGCGGTGGTCACAGCGCAACCCGCCGCACCGCGTCAGCACGTCGACGCGCAGGGGGGCACCGAGAAGCGAGGCCCGGGAGGGCTTTACAACGCCTGCGAGCGAATCTGGTGCCTCACGCACGAGCGGAACTTCGATCTCGAGCACTTCACGAACGGTCACGTCGGCTGGATCCTCCACGACGAAGGGAGCGGCGACATCTTCGTCCCGAAACGCCGGACGGGAGGCCCCGCCTTCCCGCAGGCCGCACTCAACGTCCTCGCGCTTTGCGGGAAGCACGTCCATCCGTACTGGCTGGGTGCGCGCTCGGGCCCCGTCACGAAAACCGGCTACAACGTCGCTCTCGGCTACGATCGCGCTCACTTCCGCTCGTACGGGACCCGCATGATGGCGTGCTGCGTCACGGCCGAGGCGTGGGGGTTCCTTCATGCATCGGCCCCGCGGGAGTTCCGCTTCGGGGATCGGCGGACGCTGGAAGAGATGGCGGGGTCGGGCTGGCAAAAGGCGTTCCCGACCGCCGGATCTCCATAGCGTGCCCGAAAAGTTTGGCCAGACGATTCGCCAAACCGGGAATCCGCCCCGAAAACTCCATCGCGCCCGAGCCGCGCGGTCGCGCGCCGTTGCCGTCAATCGTGATCTCGCTGAGAGGAACCCCGGGAAGAAATCGCGACGCGACCGCAGAGCACTCCTCGAGCGCACCCGCGAAGTCACTTTCCCCCTCGACCGTGCCGCCACCCGAGACGACGACCCGAAACGCCAATTCATCTCGGTCGTTGACGTCGAATGACGCGACAGCGCCGCCGTCGCCCCAAGGGGTCGACAGGCCGCCAACCTGTCGGGCCGAATAGAACCCCCAAGCGTCCTCGCCCTCGAGCTTGATGGCGTCGTGGAGGGCGAGCACCTCGGGGAGCGTCGGAGACGGCGGCGCCGTGGCCGTCTGCAAGACCATCCGCATCCGCGCGGCATCGCTCGTGACGAGCACGCGGTCTCCCACCGTGGCGACGGCAAAGCCGGAACCGTTGTCGTGGATCTCGGTCACCGCGATGCCGTCGACGTCCTGCGTCTCGCTTTTCTTCGCGTCGCGGCTCGCCACGAAGCGCATCACTTTCAACACCGCGCGCAGGCGAAACAGGCCGTGCGAAAAAGTCCCCCGCGCCGCCCAGCCCGCCGGAACCGGCGACCCCGAGGTTCTCTCGCTGATCGGCAGCGAGATCTCGAAGGTGAACGGCGCGAGCTGGTCGAGCCGCGCCTGTTTGTGCGGGAACGGGATCGCCTCGAAAACGGTCCCACGGAGGAGATTGCGGCGCGTGGCGTCGTTGATCTCGCTGAAGCGCGCGAACAACGCCGTAAGGCCGGTATCGTTCGGCTTCAGGTCGAGGCACCAATAACGCCCCTCGTCTCCGACGAGGAATGTCTCCGGAGGCCGCCCCGGCGCCTCGTCGCGCGCTAAACGCCATCCGATCAGTACGGCCCCGGCGACGACCAAGGCCGCGAGGCCCGCAACGACCACCGCGCAACCGGCAATGAACTTCCACACCGGATCTCGCGGCCGGGCGTCGGGTCGTCCGTCTGATCCGGTCCCGCTCACGGCGCAAATCTATCAGGTTTGCCGTGCTATCGTCACCGCATGCGGCCGATGGATCGCGAGTACGATGTCGCCGTGATCGGTGGCGCGTTTTCAGGGTCGGCCTGTGCGCTCCTTTTGAAGCGGGACTTCCCGGATTTGCGCGTCGCTCTCATCGAGACGAAGCCGGTATTCGACCGAAAAGTCGGAGAGTCCGTCATCGAGCTGGGCTCGTGGTTTCTCACGCGCAAGCTCGGTCTCGATCGGCACCTCGCCATCAAGCACTTGCCGAAATACGGTCAGCGTTACTGGTTCCACAACGAACGCGTCCACCGGCTTTCCGACGCTTCGGAGCTCGGGAATTTCTATCAGTCGCTGCTCCCGAGCTACCACGTCGATCGCGCGGTCCTCGATGAGCACGTCCATGCGCTTGCCGTACAGGCGGGGGTCGACGACCTTCGTCCCGCGCGCGTCGTCGACGTCGCGCTCCGCGCGGGCTCGTCGCCGCGCCTGACGGTCGAGGAGGACTCGGGGCGCGCGTCGATCGGGACACGCTTCATCGTCGATGCCACCGGACGCGCCGCTTGGTTGGCGAGACGCCTCGGCCACCTCCATCCGATGCCCGAGCATCCGATTCGCTCCGTGTGGGCGCGCTATCGCAATCTGCGTGATTTTGACGGCGACTGGCTCGCGGCGCGCGACACCTCACGCGGACCGGGTCGGAGCGGGCGCTGCGGGGTCGGCTGCTCCCGGTCCCTCTCGACGAACCACTTGACCGGCCCCGGATGGTGGGTCTGGGTGATCCCGCTCCCCGGCGGCGACACGAGTGTCGGGGTCGTTTGGGACGAGCGACTGTTTGCGCTCCCCGAGGGACGCAACCTCGGCGAACAGTTCGATGCGTTCATGACGAGTCACCCCGCGGGACGGGAACTCGTCGCCGGAGCCACCCGCGTCGAAAACGACCTTCACGCGCTGAAAGCGCTTCCCTACCGCGTCGCACAAGTCGCGGGCGACGGGTGGGCCGCTGTCGGCGACGCCGCGGGGTTCATCGATCCGTTCTACAGTCCCGGGCTCGACTGGGCGGCGCTCACGGTCACGAAAACCGTGGCCCTGATCGGCCGCGTGCTCCAAGCCGGGGCTGAGGGTCCGGCGACGGCGAAAGCGCTCGCGAAGCACAACCGCGAATTCACCGTGGGATTCTCGCGCTGGTTCGAAGCGCTCTACCTCGACAAGTACTACGTGATCGGCGATGCCGAGCTCATGGAGATCGCGCTTCGGGTCGAAGTGTCGCTCTACTACCTGGGTATCTTGACGGGGCCGTACCGCAGGGGCGAGGCGGGGCTCGACGTCCCGTTTTCCCATCCCCTCTCCCTCCCCTTCTACCACCTGATGAGTTTGATCACGCGCCGCCTCGCATCGATCGGACGCGCTCGGATGGCGGCGGGGACGTGGGGACGAAAAAACGCGGGGCGACACGTCTACCTCCCCGGCTTCAAGCTGGGACCGCGGATGATCAAGTACTTGCCCGGCGCCCTCGCGCGCCTCGCGCGTGCCGAATTGACCGCCGTGCCCGGCCGGTTGCGGCGGCCCAAGGCAGTCGAGCCCGAGACCGCGTCTCCGCTCAAAGCCTCTTGACGACGACAAGCGCCTGTCCGGCCCGCACTTCCTGCCCGTCCACGGCGAGTATCTCGACGACCTCCGCTTCGTCGGGAAATCCCGCGCCGCCGTAAGCGATCGGATTGAAGGTTTTCATGACCTCGATCAATCCGACCGGCCGCCCCGTCGCGACGCGCTCCCCGACGACGACATAGGGCTTGGCACCGAGCGCCGCCGCCCGGTAGAACACTCCGTCCGTCGGCGAAAGGAGCTCGAGGGCGCCCGGCGCGCGAGAGGATGTCGCCTCACTCGCTTCGGGGCGGGCCGTACGGGGGTCGGTCGGGGTGACACGAAACAGCGTTTCACCATACTCGACGGGAAGCGCATCCTGAGTCCGGCCTTCGATCGCGACCCGGCCGCTGACGCCGTCGGGAACCACGAGGAGAAACCGCCGGCCCAGTTGGGTGAGCGTCCCGGCGGTCGACCCCGGCTCGACGAACGTCCCGTCTTGGGGAGGGTCGGACCAGAGGCCGAGCTTGGGCGCGCGCAGCGCGGTCCCGGCTTTGGGGTCGTTCACCGCGAGCAGAGGAATCGCCGTGGGGCTCATCCGTGGATCACCTTCACGTCGTGGAGCGACCAAATGCGCGGGTTCTTGATGCGGCGATAGCCGGTCGCCTGATAGGACATCGCGACCATCGAGGCGATCCAGAGGCGCAGTTCGCTCGGGCGGACGATCTCGTCGATGTCTCGTTGCGATGCGGCGAGCACGGGATCCATATCCCGCGCGATGCGGTCTTCCACCGCCTGCATCCCCTTTCGAATCTCGTCGGCCTCGACTTCCGTTTTCGCCACGATCCGGAAGTCGTCGTCGAGTTTCGTGTTGTACGCGCCGATCGCGAGCGTGCGCCCCTCCATGACGGCCAGCCGCGCCAGGGGGGTCGCGAGTTGAACGACGGGCCCGTAGGGCAGCCCTTCCATCGCGTAGTATCCGGCGCCCGACGCCTTCCGGAGCAGCACCGTGAACATCGGGACGGTGTTCGTCGTGTTGGTATAAATGAGGCTCGAGCCGTATCCGAGCAAACCCTGCTTTTCAGCCTCCGGCCCAATGTCGAATCCGGAGATGTCCTGAAGCCATACCAGCGGGATGCCGTCATCGTTGCAGCAACGCGAGAATTGGGCGACCTTCGCGATGCCTTCGCGATACAAGATCCCGCCGGGCCGCTTGAGATTCCTGTGAACGGGGTGATCGGTCAATGCGAGATTGTTGGCCACGAATCCGGCGTAAAGGCCGCCGACGCGCGCCACCCCGCAGATCATTTCGCGCCCCACGTCCGGGAGGAACTCGCCGAAGAGGGAGTGATCGGTGAGGCGTGCGAGCACCTCCCGGGTGTCGTAGCCCAGCCTGTGATCCGAAGGGAACAAACCGTCGAGTTCCTGAGGGGCGAAGCGCGGCTCGCCGGGATCGGCACCATAACGGTAGTAGTCGCACGCGGGGCTCGGCAGCTTGGCCACCTCGCGGCGCACGCATTGAATCAGTGTCTCATCGTCGGGAACGCGATGGTCCGCGCAGCGCGAAAGGTGAACGTGGACATCGGGTCCGCCGATCGACAGCGAGGTGATGTGCTGCGATTTCCCCCCTTTCACAAGGGCCGCTCCGGCGACGACCATGTACGCTTGCTCGGTCATGTAGACGACGTCCGAGATGATCGGCATGTAGCCGCCGCCGGCGATGCAGTCCCCATGAACTCCGGCGATCTGCGGGACGCCCTGGGCCGACAGGAGTGAGTTCATCTTGAAGATCGCCCCGGCACCGCTGCGCCCGGGGAACGTGTGCGCTTGCTCTGGCAGGAAAAGCCCCGAGCAGTCCACGAGGTAGACCACGGGAAGCCTCAACCGCAGCGCGATCTCTTGCGCGCGCTGGATCTTCTCCGGGGTCTGCGGCCACCACGAGCCCGAGGCCACCGTATTGTCGTTGGCGATCACGACCGTAAAACGCCCCTCCACCCGAACGAACGCCGTCACGACGCCCGCTCCCGGAGACGTCTTTTTGTCGTCTCCGAACGTTCGGCCGTAGTTGACGAGCGTTCCGATGGGAAGCACTAGGCTCCCGGCGTCCTTGAGACGCTCGATGCGGTCCCACGTCGGCAGCTTTCCCTTCTTCCGCACGCGGGCGTCGTAGTCGGGTCCCCATCCGGCGCGCACCTCGTCGCGTTTGTGCTGCAACTTTGCGTTCAAGGCCGAAACGTGCGCCCGCTGCGCCGCGAACGTCTCCGTGTCGAGCGCGCGATCCGCCGGGCTGCCGATCGGGTCAAGGAGAACCTTCGCCATCGCCGCCTCAGGTCCGTGTCGAAGCCGGCGCGACCAATCCGCTCCGGGCAAGGTGCGCGACGTCGTAGTCGCCGCGAGCGAAAGCGGCATCGTCGAGCAAGCGCAGGTGCAACGGAATCGTCGTTTTGATCCCCTCCACGCGGAAGGACCCCAAGGCCTCCTTGGAGGCCGCGATCGCCTCCTCGCGCGTCGCCGCATGGACGATCACCTTGCCGATCAGCGAGTCGTAGTGCGAGGGCACGCGCCACCCGGCGGCGACCCCGGCATCCCAGCGCACCGTGGCCCCCGGCCGCGAAACCGTGGGCGCCACGACGGCGGTGACCAATCCCGGATCCGGGCGGAAGCCCCGATCGGGATCCTCGGCGTTGATTCGAAATTCGATCGCGTGCCCGTGGAAGACGACCTCGGTTTGACGTACCGACAAAGGCTCTCCCGCGGCGATCGCCAACTGCGCCTTCACCAGATCGATGCCGGTCACCATCTCGGTGACGGGGTGCTCGACTTGAAGGCGCGTGTTCATCTCCATGAAGTACAGGCTGCCGTCCGCGGCGCGCAGGAACTCGAGCGTCCCGGCATTGACGTATCCGAACGAGGCGGAAGCCCGCGCGGCGCGTACGCCCAGATCCGCCCGCGCGATCGGGGTGAGCGCGGGTGAGGGCGACTCCTCGACGAGCTTTTGGTGGCTCCTTTGGATCGAACACTCCCTCTCGCCGAGATGGACGACGTTACCGTACGCGTCGGCCAAGACCTGGAACTCGATGTGCCGTCCGCCCTCCAGGTACTTCTCGAGATACAGCTCGGCGTTTCCAAACGCCTTGTCCGCTTCGAGGGCGGCTTCGGCGAAGGCGCGTGCCAACTGCGTCGCGTCGTCGCATCGCCGCATCCCCTTCCCGCCGCCTCCGGCGGTCGCTTTCAACAGGACCGGATAGCCCACCTCGCCGGCCAACTCCGCGGCGTGCGCGGCCGAGGTCAGTGGGTGGAGCGACCCCGGAATCGTCGGCACCTTGGCCTCGGCCATCGTTCGCTTGGCGCGGATCTTGTCCCCCATCCGCGCTATCGCCTCGGGGCCTGGGCCGATAAAAGCGATCCCGTGTTGGGCACAACGCGCCGCGAAGACCGCGTTTTCGGAAAGAAACCCGTAGCCCGGGTGGATGGCGCTCGCCTCGGTCTGCTCGGCGGCCTGCAGGATCGCATCGGCGTCCAGGTACGAACGCGCGGCAGCTGCGGGACCGAGGCAAACCGTGCGTCCCGCGCGTGTTAACCAGGGGGCGTTCGCATCCGCCTCGGAGTAAACCGCGACGGTGTCCAGTCCGAGTTCGCAACACGCGCGAATGACGCGCGCGGCGATCTCGCCGCGATTCGCGATCAGAACCCGTTGGAACAAAGCGCCCTCCGCCAAACGACGCGAGAGTCTAACACCCCCGCGTCGGAGGCGGATTGCTACACTGGGGTCGTCGCTCCGGAGGAATCACCCATGGCCGCCACGACCGTGTTGTCCCATCGTGCACGCATCATGCCCGCGAGCCCGATCCGGCGGCTCGCACCGCTAGCCGCCAGAGCCGCCGCCGCCGGAAAGACCCTTTACGCGCTGAACATCGGGCAACCCGACATCGAGACTCCTCGGGCCATCCTGGATCGACTGCGCGGATACGACGCGAGGCTCATCCCCTACGGACCTTCCCAGGGACTCCCCGAGTTCATCGACGCGCTGTGCTTCTATTACAAGAGCGTCGGTCTCGTGGTCACCCCCGCCGAGGTCTTCGTGACCACCGCGGGAAGCGAGGCGATCCTGTTCACGCTCGGCGCGATCTGCGACCCCGGTGACGAGGTTCTCGTCTTCGAGCCGTTCTACACGAACTACAACGGGTTCGCGGCGATGGTCGGAGTCTTGCCCGTCCCCGTGACGACGCGCGCGGAGGACGGCTACCACCTGCCCGATCGGTCGGCGATCGAAGCCAAGATCGGACCCCGGACACGCGGCATCCTGATCTGCTCGCCCAACAACCCGACCGGCACCGTCTACACCGACGCCGAGATGGCTCTGCTCGCTTCGATCTGCCGTGAGCGAGGCCTCTACCTCATCGCCGATGAGGTCTACCGTGAGTTCGTCTACGACGGGGCGAAGCACCACTCGGCCTTGACCCTCGAGGGACTCGACGATCAGGTGATCGTCGTGGATAGCGTCTCGAAGCGCTACTCGCTCTGCGGCGTCCGCATCGGAAACGTGGTGACACGCAATCGCGAACTGATGGACGCATTGTTGCGCTTCGGTCAAGCGCGCCTCTGCCCGCCGACGTTGGGCCAATACGCCTGCACGGCGCTGACCGAGGTCCCGAAAGACTACATCGCCGGAGTGATCGCCGAGTACGAGAAACGGCGCGACGTCGTATTCGAGGCGCTCGATGCCCTTCCCGGCGTGCTGGTCCGGAAACCCGAGGGAGCGTTCTATCTCTGCGCCCGGATTCCCGTGGACGACGCCAACAGGTTCGCGGAATTTCTCGTGCGCGATTTCGACTTGGACGGCGAAACCGTGACGATCGCCCCGGCCGATGGGTTTTACGCGACCCCCGGCCTCGGGCGAGACGAGGTCCGCATCGCCTACGTCCTCGATGAGACCCGGCTCCGCCGCGCCATGACGATTTTCGCTAAGGCGCTCGAGGTGTACCCGGGACGGACGCTCTAGCGCCCGGAATCGCGGTGCGCGCGCTCCAACCCGACGGCGGCGGCAAGGAGGGGTACGTTGATCTCGTGGTGGCCGGTGAGCGAAAAGCTCCTCCCCCTGCCAAGCGTCGGCCTCCGGAGGACATTTTCGTCGGTGCGGTAATGACGGATCATGTCCAAGTTGGCGGTCGCGAAGCCCGAGAGCGCGTGCCCGAGGTTCTCGGCGATCGACACCGCCTTCAGGAAAACCTCGGGGAGTTGTACCGCCGATCCCAGGTTGATCCAAACGCCCCCCGAGAGCGACGAGACGATCGTGACGAGCTTGCGGAAGTCGGTGAAGGTGGCCGCGCCGATCGCGGCGCCGTCGGCGGACGGGTGCTGGTGAACGATGTCGCTTCCGATCGCGACGTGCACCGTCACCGGAACGCCGAGTTCGAACGCACGGGCGAGCAAGCTCGCCGCGCGGTGCGGCATCGCGGCAGCAACGATGCGTCTCCCGAGGACTTCGCCGAAACCGAGCCCCGACGCGCTAGCCTCTTTCGCCGCCTCGTTCAACTCGCGCCCGGTCTCGTCCGCCATCCCATAGCGTCCCTCGTGCAGCCCGCGGCCCACGTCCTCGGATGTCGCCCCGATCGCCGCGATCTCCCAGTCGTGGATCGCGCCCGCTCCGGTGAGAGCGAGCGCGGAAATCGTCCCCTCCTCCATCATGCCGATGAGGACCGGCGCCAGACCGACCTTGACCACGTGGGCTCCCGCCGCCACCACGACCGGATGGTCCTCGGCGCGCGCCTGGACGATCGCCGCGGCGAGCTCCCTCAAGACCTTCACCGCGAGCACGTCAGGCAAGCCGTCGAGGAAATCACCCAGCGACGACGAAGCCGCGACCGGTCGGGCGAACTCGTCGACACGGACTTTGTTCGACCGCGAGGCCAGCGGGTAGGTCGTCACGCGCGACAAGTCGGCCGGGAGCACGGGCTTCGGCATCGGGACCCTCCGAATTCGGACCGACAGGATACCCCGCCGTCCCCTAGGCGCGCGCAGGCCCGACCACCGTGCGATCGACCGCCTCCGCGATGCGCCGCACGCCGCGCATCATCGCCTCGAAGCCCTCGATCGTCAGACTCTGACGGCCGTCCGATACCGCGCGCTCCGGGTCGTCGTGAACCTCGACCAGCAGGCCGTCGGCGCCTGCGGCGACGGCGGCGCGTGAAAGCGCGCCCACCCATTCCCGCTTTCCGGCCGCGTGCGAAGGGTCGACGATGACCGGCAGATGGCTGCGCTCGCGCAGCACCGGAACGGCGCTGACATCGAGCGTGTTTCGTGTGGCCGTCTCAAAGGTTCGAATTCCGCGCTCGCAGAGGATGACACGGGGGTTGCCGTGGGACACGACGTACTCGGCGGCGTTCAGGAACTCGTCGATCGTCGCCATGTGGCTTCGCTTGATAAGAACTGGTTTGGGCTGCCGGCCGCAGGCCGCCAGCAAACGAAAGTTCTGCATGCTGCGCGCGCCGATTTGCAGCACGTCGACATAGCGCGCGCAAAGCTCCACGTCCTCCGGTCCCACGACCTCGGAGACGACGGGTAGGCCCGTCTCCTCGCCTGCCGCGGCGAGCAGGCGCAGCCCATCCTCGCCCATCCCTTGGAAACCATACGGCGAGGTCCGGGGCTTGAAGGCCCCGCCCCGCAGCATCCGCGCTCCCGACGCGGCGACGCTCCGCGCGATCGAACGAATTTGCGCCTCGGACTCGACCGAACAGGGCCCCGCGATCACGACGATCTCGTCACCC
Organism: Acidobacteriota bacterium; assembly: GCA_031393555.1. Classification (GTDB taxonomy): domain Bacteria; phylum Acidobacteriota; class Polarisedimenticolia; order Polarisedimenticolales; family DASRJG01; genus DASRJG01. The sequence continues at coordinate 41,935 of JANMVW010000171.1, forward strand.
CCGATCGTGACCCCCGACGCCCTCACGCGGGTCGTTTCAGGATGGTACGCGCGCGAGACGAGCGCGTAGGGTGGTACGTCGTGCCGTGTTTCGCGGACTCCGGGCATCGTCGCGAGACGTTCAGCGAGGCCTGGCGGGGCGGCGCCGAGAACGCCCACGATCGTCTCGTCGCCCCGTACACCCACGGTGACTCGATAGCCGTCAGACTCGAGGAGGCGGACGACGTCGGCCTTCTGCTTGAGGGTGCATTCCCGACTGAGGATCGCGATCATGGACACGTTCCTGCGGACCTCTGCCGGTCTCCAAGGAGCCCGGCGAGGAAAACCCCCGGACTCTCGCCCCGTTCGATCGCTGCGATCAGCGCCGAACCGACCACGACGCCATCGGCCGGAGGGACCAACGCCGCAACGTCTTCGCGGGTCCGTACTCCGAATCCGGCGAGAATTGGACGCGCGGTGGCCGCACGCACGCGCTCGAGGTAGGCGGTGAAATCCGTCCATGCGTCGATCCGGCCCCCGGTTGTACCCGTGACGGTCACGGCGTAAACGAACCCGTCGCTCTCGGCGCCGATGCGGTCGAGGCGCGGTACCGGGGTCGCCGGCGTCACCATCTGGACGAATGCGAGCCCAGCCGCGCGGAACGTCGGCCGGAGGCGCCCCTGCTCCTCGAGGGGCAGATCCGGCACAATGAATCCAGACACGCCCGTCGCCGCCGCATCGCGTGCCAGGCGCGTTAGGCCGTACGCCAGAAGCGGGTTCAGGTAGCTCATGATGACGACCGGCGTCGAGAACGACGGGAGCGAGGCGGCGAGCGCCTGAAGTGTCCAATCCAACGTCGTCCCATCCAGGAGCGCGACGCGACTCGCGCGCTGAATCGTGACGCCGTCCGCCATCGGATCGGAAAAAGGGACGCCGACCTCGAGGACGTCAGCAGCGGCGGACGCCGCGCGCAGCAGACCGGGAAACGTGGCGCGCGACGGAAAGCCCGCGGTTAGGTATGCGGCGACCGCCGGTCGCCCGGCGTTTCTTGCCTTCAAGATGGCTGAGGCGATGCGATTTCCCCCTTGGGTCATCGGCCCGTCTCCATGAGCGTGGGCAGGTCTTTGTCCCCCCGCCCCGAGAGTCCCAAAAGGATCAGTGCGCCGGGCCGCATCGACGCGAGCCGTTTTGCGCCCGCGAGCGCGTGCGCGGATTCGAGAGCCGGGAGGATGCCTTCGAGCGTGCAACACGCGCTAAACGCCGCGAGCGCTTGGTCATCACTCACCGGCTCGTAGTGGGCGCGGCCCGAACTCGCGAGAAACGCGTGCTCGGGCCCCACTCCCGGGTAGTCGAGGCCGGCCGCGATCGAATGCGTGTCCCGTATTTGCCCATCCGCGTCCTGAAGGAGCAGCGAGAGCGCACCGTGCAGAACGCCCGGCGTCCCGCGCGCGATCGTTGCGGCATGATCCCCGGTGGCGCTGCCGCGCCCGCCCGCCTCGAACCCATGCAACGCCACGCCGTCGTCGTCGATAAACGCGTGAAACAGCCCGATTGCGTTGGATCCACCACCCACGCACGCGGCTACGGCATCGGGGAGCGTGCCCCGTGCCGTTTGGAGCTGCTCACGCGCCTCGCGGCCGATCACCGCTTGAAACGTGCGCACCAAGAAGGGATACGGGTGTGGCCCGACCGCCGATCCGATGAGGTAGTAGGTTCCTTCGGGATCCGACACCCAGTCTCTCAGCGCCTCGTCGATTGCGGCACGCAGCGTGGCATCTCCCGAGGCCACGGGGATCAACTCCGCGCCGAAGCGTCGAATGCGTTCCGCGTTGGGTGCCTGGCGGACCACATCCCGGGCTCCCATATAAACGCGGCAGGCCAGCCCGAGGCGCGCGCACGCCGCGGCAACGGCGACCCCATGCTGCCCCGCCCCCGTCTCGGCGACGACGCGCGTGGCGCCGAGTCGTTTCGCCAGCATCGCCTGGCCCAGAGCGTTATTGATCTTGTGCGCACCGGTATGCGCGAGATCCTCGCGCTTCAGCCAGATCTCGGCGTCCCAGGCTCGCGATAAGCGTCGCGCGGGGCACAACGGGGTGGGCCGACCGACCCATTCGGCCAGATCCCTGTCCAGCGCGGAAATGAACGACCGATCGGACAGAGCGTCCTGAGCGACGCTCGTCAGGCGCGCGAGTGCCGTCATCAGTGTTTCGGGAACAAATCTCCCTCCGAAAGATCCGAATCGACCTTCGGCGTCGGGTACGACCGCTGGACTCGTCATCGCGCCACCTCGCGTTGCGCCGCGGCATCTCGGCCGGACGCGATCATCTTCGAAAGCAGGGGGACCGGATCGTCGGCACGCATCAGCGCCGCGCCGACCAGCGCCACGCTGTAGCCGAGTCGGGCGACGCGGGCTGCGTCCTTTCGTGTTGCGATCCCGCTCTCTGCGACGAGACGTAAACCAGCGGGAGCGTGACGGGCGAGCGATGCATGCCGGCTCCGATCGATCGCAAGCGTCGCAAGATCTCGGGCGTTCACGCCGAGAAGCCCGGCCCCACCCGCGTCATCGAGTGCGCCAACCGCGCGGTCGAGATCGTCGAGGTCGAACGCTTCGACCAAAACAAACAGCTTCATCGACTCGGCGGTGGCGATCATTTCCGCCAGGAGGGCGGCATCCAAAAGACGAGCGATCAATAAAACACCGGAGGCCCCGTGGGCTCCCGCCTCGACCACCTGATACGGTTCGACGAGAAAGTCCTTGCGCATCGTGGGGAGCCCGCATTGTCCTGAGATGTCGGTGAGCGCCTCGAGCGAGCCCGAAAACGCGGTGGGCTCGGTCACAACGGAGACCGCGCAGGCACCGCCGCTCGCGTAGGCGGCGCCGGACTCCGATGCGTCGCGGGAGCCCTTCGCGAGCATTTGTCCCAGCGACGGGCTGCGCGGCTTGAACTCGGCGAACACGTCGAAGCCCGACGCGTGGTGACGCAGAGACTTCGGGGCAGGGCGCATACTCGCGCGCCGCAAGAGCTCCGCTTCACCGATGCGCGCCTTGGCTGAGCGCACACGCCGTCGGCTGGCCGCAACCATGCCGGCGAGAAAGTCAGACATGGGTTTGTCCCGTGGCCCGTGCCCCGAACGCCGCGACCGAGGCGAGCAGCCGGGAAGCCCTTCCGTCATCGATCACGGCCGCCGCAACGACGATTCCTTCACTCATGTCGCGGCATCGCCCGGACACCTCGAGCGCGAGCGCCGCGCCGAGCACCAAGGCGTCACGATGCGCGCCTCGCGCCCCGTGGAAAACATCGGAAAGCGCACGGGCATTCGTCGAGGCGTCGCCGCCCCGGAGGTCTTCTTGTTGGCAGCGCGCGAGCCCGAAACGGAGCGGATCACGCACTTCGGATACGACGCGGTTTGGGACCACCTCGAAAATGTGGAATGGTCCGATCGGGGTCGGCTCATCCCATCCCTCGCTTCCGTGAATGACGAAGGCGCGTTCGATCGAAAGGCCGGACAACGCGTGCGCCATCGCACGGGCTGTCTGGAGAGAAGATGCGCCGATCACCGCGAACGGCGGGTCGGCCGGATTGCACAACGGGCCCAACAAGTTGAACACCGTGCGCGTGCCGAGCGCGCGACGCAACGGGCCCATCCCACGAAGCGCTTCGTGGAAGTACGGCGCGTGAAGGAACGTGAAACCGGTTGCCGCGAGGAGGGCGCGCGCGTCGTCGAGCGCCAGAGGGAGCGTCACGCCCAGCGCCGCCAGGACATCCGCGCTTCCCGATCGCGACGAAACCGCTCCACCGCCATGCTTGACCACGGGGGCTCCCGCAGCAGCCGCGAGAAGGGCAGCGCCTGTTGAGAGATTGAAGCTGCAGGCGCCGTCTCCACCGGTCCCCACGATGTCGACGAGGCCCGTACTCGCACCGAACTCGCAAGGCAGCGCACGGGCCCGCATCGCACGGACCAATCCACGAATTTCCGTCGCGGTCTCCCCTTTTGCGCGCAGCGCCGCGAGGAGCGCGCCGACGACGGCCGCAGGTGTGGACGCCTCGGTGAGAACCGCGAAGAGATCTTCGGCCTCGCGCGGCCCGAGATCGCCGCCTTCCAAGAGGTGTTCCAGCATCGTCGTCATGACGCCTCGCTTTCGAGGAAGTTGGCGAGAAGCCGCTCGCCGCACGGAGTCAGCACGCTTTCGGGATGAAACTGAACGCCCTCGACCGGCAGGCGCCTGTGACGGAGGCCCATCACCTCGCCTTGCGAGGTGTAGGCGCACACCGCGAGATCCCGGGGGAGCGTCGCATCGTCCACGCAGAGCGAGTGATATCGCCCCGCGGGAAACGGATTCGGGAGACCGGTATACAACGTGCGCCCGTCGTGGTAGACCGGCGATGCCTTGCCGTGAACGAGTCGTGGCGAAGCGACAACGCGGCCACCGAGCACCAGAGCGAGCGCCTGGTGTCCAAGACACACGCCGAGAACGGGCACGCGTGGTAGCAGTGTTTCCAAGATCGAGAGCATTGCCCCGGCGTCTTCCGGGCGCCCGGGCCCCGGCGAGATCACGAGGTGGGTCGGCGCCAAATCGCGCGCCTCACGCGCCCCGATGACGTCGTTGCGGCGGACGTCCACCTCGGCTCCCAACGCAAGAAATGCCTGGGCGAGATTCCAGGTGAAGGAGTCGTAGTTGTCGACGAGCAGGAGGTGCGCGTTCACGATGCGCCCGCGGCGGCTATCGCCGCGCGCAGAGCCGCCGCCTTCGCCAGGACTTCGTCATGCTCGCGTTCGGGGTCGCTGTCGGCGACGATTCCGGCGCCAGCCTGAAACGAGACTCGGCCCTCGGAGAAGACGAGCGTCCGGATGGCGAGCGCCTGGTCCATGACGCCGCCGTGTCCGAAGTAACCGACGCAGCCGGCGTAAAACCCGCGCGCCGAAGGCTCGATCGCGTCGATCAGCTCCATCGCGCGCACTTTCGGAGCTCCCGTGACCGTGCCGGCGGGAAATGCCGCGGCGAAGAGATCGAATGCGTCGCGCCCCGGCGCGAGGATGCCGCGCACGCCGGAGACCATGTGCATCACGTGGCTGTAGCGCTCGATCGATCGCGAGGGACGAACGGCAATCGAACCCGGGACGGCGACCTTCCCCAAATCGTTCCGGGCGAGGTCGACGAGCATCACGTGCTCGGCCGCTTCCTTGGGGTCCGCGAGAAGCTCGCGCTCGAAAGCGGCGTCTTCCTGCTCGTCTCCGCCCCTCGGGCGTGTACCCGCGATGGGCCGGAGCGTCGCATCGCGTCCTTGGAGCTTGACCAGCGCTTCGGGCGAGCTCCCCACGAGCTCGGTGCCCCCGAGACGAACGAAAAACGTATAGGGCGAGGGGTTGAGGATTCGTAGCGCACGGTAGACGGAGAACGCGTCGCCCTCGAACTCCGCCTCAAAACGCACCGACAGGACGAGTTGAAAGACCTCTCCCGCGCGGATCGCCTCCTTGCCGCGCAGGACGGCCGCGACGAACGCCCCGCGGTCGAGACTTGCGCGGGCGCACCCATCCGATCGTGAGGGCGGCTGCGGCGAAATGCCCGCGTGCAGCGCCCGCACAACCTGGGTGCGTAGATTGCTGCGCTCGGACGCTGTTCCGGCGTGCAAGAGCGCCGCATTGCGGGTCACGTGGTCGAAAATCAGAACGCTTCGTGGCGCGATGAACAGCGCGTCGGGCTCTGTCCCGCTGCGAGCGGCGTTGCAGGGAAGGCTCTCGAGCCTCCGCGTGGCGTCGAATCCAATCGCACCGACGAGACCGCCCGCAAACGGCAAACCGGAGGAGCCGGGGTCGAGCTGGGGCGCGGCCGCGAGCGCGGCGCGCAACGGGGCCAGCAGCCCTCGCGGGTCGGCTCGCGAACGACCTCCCCGCGTCTCGGGGATCGACGCCGCGACTCGGATTTCGTCGGCGTCGCCGAAGCCCAGAAACGAATAGCGTCCCACGCGCTCACCCCCCTCGACGCTTTCAAGGAGGAAACGCGGCGCGAACGACTCGAGCTTCAGGAACGCCGACACGGGCGTGTCCAGATCCGCCGGAATGTCAAAAGGCGTGTTGTCCACGGCGTGATTCCTCCACGAGCCAAAAAAAAGGCCCATCTCCCGCAAAGGAGATGGGCCGGTTGAATCGTCAGATTCGAGACGCTAGTCCGCGGCCGCCACCTCCCAGGGGTTGACGCACCACCACCACGCACCCATTCGGGTCGCGACGGCTAACGTGTTCGGGGCGATGCTGCGCGTCATCACGGGGCCTTTTGTACCGCGAAGACAGGGCTTACACAAGGAGAATCTGGGAATCTCTAGCGCCCCGTAAACTTCGGGGGACGCCTCTCGACGTAGGCGGCCAGCCCCTCGCGCGCATCGTCGGATTCGAAGAGACGCTGCTGCAACTCGCGCTCCAGGGCCAATCCCTCGCCGAAACTCGCCTCGAGGCCGGACACCACGGCGCGCTTGATGAACCCCACGGCCTTGGACGCGCGCGACGGGGGCAGGAACGAAGCGGCGTACTCCTCCACGCGGACGTCAAACGAGTCGGGCTCGAACACCTCGTGGACGAGACCGAGGTCCTTGGCTTCCTCGAACGAGAAGGTGCGGCCCGTCGCCATCAGCTCGAACGCCCGCGAGCGTCCGAGAGCGCGCGCGAGGCGCTGCGTCCCGCCCGTTCCGGGGAGAACCCCGAGGGTCACCTCGGGAAGGCCCATCTTGCCTCCCCCCCTTTTCGCAATCCGTAAATCGGCGGCGAGCGCGATCTCGAGGCCGCCCCCGACGCAATGGCCGTTCAAGGCGGCGATCACGACTTTAGGCGTCTGTTCGAGGCGATTCAACGTCTCGTTGGCATGGAGGCAGAAGTAGTACTTGAAGCCGGGATCGGCCTCGGTCAGCATCTTGATATCGGCCCCGGCGCAAAAGAACTTCTCGCCCGCGCCGCGCACGACGATGACGTGGACGGTTCCGTCCATGCGCGCTTCGAGGATCGCCGCATCGAGTTCACGCATCATCGGGTAGCTGTAGGTATTGGCGGGTGGATCGCACAGCGTGATCCAACCGACCCCCCCGCGTGCTTCGTAACGGATTTTGTCGCTGATCATGAAGCTCCCCTCACGCGGCTTTCCGCAGGCGGCGGACGATCGCATCCGCGGCCGCTCGCGCGCCGAGAGATCCGCCGACGTCGGCCGTGCATTCTCTCGCTTCGAGCGCCGCAACGACGGCACCTTCGATCGCCCGGGCCGCTTCCGGCAGGCCGGTATGCTCGAGCATCATCCCCGCGGTCAGAATCGCGCCGAACGGGTTCGCGGTGTCGGTGCCCGCGTACTTGGGGGCGCTTCCGTGCACCGGCTCGAACATGGAGGTCTTCCCGGGGTAGAGGTTTCCCGACGCGGCCATGCCCAGCCCTCCCTGGAGCGCGGCGCCCAGGTCGGTGACGATGTCGCCGAACATGTTGCAGGTGACGATGACCTCGAACTGTCGGGGATCCTTGATCAACTGCATCGTCAACGCGTCGACGTACAGGTGGTTCGCCCGGATCGCGGGATACTCCGCGGCGACCTCCGCGAAGACGCGCTGCCAGATGTCGTGGGCGTGACGGAGCGCGTTCGACTTGTCGGACATGGTCACTTTCTTCCGCCCGCTGGCGGCGGCGAACGCAAAGGCGGCACGGATGATTCGCTCGACCCCTTTGCGCGTGTTCACGTCCTCCTGGATTCCGATCTCGTCGGGCGTCCCTTTCTTGAAGATCCCGCCCATGCCGGCGTACGCGCCCTCCGTGTTCTCCCGAAAAACGACGAAATCGATGTCCTTCGCGGTGTAGTTTCGCAAAGGGCAGAGCCGCTCGTTGAGGCAGCGCACCGGGCGCACGTTGGCGTAGAGATCCATCTTGAACCGCGTGCCGAGGAGGATGTCGGCGGCGTGCTTCATGTCCGGCACGCGCGGGTCGCCGAACGCGCCCATGAAGATCGCATCGAAGCCCGACCAGACCGCGAGCGCCCCGTCGGGAAGCGTCTCCCCCGTCTTGAGATAACGATCGGCGCCGTAGTCGAAGTGCTCGAGGGTCAACCCGAAACCGAAGACCTTCGACGCCGCCTCGAGAACCTTGACGGCTTCCTTCGTCACGTCGATACCGATGCCGTCACCTGGAACCATCGCGTAGCGTCGATCCATCGCGAGTCCTTTCGCGGGCCCGACGGGCCCGTAAGAAACGCGGATTCTATCGCGGCCGTTCCGCGCGAGCGGAAAGCGACCGGACGGTCGCGAACAACATCAAGGCGATGACGAAGCCCCCCGCATCCGCGACAACGTCCCACGGACTCGCCTCGCGCCCCGGAACGAACGACTGGTGAAATTCGTCGGAGATGCCCCAGAGGATCACCGCAAGGGCCGAATACAGCGTCGGCGCCGGATGCAGGCGCTCGAATCCGCCGTGAAAAGCCCGCAACGCGAGCACGCCCAACACCGCGTAACCGGTCGCGTGCAACAGTTTGTCCCAGAAATACTGCGCGCCCGGTACGTGGGACAGGGACGACAGCCAGAAGACGACAGCGAGAGCCGCGAGAAAAGGGCCCCACAGGGTGAGGAGCGAGCGTCTCACCTCGGGAAGGGGAGCATCAAATAGGCGAGCAGCAAGACGCCTCCGACCATGCTCAACCAAACGAGCGCGCCGAAGCGAAACTGTTCGCGCCGATCGCGGCGCGTCAAGACGGAGAAGAACGTCGCGATGATTCCGGAGTACACGACGAGGTTGGCGAAGTGGCCGCGCACGTCAATCCTTCCGTCGTTTCGCGATGTCCCAGACATCCATCAAGAGCAAGAGGTTCATCAGTCCCGCCGACCAGAGGTAGGCCGTGCCGTAGGCTGAGACGGCGGAGCTCTGACGCTCTCGGAATTTTTCGATGCGCGGCGCGTGCGAAGCCTCGGACTGATCCGGCAGCTCGTAGGCCGCTTCGCCGTAAACGTTCATCCTCGCGAACGCATCGGCCGGCCCCACCCCCAGATTGGCGACGAGCTGCAGGCCGGTCAGGAAACTCTCCCGCGGGGAGTACAGCGCGAGGCGCCCGTCGTGGGCGAGACCGAGCCCGAAAGAGCCCATGATCAAAAGGAAGAACAACGCGCCGCGCCCCACGCGCCCGAGAATGGCGTGTCCGGCCCCCGGAACCAACCACCCCGCGCCGAGCGCGAGTGCGGTCCGCCCCAAAGACACGTCAGCGACGGCGCGCCCCGCAATGGGACGAGTTTCGGTCATCGTCTACTCGGCCGACTCCGGGACGACCTGGACCGAGACTTTTGCGCCGACCTGCCGATGGACCTTGATCGTCACCTCGAACGTCCCGATCGATCGAATCGGATCGTGCATCTGGATCTTCCGCCGGTCGACCTCGACGCCCTTGGCTTTCAAGAGGTCCGCGATCTCTTGGCTCGTGACGGAGCCGTAGAGCGCGTCGTTTTCTCCGACCTTCTTGGCGATCACGAGCTTGATCTCGGCGATGCGCGCGGCGAGCTTGTTCGCGTCCTCGGTTTCCCGGGCTTCCCGCACGACCCAGACTTTCTTCCGGAGTTCGATCTGCCGCATGTTCCCAGCGGTCGCCTCGAAGGCAAGCGCCTTGGGGAAGAGGAAATTACGAGCGTATCCGGCGGCGACGTTGACCACCTGACCTCGCTCTCCGAGCTTGTCGACGTCTTCTCTCAATACGATCTTCACGCGAGCCTCCCCGTCTAGTCCGAGGTAAACGGGATCAGCGCCAGGTTGCGTGCGCGCTTGATCGCCTGCATGAGCTGCCTTTGGTGCGTGGCGCACGTGCCCGAAATCCGCCGCGGCAGGATCTTGGCACGCTCCGGAATGTAACTCTGCAAGGTGCGAAGGTCCTTGTAGTCGACCCAACGCGCCTTGTCCTCGCAGAACTTGCAGTACTTACGCCGTCGGAAGAGGAAACGCTTCCGGCCTCCGGCGCGCGGTCCCGTCGGCCTTCCGCCGCCCGAACCCCCACCGCCCGTCGGCCTCGAACCGTACCCGCCTCCGGGGTTGTCTCTCATATAGCCCATCGTTGGTCCTCCCACGCTGCGGGACGCGGCTTAGTTCTGTTCGTCGAAATCGATATCGTCGTCATCGCGCGCCCCCGCGGGCGGCGCGTCGGAGATGTCGGTCAGCAGACTGGCGACGCGTGCCGCTTCGTCGGTCACGAGTCCAGCCGCACGGGCCGCCTCGGCTTCAACGCGAGCTTGCGCGTCGCGCACGGCTTGCTCCTTCGAGGCGACCGCCCAATCCAACTCCATCGAAATCGTCATGTGGCGGATGACTTTGTCGGAGATGCGCAGCCGGCGGTCGAGTTCTTTGGGGACTCCGGCATCGGAGTCGTAGAGGAATCGCGTGTAGACGCCATCCTCGTATTTCTTGATCGGGTAGGCGAGGCGGCGACGCCCCATCCGGTCGTTCGCGGCAAAAACGCCCCCGCCTTCGGTCACGACGGCGGACAACGCTTCCACGACGACCTTCTCTTCTTCGTCGGTCAAGGTGGGTAGGGTGATGAAGACGGTTTCGTAGGTACGAATCACGTGCACCTCCTCACGGCGTATCGCCTCCGGGCGCACCGGAGGCGAGGGGTGCCGGATCGCCCGCGCGATCCGAACTGGGCTTTTCGGACTTCATGTCGGGGAACGTCCCCGTCACGAACCGCGGACGTTACCATCGGTTTGGGGGCCGCGCCAGTCCCCGGCGACGTTGAGCCCTAGGCGGAAGCGCCGTTGTACGCCCGCTGAGCCGAGTCGACCCCGTCTCTGAGAACCGTCTCGACCGCATCGGCGGCTCGGTCAACCATCGTGGCAACGATGGGACGCTCGTCCGGGAGGAACGTTCCCAGAACGTAGTCGGCAAGATCGCGGCTGTGACGGCCTTCGCCCAGGACCCCGAGCTTGATTCGGGGAAACGTACCGACGGCCAGGCTCTCGATGAGCGAACGCACGCCGTTATGCCCTCCGGCTCCGCCTTCCGGCCGGACGCGCACCCGTCCAAACGCAAGATCCGCGTCGTCGAAGACGACGATGAAATCCTCCGCCTCCGTCCCGTACTTTCTGCGGAGAGCGGTGGCGGCCTGTCCGCTTCGGTTCATGAGGGTGCGTGGCTTCGCGAGCACGACGCGTTGGCCTCCATATTCCGTCTCCGCGGTCCAGGTCAAACGGCCCAGGTCTCCGCGCGCGGCGAAGGCCGCACCGCAACGGAGGGCAATCGCGTCGGCGACCAGAAATCCCACGTTGTGCCGGGTGAACCGGTACTCCGGGCCCTCGTTTCCCAGTCCGAGGACGACCTTCAAGCCTTCTTGGCCTCGGGCTTTTTCGCGTCGGGCTTTTTGGCATCGCCTTTCTTGGCGTCGCCCTTCTTCGCGTCGGCGTCGTCCCCAGCCGTTTCCTTGCCCTTCTTGGCGACCTCGGGCTCGGCAGCCGTCGCGGCGGCCTCGTCGACCACGGGCGCGGCTTCTTCCTTCGGCACGGCGACGACACAGACGATCGCCTCCGCGTCGTCGAGGATCGTCACCCGTTCGCGAACCGGCAGATCCTTCACCGAGAGATGCTGGTTCAGCCGCAGCGCGGCGACATCGAGGTCGAGATGGTCCGGGATGTCGGAAGGAAGGCACTCGACTTCGACCTGGCGCAGCACGAACTCGAGCAGGCCTCCGTCCGATTTCACGCCTTCGGCGATGCCGATCAGTCGAATAGGAACGTTGACACGTACGGACCGGGTCAAATCGACACGGACGAAATCCACGTGAACGAGGCGCTCCGTCACCGGATCGCGTTGGAGGGCTTTGATCATCACCGCTCGCGACCGATCCTGCCCGGTCAGCGACAACGTGAAAATCGTGTTGCGCCCGGTTTCCAACCCCAGGACTTCCTCGATCTTTCGAGCGCCGACGCCCACGGTGAACGGCGGACGGTCCAGTCCGTAAACCACCCCGGGAACCCCTCCGTCCTTGCGGAGGCGGCGGCTCGCGTTTTTGCCCAGTTCCGAACGCTCCAGCGCTTCGACAACGATGTTCTTGCTCATGATCTTCTTCCTTAAACGAACAGCGAGCTCACGGAGGAGTTGCTGTGGATTCGGGCGATCGCCTCTCCCAGGAGGCTCGCCACGGAAAGAACGGTGATCTTGGGATTTTGCGCCTTCGCGCTGGACAGCGGGATCGTGTCCGTCACGATGACGTGCTCGAGCTCCGAGTGTTCTATGCGCTCCAGCGCGGGGCCGGAGAGGACGGGGTGGGTGAAGCAGGCCAGGACCCGGGACGCGCCCTTGTCGCGGAGCGCCTTGACCGCCCCCACGAGCGTTCCCGCCGTATCGACGATGTCGTCGACGATCATGCACGTGCGTCCCGCAACTTCACCGATCACGTTCATCGTCTCCGCGACGTTGGTGTCGACGCGGCGCTTGTCGACGATCACGAGCCCGGCCTCGAGTTTTTTTGCGAAGGCGCGAGCACGCTCGACGCCGCCCGCATCCGGGGAGACGATCGTGAGGTTTTGGAAACGCTGCCGCTCGACCCAGTCCAGGAGCACCGGGGCGGCGAAAAGATGGTCGACCGGAAGGTCAAAAAACCCCTGGATGGCGGGCGCGTGCAACTCCATCGCCAGCAACCGGTCGACGCCCGCAGCGGTGAGCAGGTCGGCGACCAGCCGCGCCGAGATCGGAACACGAGGCTTGTCCTTGCGATCCTGCCGCGCGTAGCCGTAGTACGGGATCACCGCCGTGATGCGCGCGGCCGAGGAACGCTTCATCGCGTCAACCGCGATGAGGAGTTCCATGAGATTCTCGTTGACGGGATGACAGGTCGGTTGAATCACGAAGACGTCTGTGCCCCGGACGTTTTCGAGGATCTGGCAGTAGACCTCTCCGTCGGAAAACCTCGAGAGCTTCCATTCGCCCATGGGGATGTGCAGGTAGTGGCAGATCGCGCGCGCGAGGGCCGGGTTCCCGTTTCCCGAAAAGACCTTCATCTCGTTCTTCATCCCACCGCCGGCACGATCCGCACGCCCGAAGCGACCGTTTGACAGACCCGCACCGTCCAACCCGGGAACTCCTCGCGCAGGTTCTGAGCATCCTCGGTCACGTCGGTCCCCGTGCGGAACAACCCAAACACCGTGGACCCGCTGCCGGAAACGAGCGCGACTTCCGCGCCCGAACGCAGCAACGCATCCCGAAAGGTCGCGAGCTCGCCCCGCAACCTGAACGCCGCCGGCTCGAGATCATTGATCGCGAGCGCGAAGTCGTTTCCTTTTGCGAACTTAACAAAAAGCCGCAGCACCGTAACATCCACCCTATCGACTGTCAACGGCGCTCCCAGCGCGCGATAGACGTCAGGAGTGGAAAGTTCGAACGCCGGGCTCCCCAGAATGACCACCCGTTCGGCCACCGGCGGCAGCGCCTCGATGGTCGTGCCGCGGCCAGTGCCGAGCGCCGTTCCCCCGGAAAGAAAAAACGGCACGTCCGAACCGAGCTCTGCGGCGAGAGCTCGCAGGGTGGCCGTATCCAAGCTCAAGGCCCACAGCTCGTTCAAAAGCACGAGCGCGCCGGCGGCGTCCGAACTCCCACCGCCGAGCCCGGCGCCCACCGGGATCGCCTTGGCAAGGCTCAAACGCGCCCCCAGCGAGCGCGCTGGCTCGCACCGCGCCTGGAGCAAACGCGCGGCCTTGACGACGAGATTGCTCTCCCCCGCGGGAACCGAAGGAGGAAAGACCTCGAGCGTGAGCGCCTCGGCAGTCTCGCCCTCGAGAACATCGCAGAGGTCGATCGCCTGGAAGATCGTCACGATCTCGTGATAGCCGTCCCCCCGACGGCCGACGACATGGAGTCCGAGGTTCACTTTGGCGGGGCAGAGCGCCCGCATCCGGCTCATCGCTCGCCCTCTTTGGGCGCTAACTCTCGGGACATCGCTCCGGCGAGGCTCGACAAGGGCCGCAAACGGAGTCCGTCCGGGGGAACGCCCGTTCCGAGCGCGCGAGGATCCGTCCGCACGCGCTCGAAACGGAGGCGATCGATCGCCAGGGAACGCGCGCCGTCCTCGATGCGAAGCGACTCCGGAGGGGCGCCGGGAGCCCCCCCGACGCGAGCCACGGTCAGTCCCGCCGGGGAAATGCCGTCCAGCAACGCGGCGACGGCATCCGCAACCGAAACGCGCACACCGGTGAGGGCCGCGATCGCGCCCGGGCCGTCCGTGCCGACGTAGGCGGTGGCCGCGGTCACATCCACGATGCACACGGCTCCCCCGCCGGCGTCGAGGATAAAGATCACGCCACCGACGGGAGCCACGAGCTCGGCGTGGAGGCGGTCGGGCCGCTCCGCCCAAAGGGCGAGCTTGGCGCCTCGCCGCGCGTCGTGACCGTCATCGATCGCGGCCCTGTAAATGACGATCAGCGGTCCGGATCCCGCAGGGAGTCCGCCGCCGTTGCGATGAGTCGCCACGCAAGCGAGCGCCGTGAGGCCGCAAAGCCCGAACAGCAGCCGTTTCACGATCCCGGGGTCACCACGGCGGCCTGGTTTTCGGGCGGTCCGCTGGTGACCGGCACCTTCTCGATCTTCTTCCGGAGAGTCTCTTTCGCCTGCGGCGTCTCGGGTGCGTCGTGAAACTCGTCGAGCGCTCGTTGCCAGAAGATCTTCGCCCGCGAGGCGTCCCCGGTGCGCTCGTAGTAGTCGCCGAGATGCTCGAGAACTGTGGGATCTCTCGGAAACTCTCGAGCGGCGCGCTCCAGCGGATCGCGGGCGTCTTCTACGCGCCCCAGCTTCATGTAGACCCAGCCGAGCGAGTCCAGGTAGGCGCCATTCCAGGGATCGATTTGCAATGCGCTTTGGATCAGAACCAGCGCCTCATCGAGGCGCTCGCCGCGATCGGCGAAGCTGTAGCCCAGGTAGTTCGACGCCTCGGCCAGCCGCGGATCCAGGCGAATCGCCTCACGCAATTCGACCTCCGCCTCGGCGATGCGGCCCTTGCGATCGAGCAGCGCCCCCAAGGCGAGCCGTGCCTCGGCGTCGCTTGGCGCCGCGCCGACCCAAGCACGAAGCTGTTTTTCCGCCTCGTCGTCTCGTCCGTTGCGCCGCAGGATGGCCGCGACGTCCCCGCGCGCCGCCACGCCCCCCTTGGCCACAGCCGCATCGAACCGGCCGTCGGCGCGACTCGCTCTCCCCATCGCGAGATCCGCCTCGCCGTCAATCAAGGCGGCTTCGACGGCCTGGGAGGAGGCGAGAAGTTTCGCAAGTCGCTTAGCCTCCTTGGGGTCGCCGAACAGAATGGCCGTGCGCGCCCGGATCGCCAGCGTCTCCGGGGCGTCGGGCTTCTCGAGCGCGCCGAGCATCGCGCGCGCGTCGTCGAGGCGTTTGGCCGAAAGATCGATGCCCGCCATGCGGAGGCGTATCTCGTCTCGCCTCGCCGCGTCTTCGCTCCCATCGCCCGTGAGGCTTCGGAGGGCGATCGCGTACTGCTCGCGCGCGTCGGCGCTCTCGCCGCGTCGCGCAAGGGTTTCGGCCAGCAGGATCCTCACGAACGTGTTGTCCGGATATTCGGACGCCAGGCTCTTGGCGATCTGCGTCGCGTCCGCAAGGCGATTGAGCGCCTGATAGGCGGCGGCAATGTGGAGCCTGACCATCGGATCGCTCTGGCTCGATGCCCGCGCAAGCTCGAGATCGTCCAGCGCCTCCCGTGGCCTTCCTTGCCTCAGCCTCGCCTCGCCGCGAAGAGCACGCGCACGGACGTTGTCGGGGTTCGCACTGAGGAGTCCGTCGCACGTCGTCTCGATCAGCGACCACTGCCCCGTGTCTCTTGCAAGATCCACGACCAGCGGGAGAAGCTCCTCGCTGCCTTCCGGATGAGCCTTGATCCACGCGAGCGTCGTTTCGAGGGCTTCTTTCGTCCGTCCCGCCGCCACGAACGTTTGATCCAGAAGGCGCAATGCGTTTTCGTCGCCCGGCCTCCGCAAAAGGAGCGTACGGGCGGCGGCGACGGCCCCGTCGGCGTCTCCCGACGTGAGCTTGAGCCGCGCCAGCGCCGACCAGATCTCGTCCGGAGCTTCCTTGTCCTCGACCGACAGCCTGTCGTAGAGCCGAATCGCTTCAGCTCTCGCGGCGGGATCGGCCTTGGGACCGAACGATCGCGACGCCGCGAGGTCGGCGAGCACGCGAACCGCTTCGATTTGGCCTCCGTCGAGTTCGAGCGCCCGCCGCGCCAGGCGGTCGGCCTCGGCGCGGCGCCCGAGCATGGCAAGCAGCGATGCCCCCTGAGCGAGCAGACCTGGGGAATTCGGCGCGAGCACGACGGCCTGATCGAGCTCCCTCGCCGCTTCGGCCCCACGGCCGCGAGAAACCGCCAGCCCCGCTGCGACGAGATGGGCGTACGCATCGCCCCGACGAAGCGACTCGGCGGCAGAATCCTCCGAACGGATTTGCGGTGCGCTCGGGGGCGGTGCCCCATCGCCCCCGGCGGCACGTCCGGCGGCGGGGAGAGCCATCGCGAAGACGAACGCACAGACGCTCAGGGAGCTCACCATGGAGGGCCCTTTCACGGCGCGGACGGATCTCGAGCCGAGCGGATCGCTCAAGCGGCTTTGGGGGCAGCCTCGGCCGCGTCGATCTTCCCAAAATCGTCGAGCGTCTTATGGAGTTGCTCGTCGTCGCCGTCATCCCGGCGACCGTCGGACTTGACCACCTTGTCGGGAGTCACGCCGTCGGCATTCCATCGCTTGCCTGCTGACGTTTCCCAGATGTAGCCGGGGATCAGCAAGCCGCCACCTTCCGGAAGTTCGATCAGCTTCGGCTCGGTGCCGAGTCCGTAGGTGGATTCCCCGTAGACCGCGGCACGTGCCTTGTCTTTGAGAATCATGGCGAGTCCCTCCCCCGCCCCCGCCGTCGCTCCGTTGACGAGCACGCCCAAACGACCCGCCCAGGCCGGTTTCGGCCGAAGCCCAGCGAGTGTCTCCATGACGTGGCCGTTGCGGTCGCTCAACCGGAGAAAATCACCCGAGGCGAACAGTTCCGCGACTTGGGCGGCGTGCCGGGTGTTGAGCGAGGCGGCATCGCGGAGATCGATGAGCAGACGGTCCACGCCGCGGTCCTTGACCCCCGCGAGCTCCTGAACCAGCGCGTCGCTCGGGAGGCGATCGAAGTCTCGAATCTTGAGGACCGCGACTCCGTCTTTCACTTCGAGAAGGAAGGGGGCATCGCGCCGCGCGGCGCGGCCGACCGTGACCACCTCTCGCTTCAAGTCCTTGACTCGAAAAAGATCGATGGCGACCGTCGATCCCGGCGCCCCCTTCAAGAGCCGCTGGGACTGGTCGAGGGAGAGAGACCGCACGGACTGGCCGCCGATCTTCCGGATCTGATCCCCGGCGGCGATCGCGACTCCTTCGGCAGGCGACCCCGCCGCGACCTCGACCACCTGAATGACCGGTCCGCTCTTCAGCACCGAGATCCCAGGATCCGCGGCGTCGGTCGATTCCGAACCACGTTTCCAGGCGTCGACGTCCGCTTGTGTCAGGTAAGCCCCATGAGCGTCGAGCCCACCCATCAGTCCTTGGTCCGCCCCGCGCATCAGCTTGTCCGTGTCCACCGGATCGACGTAATTGTCTACCACGTAGGACAGCACCTCGCTGAACAGCATCATCTGCCGGAAGGTGCCTTCGCCGGCGCCTGCCTTCAATGCCGCCCCGCTGCCGAGCAGGACGACCACCACGGCCAAGGAACTACTCAAGAGCAAGACACGGCTGCGGCTCATGGGCACCTCAGGTCGAAAGACGACCATGAGAACCTACACGGACGACACGGCTCCGGCAAGCCGCACGCCCTTTCTGCGCGGGATGCGTCACCGCCGGCGGAGCCAGGAGGCCGGATCGACCGGCCGTCCTGCCTCCCGCAGCTCGAAATAGAGGTAGGGTCCCCGGAGCGACCCTGAGTCCCCGACGCGGCCCATGTCCTGGCCGCGGACGACCTTGTCGCCGGCCTCCACCAGGAGCACCGCAGCGTGCGCGTAGATCGAGACGACGCCGTTTCCGTGATCCACGACGACGGTGAGCCCGTACCCCTTGAGCGGAGCGGCGTAGGCCACACGACCGTCGAAAATCGTCCGGAACGGCTTCCCTTCAGCGGCATCGATGTCCAGCCCGGGATGCGGTACTTGGGTCTTGAAGCGCGGATGAACGATCGTGCCGAACTTCGACGAAACGACGCCCTCCGCGGGCCAGTCCAGCAGACCGCGGAACTTGCGAACGTCCAATCCGAGGTGCGTCGAAGCGTCCTCGAAGGAGTCGACGAGGCGCCCGAGGTTCCGCGCGGCCTCTTCGAGTTCGCCGAAGGCCTGCTCGTGCTGCTCGCGGTCTCCGCGGATGCGCCTGAGCAGGGAGGCCCGGGAGGCCCGTCCCGCCGTGATCTCCGCTTCCTTGCGGGTGGCGTACGAGCGCAGGGAGGACAGTCGCGCCCGCTCGAGAGAGAGCGTTGCCCGCTCTTCGGCCAGTGCTCGCGCGGCGGCCCGCCAGGCCGCGAGTTGCCCGGCATCGCGGCGCGAGAGATACGTCGCGTAGCGGAAGCCGTCGAGTCCATCGCTGCTCTCCAACGGACCAATGGCTCGAGCAAGCAAACCTGCGGGTCCGCGCTTGTAAAGTTCTCGAAGGCGAGCCGCCAGGCGAGGCGCGCGACGCGCCTGCCCCACCGAGATGAGCGCGAGCTCGCGCTCGCTGCCGGCGAGCTTTTCTTCCGTGTCCCGAAGTCGGAGCGCGACCGCTTCGAGTTCCGCGCGGCGGAGAGCGATCTCGGCGTCCATGCGAGCGACGTCGCCGAGCAGGCCGCGCTCGCGCATCGCCAGTCCGGTGATTTCGCCCTGCAGGCGCCTCATCTCGTCCTGGAGCGCGTCAAGACGCCGCGCGCGCGCCGTATCCGCCCGCGCGTGAAGCCAAGGGCCGCCTGCCGCCACGATCAGGCCGATCGCGAGCGCCCATGACGCTCCGCCGCCGCGTCGTCGCATCAGAGGAGCGGCTTCCCGTCCATCTCGGGAGGGATCGGCACGCCGAGCACCTTCAGCACCGTCGGGGCGATGTCGATCATCGCGGGATCGCCCCGGTCCAACTTGCGGTTGGAAAAGAGGATGCCGCGTACCAGGTCCGGGTCGTTGGAACAGTGGTCGCCCGACCAGGCCTTGCGGTTGTCTTCAAGGATGTCGGGCGGAACGCCGCCGAGAGTGGTCTGCCACGAGACCCGGTAGTTCAGGCTGTTCCCGGCCCGCAGGTCAGGGATGAGATTCGGATCGAAGCTCGAATACAACTCCTGACGCGTCCAAACCTTCGCGATGGGATGCTCTCCCGTCAGGGGGTCGACCAGAGCCTCGAGACCTTCCTGAATTCTCCGCCGGACGTCGTCGTAGTCCGCCCCGGGCATCACGGTGCCGTCTCGTTCTCGGCCCACGACGTTCAAGTAGATGCTGCCGAGCCCGAGCGCGTACGCCTTGGTGCGCGACCAGTCGACGTTTTGGAACAGATCGCGCGTGTCGAAGAGCTTCTCGAGGGTGGCCGGATCGTTCGTCTGACCCTTCAGGGTCATGAACCCGTTGCGGACGAGCCACGTGTTGAGGTTGACTCCGCGGCGGAACGACGAGAATCCGTGATCGGAGCACACGAGAAACAGCGCGTCGGGGCCCGCCAGTGCGCGCGCCTTACCGACCATCGCGTCCATCGTCTGGTACGCCTTTAATACCTCGGGTGCGTACTTCGCCGCGAGCACGGGATCGTAGGCGGGGTGCGACGTATCGAGGAACCTCCAGAAGAGGTGGCCGATGCGGTCGGTAAAATAGAAGATCTGGATGTACAGATCGTCGTGTTGATCCCCGAGCAGCCCCGTCAGGATCTCCTCGTCCTTCGCGCGCGTGAAATTCATGTCCTCGAGGAACAGTTCCTCGTCGCCCACCCCGGAGGGCAGCGACCACGTGTCCTCGGGCCAACCGATCGTCTTGAACAGGCCGAACCTCTTGCGGAGCACCTCGGCGTAGTCCGGCGGCCACGAAAACGCGATCGGGTGGCAGTCGGGATGGAAGTTGACGGGCGACAGGTAGAGCTCGAGTTGGGGCGACACCGCGAGCAGCTTGAATCGCGCCATGCCCTTCATCGGTGCCGCGTGATCGACGACCCAGTTGACGGGAAAATTCAAGATGAACCAATCGCTCCACGCGCCGACTTTGATCGTTTGGGTCTGCCCGGAGACCGTGATCGTGCAAGCGTCCGGACCGGCGACGAGCTTCAGCGGAAGATCGATGCGCCGCGGGACGTCCGCATCGTCGAGTTCCTGCCGCTCTCGCCGTTTGGCGTCCGCGAGCTCCCGCCTGTCGGTGATCCCCGCGGTTTTCCTGTCGACCACGTATTCGTAGAACGGCTTGTTGTTGGGCCCGATCACCCGGGTCTCGATCGTCCCTTGGTGATCGGCCAGTCGCACGAGCTCGAGGCTGAACTCGTTCCCCCCGCCGCCACCCGGTTGGAACGTGGGGTCGGAGGTGTAGTAGGTCGGAGTTCCGACGCGCCCGCGCATGTCCGGAACCCCAAGGCCCGAAAGCATGTGCCCGGGCCCCAAGTCCTCCGCGGGAAAGGTCGCGGGAACGCGAATAACTTGAGCCTTGAGTCCCGCCTTGGCGGCCAATTCCCACATCGTCCGCCCCTGGCGATGATTGATCGCGTCGGGAACCTCGACGGGGAGAAACTGCTTCGTGACGAAACCCGACGGTAGCCCAGCGGAGAGTCCGCACAGCGTCGCGATTGCGATCCGTGTCAGCCACGAGGCGCGAAAAAGCAGCAGGATCAAAAACGCGATGAGAAAGACCGCGCCCCCGGCAACCAAGCCCACGACGAGGCCGTTTTGAGCGCCGAACAGGAAGGGACGACGGGATTCCGAGTTCATGGCGAAATCGGGGAGGTAGTCCGCGGGATTGCGCATCAGGAAGTCGAAAATCCGCGTCTTGCCCGGATTCGTACCGGTCGCAAAGGACGACCACGAGACCGGCGTTTGGGGCGGGTTCGTCGGTTGCAAGGCGGAGAACGAACCGTCGCTTCTGAGCTGCGCCAGGTTGGGGAGCTTCCCTTCGTCCATCCATTGGGTCACGAGGCGCGCATCGGCGCCGTCGAAGCCGAGGATCACCACCTTGGGCTTGTCGGCACCCTCCGCAAGACACGTGGCCATCGTCATGGCGCTCATCAAGACGAATGAGATCCGAGGGGATCGTTGCGTCATGCTGCGTTCCTTTCGGCGCGCGCCTCGGATAACCCTGAGACGCCTCGGGAGCTTACCATCCGCGTGGTATTCTGCGCCTCGCCGCGCGCTGACCTCGCGGCGGTCACGGGCGGTCATGCTGCAGGACGTTCTTCCGGAAACACTCCCTCATTCCGACGAGGCGGAACGTTCCGTTTTGGGAGCGGTCCTCCTCGACAACCGCCAGATTCATAAGGCGCAAGAACTCCTTACCCACGAGGCCTTTTACGCGGAGCGTCATCGGCGGATCTTCCGGGCGCTCGAGGAACTGTCGGAGGTCGGGACCGCTCTGGACCTCGTCACGCTGCGCGACGCCTTGGAGCGCGCGGGAGCTCTCGACGCCTGCGGGGGGGTTGCTTACCTCGTCACACTGATCGACGGCACCGCGCGCTCCGCGAACGTCGAGCACTACGCCAAAATCGTCAAGGAAAAAGCGATTCTTCGCGAGTTGATTCGCTCGGCTCAGCAGATTCTCTCCTCCGCGATGCGAGCGGAGGGCTCCGCCGACCAGGTGCTGGACGAGGCCGAAAAAGCGATCTTCCATGTCTCCGAGGAGAGGCTGCGCGCCGGTTTCCTCTCCCTGCGGGAAGTCGGCGAGCGCAGCATCAAGAGCATCGAGGATCTCACCCACAAGCGGGAGCCGGTCACCGGCATCCACTCCGGGTTCCTCCAGCTCGACGAGATGACCGCCGGCCTCCAGTCCTCCGACCTCGTCATCCTCGCCGCGCGCCCGTCGATGGGAAAGACCGCGTTGGCGCTCAACATCGGCGCGCACGCCGCCATGCGCAACGGCCGCCGGGTCGGTGTCTTCTCGCTCGAGATGTCGCACCAGCAGTTGTTCCAGCGCATGCTCTGCGCCGAGGCCCGCGTCGACGCGCACCGATTGCGCACCGGGCGGATCGGCAAGGAAGAGTGGGACCGGATCATCAAGGCTTACGCCGAGCTGTCCGATACGCCGATGTATATCGACGACACGCCGGGGGCCACCATCACGGAGATGCGAGCCAAGGCGAGGCGTCTCAAGCTCGAGCGCGGTCTCGACCTCGTCATCGTCGACTATCTCCAGTTGATGTCAGGTCGCGGCCGCTACGAGAGCCGTCAGCAGGAGATCTCCGAGATCTCGCGCTCGCTCAAGGAGATGGCCAAGGAACTCGAAATCCCGATCCTCGCGCTTTCGCAGCTGTCGCGCGCGCCGGAACAACGCGGGACCGGCGACAAGCGCCCGCAGCTTTCCGACTTGCGGGAATCGGGCGCGATCGAGCAAGACGCCGACGTCGTCCTTTTTCTCTTCCGCGAGGAGGTCTACAAGAAAGACGATCCCGACCTCAAGGGAAAAGCCGAATTGATCATCGGTAAACAGAGGAACGGCCCGACCGGAACCGTGGACCTGCACTTCATCCGCGAGTTCACGAGTTTCGTGAACCCCGAGTGGCGGGACACCTAGGGGGCCGAGGGTGCAAAAGCCGGTCTTCATCTGCCAGCAGTGCGGATTCGCCAGCGGCAAGTGGCACGGTCGCTGCCCGTCTTGCGACGCGTGGGACAGTTTCGTCGAAGAGGCTTCGTCGCCGGCGCGTCGGGGCGCGCCCGTTCGCACGCCGGAACCGGTCCCCTATCCCGATGTCGCGAGCGCGGATCTCGTCCGCACCTCGACCGGCCTTCCCGAGTTCGACCGCGTCTTGGGGGGAGGTCTGGTTCCCGGCGGCGTGGTGCTTTTGGGAGGCGAGCCCGGTGTCGGGAAGAGCACGCTTTTGCTCCAATCCGCCTCGGCGCTCGCGAACGGAGGACGGCGCGTTCTCTACGCCTCGGGCGAGGAGTCACCCGCGCAGCTGCGACTGCGTGGAGCGCGCCTCGACGTCAGTTCGGCGAACCTGCTCGTGCTCTCCGAAACCGACGTCGATGCGATCGCCGAGGCCGCGAAACGCTCGCGGATCGACGTCTTGCTCGTCGACTCGATCCAGGCCGTGCGCTGCGGGGAGTTGGCGTCGGTTCCCGGTTCCGTCGGTCAGGTCCGGGAATCCGCGGCGCGTCTGGTCGCCTTGGCCAAATCGAGCGGGATTCCCGTCGTCCTGGTGGGTCATGTCACCAAGGACGGATCGATCGCGGGACCGCGCACACTCGAGCACGTCGTCGACACGGTGATTCAGTTCGAAGGGGACCGGCACCACGCCCATCGCATCCTGCGAGCCCTCAAAAACCGGTTCGGTCCCGCGGACGAGATCGGAGTCTTTTCGATGGGCGAGGCGGGGCTTTGCGGAATCCCCAACCCGAGCGAGGTCTTCCTCGCGGAGCGCGCCCCGGGAGCTCCCGGATCCGCCGTCCTTGCGGTGATCGAAGGGTCGCGCCCACTCCTCGTCGAGGTGCAGGCGCTCGTGGGAGAGACGGCTTACGGCTCGCCGCGGCGCGTCGCTCTCGGAGTCGACGCAGGTCGTCTGGCGATGATCTTGGCGGTCCTTGCGCGCCGCGCGGGGATCGACGTCGGCGGGCGCGACGTATTCGTCAACGTCGCCGGAGGATTGGAAACGACCGAGCCGGCTGCGGATCTCGCGGTGGCGCTCGCGGCGAGTTCCAGCCTCACCGGCCGCCCGCTCGCCGAGCGAACGACGGTCCTCGGAGAGATCGGGCTGGCCGGCGAGATCCGAAGCGTCTCCCGACTGGACGCACGGTTGCGCGAAGCCGCACGCCTCGGATTCGATACCGCCCTCGTGCCGGCGGGCGCGGCTTCGGCGGTCTCGTCCGGCCTTCGCCTCGTCGCCGTGCGCCACCTCGCGGAAGCGCTCGCCGCGGCGAACGTGGCCTGACCGTGCGTCGATCCGTGACCGTTCGCGCGATCGTCTTCGGAGTCGCGCTGCTCCTCGTCGCCGCGGCGGCGGGACGGATGCGCTTCCGGCCGGTCTCCTTGATCGCCGCAGGGGCCACTCTGGTTCTGGCGGGTGAGATTCTGATCGCCCTGTGGGCGCGCGGAGCGACCCCCCAGAAAGAATCGACGGCCCGCTCGCGCGAAGCGTTGATCGATACGTCCGCGCTGATCGACGGCCGCCTCGCCGACGTCGCCGAAAGCGGCTTCCTCGACCTCGACCTCATCGTCCCCGAGTTCGTGCTCCGGGAATTGCAGCACGTGGCCGATTCCGAAGATCCGATGCGGCGCGCGCGAGGCCGTCGGGGGCTCGACGTCTTGCAGGCGTTGCGCGCTTCGACGCGGCTGCCGCTGCGCGTCGTCGACGACGACGTGCCGGAAGAACGCGCCGTCGACCTCAAGCTCGTCGTCTTGGCCCGGCGGCGCGGCGCGGGGTTGATCACGACCGATTTCACGCTGAACAAGGTCGCGGGCATTCGGGACGTCCTCGTGTTGAACGTCAATGACCTCGCGCACGCCCTGCGCCCGGTGGTCCTCCCCGGAGAAACTCTTCGCGTGACGATCGTCAAGGACGGCAAGGAGCCGGGCCAGGGGGTCGGCTACCTCCCCGACGGGACGATGATCGTGGTCGAGCAGGCGCGCGGGTTCTCCGGACGCACGCTCGACGTCGTGGTGACGAGCGCGATCCAGACGGCGGCCGGAAAGATGTTCTTCGCGAAACCCGCGGAGTGACCGTTAACTCCTAACGCAAACCGTTTCGCACGCTCATCGATAAAACCAGGCTCGCAACTCCGACTCCGGCACGAACAGGCACGCTTGCCGGGAGATCGCCCGCAGCGTGCCGGAGGCGATCTCGCGGTGGAGCGGAATCGTCAAGATCTCGACCTCCCCCGCTTCGTTCTTGCGACGGAGTTTGGCGTGGCTTCCCGGCGTCAAGGCGACTTCGAACCCGAACGAAGCCAGCGCCTGCAAAACGTCGCGTGCGGAGAGCACCCTAAGCCGGGGTGTCACCGTCGCCCACCGACGTCTCGCACTGAAGGACCAGTCGCGGAGAGGGCACGAGCCCCAGAGACGCGGTGTCTTCGCCGTCGAGGTGCAACGCGACGGCTTCGCGCAGCGCCTCGGCCGTCTCGTCGAGCGATCGCCCCTGCGTGACGACGGCGATCTCGAGGCATTCGGCGACGAACCACGCCCCCTCGCGCACGACGACCGCGTGCACCGTGCCACGCGGCGGGTGGGGTTTGGCGCGGTACGTGGCGCGTGCTTCAGCCACCGCAAGCGCCGAGGCTTCTTTGGCTGCACGGCGATGCTTCGGCACGATCTCGTAGGTGCCGCGTGCGATGCGCCGGAAGTAGTCCCACGTGTGCGGGTGGTTCCGCGGCGCATTGACGCAGCAGCGACTGACGATATGCG
>JANMVW010000190.1:0-2610 GCA_031393555.1 Acidobacteriota bacterium
GGTGCGTAGCCCAGAAGAACGCCTCCTCAGGCTGAACGGCCTTGAGCGATTCTTCGATCACGTACCCTTCCCATGACGCCCCGCACTTGGGATGGGTCCACAGCTCCTTCTCGGCGCGCACTCCGAGGAGGTAGTGCAGCAAACCCGTGTCGCGGAAGTACACCTTGGGCGATTTCACTTGCCTCTTCTTGAGATTGGCGTGCCACGGCTGGAGTTGCCGGATCATGTAAAGGTCGGTCAGGACGTCCAGGTAACGCCTGACGGTCTTCTCACCGAGGTTCATGGCGCCGGCGATCGCCGCATGATTCCAGATCTGTCCGTGGTAGTGCGCGGCCATGGTCCAGAAACGCAGCATTGTGGACGAGGGTATGGCGAAGCCCATCTGCCCCAGGTCTCGTTCGAGAAACGTGCGGACAAAGTCCGCTCGCCAGAGCGAGCTGCGCGAGTCGTCCGCCGCCAAGTAGGACAATGGGAAGCCGCCGCGCAGCCAGTGCCTGAGGTGGGCGGCCGCACCCACTTCTTCCAGACTGAAGCCGTTCATCTGGATGAGGGCGATGCGGCCCGCGAGCGATTCCGAGGACTGACGCAGCAGGGCCGGCGAAGCACTGCCGAGGATCAAGAACCGGGCCGGCAGCGGCACACGATCCGCCAGCACCCGCAGTACTGGAAACAGCTCGGGCCGCCGTTGCACCTCGTCGATGACGATGAGGTCCTTCAACTCGCGCAGCGCGGTCATGGGCTCGTCCAGTCGCGCGAGGCTCGCGGGATCCTCGAGGTCGAAGTAGTTGGGAGAGTCAGCTGCGAGCAGTTGGCCGCCGATTGTCGTTTTGCCGCACTGCCTGGGACCGAGCAGGGCCACGACACGACTGCGCGACAACGCCTGACGTACCGACTCAACGAGTTTGGACCGAGCGATCATTGGTCTAAGTTACCATGAAAATCCGTCATCTATGGGCGTAATTTCATGGTCTTAATGCCGCCCTGAATACCGCCGACACCACCGTCTTATCGTTTCCTCCCATATTA
The DNA here is from genome assembly GCA_031393555.1 of Acidobacteriota bacterium. Classification (GTDB taxonomy): domain Bacteria; phylum Acidobacteriota; class Polarisedimenticolia; order Polarisedimenticolales; family DASRJG01; genus DASRJG01. The sequence continues at coordinate 1,027 of JANMVW010000190.1, forward strand.
ATGAGGAGGCCGTACGGACGCTTCGGGTCGAGGCGGACCTGGTAGTCCCCCGCCTTCCCCGTCAGCTGCTTCCAGAGATCGACGGCCATGCGCACGCCCGAAGCGCCCGTCGGGTGGCCGTAGCCGACGAGTCCGCCGCCCGTGTTGAACGGCGTCTTCCCGTCGAGGCGCGTGTGGCCTGCGAGTACGTAGTCGGCTCCTTCGCCGCGCTTGGCGAGGCCGAGCGCCTCGCAGGCCAGGATCCCCGTGATCGTGAAGCAGTCGTGGGTCTCGAAGACGCCGACCTGGTCCACCGTGATCCCGGCCATCTTCATCGCTTGCTCCGCCGCGCGCCGCGTCGTCTCCAAGACCGCGAGGTCCGGCGGGGCCGCCGTCAGGTCGGCGACCGCGTGGCCGAGACCGACGAGCTCCACCGCGTCGGTCTTCGTCTTGCCGATCTTGACGAGTCCTTCCTGCGAGACGACGAGGACGGCGGCGCCGCCGTCTGAAACCTTGGAGCAGTCGAGGACGTTGATGTGGTCGCAGAAGGACTTGCCGTTGGGCTTCATCGCCTGGTGAGCGGCGAAGGGGTCTTCGGTCGTGTTGTGGAACTCCTGCGCCTTGGGGTTCTTCCGCGCGTTCACGATCGCCTGCTCGTACCAGCGGCCCATGGCGGCCCAGGTCTTCTCGGCGCCGTATCTTTCTTTATAGGCGCCGGCGCGGTCGGAGAACTTCGACGGGAAGAAGTAGGCGTGCCCGTTCTTCCGCTCGCCCGCGTAGTGCCCGGCCCCCGCCAGGATGTCGGCGCCGTAGATCGCCTTCACAGTGTTTTGAACCTCGAGCCCGAGCGAGAGCACGACGTCCGACTGCTCCGACAGGACGCTCTTGATCGCCGTTGAGAGCGAGAGGCCGCCCGAGCAGCAGGCCCCCTCGACGCGGGTGGACGGCTTGTACTCGAGAGACGGATGCACGAGCGACAGCATCGCCCCCAAATGCCCCTGCCTGTTGAACCGCGCCGCCATGAAGTTCCCGACGACGCCTTCGTCGACGGCCGCGGCGTCGAGGATCTGGGCGAGAGCGCCCTTCCCGGCTTCCGCGATGTAGTGCTCGAGCCCGGGGCGCTCCTTCTTCGGGTTGAACTCTTTCCGCCCCGTGCCGAGGGAGACCGTGTAGTCGCCGCAGGTGAAGTAGACCGGCTTGCGCAACGCTTTCATCGCGACACCCCCGCCGCCAGGTAATCGTTGATCGGACCGTAGAGGTGGTAGAAGCCGCTCGTCAGGACACCGTTGACGTCCTCGGGTTTGGCGGCCACACCTCGGGAGACCAGCCCCTTTCCAATCTCGCGCGAGCACTGGTGGTAGGCGCGCGCGAGCTCGGCGCCGAAGGTCTTCTGCTCGGCGAGCGCCTTGAAGTGCGAGGCCAAGGCCGCGTCCTTATCGGGAGCCAAGAGGAGCGCCTTCCACGGCCGGAACGGTTGCGGGAGCTCGCCCAGCGCCGTGTCGGCGGCGCCGGTCCAGCCCTTGGGATCGAGCGGCAGGTACGCGCGCTTTTCCGGGTCGTAGACGCCCGTGATCTTTCCGCGCTCGTACTCGAAGAATCCTGCTT
>JANMVW010000238.1:0-33008 GCA_031393555.1 Acidobacteriota bacterium
GTCCGCCTCGCCGGCGATCCCGAGCGGACGGTCGCCGGCCGGGTGTTGCGTCAAGTGCCGGCCGGCGAGGACCACCTGCCAAGCAAGGTGCTCGCGGTGGAGGGCGGGGGGCACATCGCGGTCGATCCGCGGGACGCCTCCGGCACGCGCACGCTGACCAGGACGTTTCAGCTCGACGTCGAACTTCCGGAAGGTCTGGGGCCGAGGCACTTCGGGGAGCGCGTGTACGTTCGGTTCGATCACCGCAAGACGCCTCTGGCGACCCAGTGCTATCGCGCCATCAGACGGCTCCTTTTGGCCCGTTTCGATGTCTAGGGGCTCCGTTCTGCGCAAGGCGCCGCTGGCGCGCGGCCGACCCTACCCCGAGCGGTCGGAAGAGACCTTGCCGTGGTACGACGGGTTCGCCGAGCAACTGCACTTGCGGCTGACGGTCCCGGTCACCCGCGCGATCTCGCAGCACCCCCGCGCCTTGAGACCGATCGTGCCCGCCGTGGCGCTGCATGCGGAGCGCCTCAGGGGAGAAAGCGACGAGGTCTTGCGCGCCCGGGCCGCCGCCTTGTCCTTGCGCCTGCGGAGGCTGGGCTTCACGCTCCCGCTCGTCGCGGAGAGCTTCGCCGTGATCTCCGAGGCCGCTGCACGCACCCTCGGACAGCGGCACTACGATTGTCAGCACGTCGCGGGGTGGGCGCTTCTGCAAGGCCGTCTCGTGGAGATGGCGACGGGAGAGGGCAAGACGTTCGCGGCGACGCTGCCGGCCGTCACGGCCGCCTGGTCCGGGCTTCCGGTGCATGTGATCACTGTCAACGACTACCTCGCCGAACGGGACGCGAGGGAGCTGCAGCCGCTGTACGGTTTCCTGGGGCTCGATTGCGGCACGGTCGTTCACGGCATGACGCCCGAGGCTCGTCGCGAGGCCTACGGCCGGCCGATCGTCTACTGCAGCAACAAGGAGCTGGCATTCGACTACCTCCGCGACCGGGTGGCCGCGGCCCGGCGCGGCGGCCGGATCCACGTGGCGCTCGCGCGACTGCAAGGCGGGTCCGATCCGGCCGACGAAAAGCTCGTGCTTCGGGGCTTGGTGTTCGGAATCGTCGACGAAGCCGACAGCGTGTTCATCGACGAGGCGCGCACCCCGCTCATCTTGTCGACCAAGGTCGCCTCCGGCGACGCCCGGGCGGATTGCGAGCGCGCTCTCGAGCTGGCAGTACAGCTGGTAGCGGGCGAAGATTTTCGGATCCATGCGTCGAGCCGGGCCGTGCGGCTCGAAGATGCGGGGGTCGAGAAGCTCGCGAGCCTGCGCGGCGACGCCGGTGTTTGGTCCTCGCCGCGCGTCGCGGAGGAGCTCGTCACGCAGGCGCTCTCCGCGCTCTACCTGTTCCAGCTCGACCAGCACTACGTCGTGATGGACGGGAAGGTGCAGATCGTCGACGAGTCCACCGGCCGCGTGATGCCCGATCGGTCCTGGGAGCGCGGGCTGCACCAGATGATCGAAGTGAAGGAGGGCTGCGACCTCTCGGAACAGAACGAGACGCTCTCCCGCATCACCTACCAGAGACTGTTCCGGCGCTACGTGCGGCTCGCCGGCATGACCGGCACCGCGTCCGAAGTGGCCATGGAGATCAAGGCGATCTACCGGCTGGACATCACGCGGGTTCCGTTGAACCGGCCGTCTCGGCGCGTGCGATTGCCGGACCTCGTTTGCGCCGACGCCGGCGCGAAGTGGCGCGCGGTCGTCGAATGCGTCGACCGCATCGCGCGTCGCGACGCGCGGCCCGTTTTGATCGGCACGCGGTCGGTGCGCGCCTCCGAGCAGCTGAGCGCGCTGCTCATCGAGCGCGGCATCGACCACGCCCTGCTCAACGCCAAACAGGACCAGGAGGAGGCCGAGGTGATCGCCCGGGCGGGCGAGAGCGGGCGCGTCACGGTGGCCACCAACATGGCGGGGCGCGGCACGGACATCAAGCTCGGCCCGGAGGTGGCGGCCCGCGGGGGTCTTCATGTGATCCTCACCGAGTATCACGAGTCGCGGCGCGTGGACCGGCAGCTTCTGGGCCGCTGCGCCCGCCAGGGAGATCCCGGAACCTGCCAGGCTATCGTCGCGTTCGACGACGAGCTGTACCGCGTGCACGCCCAGGCCGCCTCCCGCGCCGCCGCGAGGCTCGTCGCGCGCTGGCCCTCGCTCGCGCGGCAGGTGGTGCGCGCGCTGACCCGGTGGGCGCAGGCGGCGGCCGAGCGCCGGAACGCCTACGGGCGGAGACAGACGCTGGCCTCGGACCTTCGGATCGCGAAGACGCTCGCCTTCTCGGGGCGAGGAGAGTGACGGCCGGCGCACGAATCGTCGTGAGTCCACGGTGGCCGCAACCTTGTTAACCAACCGAGGGGAGCCGGACCCCAAGCCCCCAGAAGCTGTCCATCCGATGACGTTGGATTCGAATCAGCCCGCGTGGCGGAGCGCTAGCCTGGGCAAACCGCGCGTCCAGAGCTTTTGGTAGACCCGCAGCGCGGATTCCGGCACCGGCTCGCGCTTGACGAACAGTCTTCGGGCGAGGATCCGATCGAATCGCCATCGTTCCTCGGTGAGCCCGAGCCGCCTCCCGAACGCGATCGCCTCGCGTTTGTGATTGGAGCACGTGTGGCGCAGCAGTTGGTGTAGCTGGTCGATCGGAAACATCGCGAAGTCTCGCGCCACCACTTCCGGCGACCGCGGCGTCCCCTTGGGGCCGCGCACGGGGTTTGGAAACGCCTGCAGGTCGACGCGGACCCCGATCGTGTCGTCGTGCAGAGCGGCCCGGTAGTCGGTCCGCCCGTCGGTGCGGGGTACGAGCCGATCGGATTCCGAAAGCTTAGGAATCAGGCCCTGGATTGAGCGTGTGATGCTCTTAGCGTACGACCGTTCGACGCGCACTGTCGTGCCGGATTCGGGCTTGCGGTCGGGACGGCGCCCGATAAAGGTCTCGAAGTGATCGTGGACGACGGGCTCTGCCAGCGCGGGAAGGTGGGCGCAGCAGCGCGCATGAAAGAGGATCGCGTGCCGTCCGAGGCGCTCGGCCTGGCGGTTGACGCTGGTTTTGGCGCAATGGAGCGAGCGAGCCAACTGCCGATGGCACGAGCACGCCGTAAGGCCTGACGCGATGGGAATTTGAAGCGCCGGCCGCTTGAGATAGTAGGTCGTGGAAAACGTCTGACGCGAGCAGGTGCGTTTGCAGTCGAGACAGAGGTAGCGCGGGATACGCTTGGGCGAGCACTTGGTGCGATAGGAGCCGTTCCGGTAAAACCCCTGTCCAGGCGATCGGTGGGCGCGACATTTCGGCCATGGACAAAACGGCGGCATGAACCGCGAGGGACGCACGTTTTGAACGGGCTCGTTCGGCCAGCGCATGTCCGGCCAGAAGAGCAAGCGGACGGCCGAGCCGAAACGACTGAATGCCGCGGTTTCATTGTCCGCCGAGTGTCCGCTCCGTCCGGCTGCGGACGGTAAGGACGCTCATTCAGTCAACAAGGTTGCGGCCACCGTGTCGTGAGTCGGGGTACGATGGGCGTGTGCGCCGCGACGTGAAACGCCTCTTCAGCAGCATCCGGTTGTTGGCCTTCGCCGCCGCAACCCTGCTCGTTCCTTTGGGATCGACGCCCCTCGCGGCGTCCACCGTTCCCGACGCCATGCTGGACGGTCTGTCCTTCAGGCTCGTCGGGCCGCACCGCGCGGGATGGAGCACCGTCACCGCGGGCGTCCCGCAAGAGCCGGAGACGTTCTACTTCGGCGCGGCGGGGGGCGGCGTCTGGAAGACGACCGATGCCGGAAGAACCTGGTCGCCGATCTTCGACGACGGGCCGCCGTCGATCGGCGCGCTGGCGGTCGCCCCGTCCGACCCGAAGACGATCTACGTCGGGACGGGGCAGGTGACCTCGCGCTACGACGGAGCGGCGGGCGAAGGAGTCTTCAAGTCCAAAGACGCGGGCGCGACCTGGGCGCCGATCGGCATCGAGGAGACCCGGCACATCGGCGCGATCCTCGTCGATCCTCGTCACGCCGACGTCGTGCTCGTCGCCGCGATGGGTCACGCGTTCGACGCGAATCCCGAGCGCGGCGTTTACCGCTCCGAAGACGGCGGCGCGACGTGGCAGCGAACCTTGTTCGTCAGCGAGAACAGCGGCGCCGTGGACCTCGCGAGCGACCCGGCCTCGCCCGACGTCGTTTTCGCCTCGGTCTGGCACGCGCGTTACAAACCCTGGCTCAGTTACTACGATTCGGGCGAAAGCGAAGAGAGCGGACTTTATCGATCGAGCGACGGGGGGCGTACCTGGAAACCCGTCGAGGGCTCCGGATGGCCGGCGGGGCCGCTTGGCCGGGTTGGGCTGGGCGTGGCGCACTGGAAAGAATCCACGCGCGTGTACGCCGCGGTTGAAGCCAAAAATAACGGCGGCCTCTATCGTTCCGACGACGGCGGCGCGACCTGGACACGGGTCAACGGCGAGCGGGGGTTGGGGAGCGACTACTTCGGCCACGTGACGGTCCTGCCCGGCGACCCGGACACTCTGTTCGTCATGGGGCGGTCGATCCGCCGTTGCACCGCGGGCGGATCGACGTGCGAGCTCTTCAAGGGCTCCCCCGGCGGGGATGACTACCACCACCTTTGGGTCGATCCTGCTCATCCCGAGCGGATGATCGTCGGCTCGGATCAGGGCACGGTCGTCACCGTGAACGGGGGAACGACCTGGAGCAGCTGGTACAACCAGCCGACCGGCCAGTTCTACCACCTCGCCGCCGACAACCGTTTCCCGTACCGGATCTACAGCGGACAGCAGGACAACGGCACGGTGTCGATCGCAAGCCGCAGCGACTACGGCTCGATCACCTTCCGCGATTGGCACCCCGTCGGGGCCGACGAGCGCGACTACGACATCCCCGACCCTCAAGATCCAGACATCGTCTACGGCTCGGGATTGGGGGGGCGCCTGTCGCGCTGGAACGCGAAAAACGGCGAGGTGCAAAACATCTCCCCGTGGCCCGTGTCCACCTACGGCGCGCGGCCGACGACGGTGACGTACCACTACACGTGGATCACGCCGATCGCGGTGTCCTCCATCCCGCCGTATCCGCTGTATCAGGGCGCGCAGGTGCTGTTCCGCTCGACCGATCGAGGCGAGCATTGGGCGACGATCAGCCCCGATGCGACTCTCCGCGGCGAGGCCGCGAAAGACTGCGGCGGCGACCCCGACCCGGCGCGCGCGCGGGCTTGCGGGTACGGCACGATTTTCAGCATCGGCCTCTCGCCGAAAGACAACGACACGATCTGGATCGGCACCGACGACGGCCGGGTGAGGCTGACGCGCGACGCGGGAACGACCTGGAGCGACGTGACGCCCGAGGGCGTTCCGGTCTGGGCCAAGATCAGCAGCATCGATGTCTCCGCGATCGATCCGGGCGTCGCCTACATCGCCGTCGACAACCACCGCCAGGACGATTTTTCGCCGCGCGCCTGGCGCACGCGCGACTACGGTCAAAGCTGGATCGCGATTGCCGGCGGGCTTCCTCCGGGGCACTACGTCGGCGTGGTGCGCGCCGACCCCGTGAAGCGCGGATTGCTCTACGCGGGGACCGACCGCAGCGTGTTCGTCTCGTTCGACGACGGCAGGCGCTGGCAATCGTTGCGCCGCAATCTCCCGTCGGCGATCGTCACCGATCTCCTCGTGCACGACAACGACCTCGTCATGTCGACCCAAGGGCGAGCGATCTGGGTGCTCGACGACCTGAGTCCGTTGCGTCAGCTCGGCATGATGTCCGCGCAAGACACCGTCCATCTGTTCGCGCCGGCGACCGCGATGCGCGTGCGGCGCAATCAGAGCAAGGACACGCCGCTGCCGCCCGACGAGCCGGTGGGGAAAAACCCCAAGGTCGGCGCGGTGATCGATTACTGGCTGACGTTCGATGCCACGTCGCCGATCCGTGTCGAGATCCGCGACGTAACCGGCGCCGTCATCAGGCGCTTCGCCAGCGACGAGGCCGCGCCCGAGCTTCCCGCCGACCGCTACTTCACCGAGCGATGGGTGAAGCCGGACCCCCCGTTATCGGTCAAGGCGGGCGCCCATCGCCTCGTGTGGAACCTGCGCGCCGGGCGCCCCCGCGTATCACGTTACGAGTTCAGCATCGCGGCCGTGGACGGTGAAGACACGCCGAAGCTCCCCGAAGGGATGCTCGTCCCTCCCGGCGACTACACCGTGGCCCTTCTCGCCGGCGGTCAGGAGTACGTGAAGCCGCTGCGCGTAGCGGCCGACCCGCGCGTCGCCATCGACAGCACAGGGCTCGACGCCGCGCTCGCGTTCTCGCGCGAGGTCGTGGACGCGCTCGACCGCCACGATCGGGCCACCCGGGAACTGGGCGAGCTGCGTAAGCAGCTCGATGCCGTGAAACGGAAAGCGGCGCAGAAGGCGCTGGCGGCGTTCGAAGCGGACACCGCGCCGGCTCTAGGCGCGATCGGAGGCGCGCTGGTCGATCTGCAGATCGATCTCGAGGGATCGGACCGCGCCCCGACCCAGGCGCAACGCGAGGCCTTCAAGCTGAATGCGGCGCGACTCGAGCGGGCGCTGAAGGCCTGGGACGACGTGAAGCTGAAACAAAAACCGTCGGGCCGCTGACTCCCGAGAGGTGGATCGGGAGGGGACCGATCACTCGTTCCCCGGCTTCCACTTGATGTTGCAGCCGATGCTCGGCCGCTGGTCGGCGCTGACGGGCCGGCCGGACAAGACGGCGTCGATCGCGGCGCGCACGTCGCGGCCGTTGACCGGCTTGCCGTTGTCCGGGCGGCTGTTGTCGAGCTGCCCTCGATAGACGAGCGCCCTCTCCTTGTTAAAGAGGAAGAAGTCCGGCGTGCACGCGGCTTTGTAGGCTTTCGCCACCTCCTGCGTCTCGTCGAAGCAGAAGGGGAACGTGAAGGCGAGTTCGGCGGCCATCTCTTTCAGATGATGCGGGGCATCCTCGGGGTGGTTGGCGACGTCGTTGGCGCTGATGGCGACGATCCCAACGCCGCGCCCCCGGTAGTCGATGCCCAGCCGGGCCAGTTCGGCTTCCACGTGCTTGACGAACGGGCAGTGGCGGCAGATGAACATCACGAGTAGGGCCTTGTCGTCGCGAAATGACGCAAGCGTAATCGTCTGGCCAGAAATGACGTCCGGGAGGCCGAATTCGGGGGCCGGAGTGCCCAGAGCGAGCATCGTCGAGAGTGTTTTCGCCACGTCATGCCTCCGTGGAGACGTCGTCTCCTCGTGAAAGAGGACCGTTATAGTAGCCTTTCGACAGAGTTGTTCGTATGGTCTTCAGATCGAGGCGCGTCGATGGGTCAGACCAAGGGCATCCCCGGGACGGACATCATGGGCGTTCTTCCGGCCATAGGTCAGACGCCGCTGATTCCCATTCGCTGCGACGGGGTCGAGATCTACGCCAAGGCCGAGTACCTGAACCCGGGCGGATCGGTGAAAGACCGGGCGGCTTTGGCCATGGTTCTCGAGGGTGAGCGCAGCGGCAGGCTCACACGCGGGAAAACGATCCTGGACGCCACCAGCGGGAATACGGGAATCGCCTTGGCGATGATCGGGGCCGCCCGTGGTTACCAAGTCACTCTCTGCCTTCCCAAGAACGCGAGCACGGAACGGAAGCGCACCCTTGGCATCTACGGAGCGGAAATCATCGAGACCGATCCGTTGGAGGCCACCGACGGCGCGCAGCGTCGCGCCAAGGCCTTGGCGGCCGAATCCCCCGATCGTTACTTCTACACCGATCAGTACAACAACGACGCCAACTGGCGTGCCCACTACGAAACGACAGCGCCGGAAATTTGGGAACAGACGAGCGGCCGGATCACGCATTTCGTTGCGGGCCTGGGCACGGCGGGAACGTTTGTCGGGACGACGCGCCGGCTCAAGGAACTTAATCCGAAGGTCCGTGCCCTATCGATGCAGCCCGATCTCCCGCTCCACGGCCTCGAGGGGATGAAGCACATGGCGACGGCATTGATCCCCGGGATCTACGATCGTTCGCTGGCCGACGACGAGGTCGAGGTGGGGACTCTCGAGGCCCAGGAAACGACCCGCCGGCTCGCCCGCCGCAACGGTCTTTTGGTCGGCGTGAGCGCGGGGGCCAACGTGTTCGCCGCGTTGAGGCTGGCTCGCACGCTTCCAGGGGATTCGGTCGTGGTCACGATCCTGTGCGATTCGGGGAGCCGCTACCTCGCCGACGGGTTCTGGGGACCCACGCCATGACGATCGCCGTCGGCCCCGCCGAGCTCGACGCCATCCTCCGCCACGGCGAGTCGGACTATCCCCACGAGTGCTGCGGATTGTTGATCGGGACCTTCGATCCCGACGGCCGGAAAGCGGCCCTCGAGACCCTCCCGATCACGAACTCGAGGGAAGACGCAGCGAAACGAAACCGTTTCCTCATCACCCCGGAAGACCTGATGCGTGGCGAGAAATACGCAAGGGCCAGCCGGCGCGACATCGTGGGCTTCTACCACTCTCATCCCGACCACCCGGCCGTCCCGTCCCAGTTCGACCTCGACTACGCGTGGCCCGTCTACTCGTACATCATCGTGTCGGTGCGCGAAGGCCGGGCCCAAGAGTTGCTCTCGTACGAGCTTCGGGCCGATCGTTCTCGCTTCGACGCCGAAGACCTGCTGAAAGGACCGTGACCATGTCGATCTCCGTGCTCCTTCCCGCGGCGCTCCGCGGTTTCGCCGGCGGCCAATCCGAAGTCGTCGTCTCCGCAAGGACGGCGGGGGAGGCCCTCGCGCAACTCACCGCCATCCACACCGAGCTGAAACAGCACCTGTTCGACGACAACGGGGTATTGCGGAGCTTTGTGAACGTCTACGTCAATGACGAAGACGTCAGGTACCAATCCGGGCTCGAAACGGCGGTGGCTCCCGGGCAGTCGGTCATGATCGTGCCGTCGATCGCCGGCGGCTCCGAAGACCTTCCCGAGCTCTCGAACGACGAGATCGCGCGCTACAGTCGCCACCTGATCCTCCCCGAGATCGGCGTGTTGGGGCAGCGGAAATTGAAAAACGCCCGTGTCCTGATGGTGGGAACGGGAGGGCTCGGCGCGCCGCTCGGCATGTACCTCGCCGCGGCCGGGGTCGGAACGCTGGGAATCGTGGATTTCGATACCGTCGATGCCTCGAATCTCCAGCGGCAGATCATCCACGGAACGCGTGACGTCGGGCGCCCGAAGATCGCGTCGGCCCGGGACCGGCTGCGGGACATCAACCCGCACGTCGACGTCGTCGCCTACGAGACACGGCTGACGGCGGCCAACGCCCTCGAGATCATAAAAGACTACGACATCGTCGCCGACGGGACCGATAACTTCCCCACGCGTTACCTCGTGAATGACGCGTGCGTGCTGCTCGGGAAGCCCAACGTTTATGGCTCGATCTTCCGTTTCGAGGGGCAGGCGAGCGTCTTCGGAGCCAAGGACGGACCGTGTTACCGATGCCCCTACCCCGAGCCGCCGCCCCCCGGGCTCGTGCCGTCATGCGCTGAGGGTGGGGTGCTGGGCGTGCTGCCGGGCATCGTCGGCACCATCCAGGCGAACGAGACGATCAAGCTGATCTTGGGTGACGGCGAGCCGCTCGTGAACCGCCTGCTCCTGTTCGACGCATGGACGATGCGATTCCGCGAGGTCAAACTGAGGAAGAACCCCCATTGCCCCATGTGCGGCACCAACCCGACCATCAAGGCGTTGATCGACTACGAGGCTTTTTGCGGGATCGGGACGCCGGCGCCCCCGTCAGACTCGAATGAGGTCGAAGAAATCACCGCCATCGAGTTGAAGCGGCGGATCGATCTCGGCCAGGACGTTCAGTTGATCGACGTGCGTGAGCCGCACGAGTACGCCATCGCACGGTTGCCGAACACGACGCTGATCCCCTTGGGGCAGATCGCGAGCCGCAGGTTGGAGATCGACGCGTCCCGCGAGACGATCGTGTACTGCAAGGTCGGCCTGCGCAGCGCCGCCGCCGTCTATCGGCTCAAACAGGCAGGCTTCACGGGAAGGCTGATCAACCTCAAAGGTGGCATCCTCGCGTGGTCAAAAGACGTCGACCCGAGCGTTCCGAAATACTGATCGAATTCGCATATACTCCGCCCCATTAACCGCTGCGAGGGCCGAACTCGCGGCGACATCATGGGGGGAGACCTAGCATGGCAGACTCCGGCAGTGCACATCACGTGCTCGGCGAACGCGCAGCGTTCCAACTCGCAAACGTCACCAAAACCCCACCGCAGTACGGCGCGATCACTCCGCGTTGGCTGGTGCGGCTCCTCGACTGGAAGCCCGTGGAAGCGGGGACTCTGCGCGTCAACCGCGTGGTCGACGAATCGTCCGTTGAGGTCGTTTGCGAGCCGAAGGACGAGCGCGTGCTCCCCTCGGCGTTCGTCAACTACGAAGAGGAGCCTCGCGAGTACACGCTGAACTCGATTTCGAGTGTGCTGCAGGTTTCGACGAAAATCTCCGACCTCTACAGCAATCCCTTCGACCAGATCAAAGAGCAGCTCCGGCTGACCATCGAAACCGTCAAGGAACGCCAGGAGAGCGAGCTCATCAACAACGCGGGGTACGGGTTGCTCAAAAACGTGCCGGCCGGGCAGCGGATCCCGACGCGCAAGGGGCCGCCGACACCGGACGATCTCGACGAACTGCTGGCCAAGGTGTGGAAGGAGCCGTCGTTTTTCCTGGCCCACCCGCGGGCGATTGCGGCGTTCGGGCGCGAGTGCACGCGGCGCGGCGTTCCTCCCGCGACCGTGACCATGTTCGGGGCGCCTTTTCTCACCTGGCGCGGTGTGCCCCTGGTGCCCAACGACAAGCTGAAAATCGACGGCAAGACCAGCATCCTGCTGCTGCGGGTGGGTGAAAAGAGACAAGGAGTCATCGGCTTGTACCAGCCGGGCCTCCCCGGTGAGCAAACGCCGGCACTCTCGGTTCGTTTCATGGGCATCGATCACAAGGCGATCGCGTCCTACCTCGTCGCGCTGTACTGCTCCGCGGCCGTGCTGACCGACGACGCCATCGCGGCCCTCGATCAAGTGGACGTGGGTAGCTACCATGAGTACAAGTGAGTTTCCCGGGGGCGCAGGCGGTCTCGACGATGTCATCGATCTGACCGGTTCGAAGGCCGCGGCGGCCGCGGGCCTCCCTGACCCCGCCCAGCTCGTCAGCCTCGCGGCGGAGTTCTTCGGAGCCCTGCCGAGGGAAGGCGTACCCGATCCGGCGCGGATTCCCGACATGACCGCCGTACCGGCCATGCCGCCGGCGTTTTCGTTCCTGAGCGACTTCCGGGGGATCGAAGACATGGTCCAGGTTCCCGGCCTGCCCGCGGCAAGCCTGGGCGCCTGGGGAACAACGCCCTTGGAAAGCCAACTTCGATCGGGGGCGGCCGTGACGCCGGCGATGCCGGGCGTGCAGTCTATTCCGTGGATGGGTGGAACCGAAGCCATGCCGAGCACGCCGAGCATGTCCGCGCTGCCGCCGGCGTTTTCGTTCCTGAACGATGTACGCGCGATCGAAGAAGTGGCCCGCATCTCCGACGTGCCTCAGCTTCCGCACGCGGTCACGCCGCTCCCCGTTTCGTGGAACGATCCCGCGTCGTTTAGCTTCGTCGAGTCCCTCCGGCCGCTCGAAACGCTGGGCGCCGCCCCGGTTGGCCTCGCCGTCCCCTCGGAACTGGGAGGGCTCAAAGCGACGGACATCACGTCGATCCCCTTCGACGTGCAAGCGATTCGAAAGGACTTCCCGATCCTGCAAGAGAGCTTCAACGGGAGGCCTCTCGTCTGGCTCGACAACGCGGCGACCACGCAGAAGCCGCAGGTGGTCATCGACCGTCTCTCGCATTTTTACGCGCACGAGAATTCGAACGTGCATCGCGCGGCCCATCAATTGGCGGCCCGCGCGACCGATGCCTACGAGGCCGCCAGAGAGACGGTGCGCCGATTCCTGAACGCTTCGGCGACGCGCGAAATCGTTTTCGTCCGCGGGACGACCGAAGGAATCAACCTCATCGCCCAGAGTTGGGGGCGGCGCAACATCCAGAAGGACGACGAGATCGTCATCACCTGGCTCGAGCACCACGCCAACATCGTTCCCTGGCAAATGCTCTGTCAGGAGAAGGGGGCGAAGCTGCGGGTGGCTCCCGTGGACGACAGCGGCCAGGTCCTGCTCGACGAATACGAGCGCCTGCTCGGGCCGCGCACGAAGCTCGTCTCGTTCTCCCACGTCTCGAACGCGTTGGGCACCGTGACGCCGGTCCAACCGATGATCGAGATGGCGCACCGGTACGGCGCCAAGGTGGTCGTCGACGGGGCGCAGTCGGTTGCGCACACGCACATCGACGTGCAGTTGCTCGATTGCGATTTCTTCGTCTTTTCGGGGCACAAGATCTTCGCGCCCACCGGGGTCGGGGTCGTTTACGGGAAGGCCGACGTCCTCGAGCACATGCCGCCCTGGCAGGGCGGTGGCAACATGATCAAGGACGTCACATTCGAGAAAACGAGCTACAACGAGCCCCCGGTGCGGTTCGAGGCCGGCACCGGTACGATCGCCGACGCCGTCGCTTTGGGCACGGCACTGGATTACGTCAACCGGATCGGCATGGCCAACATCGCCGCTTACGAGCACGACCTGCTCGCCTACGGCACCGACGTCCTGCGGCGCATCCCCGGACTCCGGTTGATCGGCACCGCGCCCGAGAAAGCCAGCGTCTTGTCGTTCGTGATCGACGGCTATCGCACGGAGGACATCGGCACGGCGCTCGCCCGTGAAGGGATCGCCGTTCGAGCCGGTCACCACTGCGCTCAGCCGATCCTGCGCCGGTTCGGACTCGAAAGCACCGTGCGTCCTTCGCTGGCGTTTTACAACACGTGCGAAGAGCTCGATGCGCTGGGCGCCGCCTTGTGGCGTTTGAAGAGCGGGTGGTTGCGGTAGGAATGGCACCGTCCGCCCGGCCGTCTCCGGGACGACACGGATCGAGAGCGGAACGAGACGGTCAATGACGAGTCTGCGTCAGCCTGCCGAGGTTGGCCCGAGCCTGCTCGAAACCGGGATCGATCAAAACGGCGCGCTCGAACTGCGCGATGGCTTCCGGGACGCGGTTCACCTGGGCCAAGGCGACGCCCAGGTTGTTGTGCGCCTGCGCGAAGCCGGGGTTGATCCGCACCGCCTGCTCGAAGCGCTCGATCGCCTCCGGCAGGCGCTTCATCGTCGCAAGCGCCAGCCCCAGATTGTTCAGCGCTTCGGCGTAGGCCGGCCGCAGGCGCAACGCCTGCTCGTAGCGCGCGATCGCCTTGGCGGTCCGGTGTTGCCCCGCGAGCACGATGGCCAGGCCGTTGTACGCCTCGGGAAAATCCGGCCTCAGGCGTAGCGCCTCGCCGAACTGCTCCATGGCCGCGTCGGGGACGCCGGTGGCGGACAGGGCGTTCCCGAGGCCGAGATGGGCCGCGGCGTCGTCCGGCCGCAGCTCCAACGCGCGACGCAAATGGGGGATCGCTTCATCGGGCCGCCCGAGCCTGTCGAGCACGAGGCCGAGGTTTTCTTCCGCGTCGAAAAACCCGGGACGCGCGCGCAACGCGTGCTCGTAGTGCTCGATCGCCGCGGCGACCTCACCCTGGGCGACGAGTGCGTTCCCGAGATTGACGTGCGCGCTCGCGGATTCCGGGTCGAGCGCCAACGCCCGCTTGAGTTGTTCGACCGACTCGTCGCTCCGGCCGAGCTCGCGAAGCGCAACGGCCAGATTGTTGTGGGCCTCGCCGTAGTCGGGCTTGATTCTCAGCGCTTCGCGGTAGTGCGCGACGGCGTCGTCGGTCCGGCCTCGACCCATGAGCGCCAAGCCGAGATTGTTCTGCGCCACGCAGTTGTCGGAGGTCACCGCCAGCGCATGCTCGAACAGTGAGACGTTGTCGGAGAAAGTTCGCACCTGTGCCCGGGTGACGGGAATGAGCACCACGAGCGAGCCGATCGCGACGGCGGCCACCAGGTAGCGCGTCGAGGGTCGAGCCGCGACGAGCGCGGCCAACCCCCAGGCGGTCGCCACGAACAGGCCGACGAGCGGAACGTAGGTGTACCGGTCGGCGGTCGCCTGCGCACCGACCTGCACCAGGCCGATCGCGGGGACGAGCGTGCCGAGGAACCAGAGCCAGCCGAACAGAAAATACGGGGCCCGCCGGGCCAAGCGGAGCGCGAGCGTGGTCACGGCGCACAGAACGAGCGCCGCCCCGACCGCCTGCCACGCGTGCCGGCTTCCGGGGTGCGGGTAGAAGACGGCAAGCGACGCCGGCCAAACGGTCTTCCCGAGATAGGACACGTAGGCCACGACCGCATTCGCGGCGCGGGCCGGGAACGAGACCGTCGAGAGGGTTTGCAGCGCCCCGCCGGCCCGCTGCGCGATGACGGTGACGATGCACGAGGCCAAAGACATCGCGAACAGCGGCAACTTTTCTTTCCACAGAGGCGGAAGCGTCGCCCGCTTCAGCGGCCAGTAGTCGAGGAGCATCAAGGTGAAGGGCAGCGTCACCAGCATCGGCTTGGCCATCAGCCCGAGCGCGAAAAGCGCGAGGACGAGTCCGTAGCGCGCGGCGGTCTTCGAGGCGAGCCAGTGCAGCCACGCGAGAAGCGCCAGGAGCCAGAACATCGTGCTCAGCACGTCTTTCCGCTCGGCGATCCACGCCACCGATTCGACGTGCAGCGGATGGATCGCAAACAAGGCCGCCACGAACGCCGCTCGCCAGAGCGCTCCGGTCATCCGAGCGAGCAGGAGGAAAAGCAGCACCGCGTTCAACGCGTGAATCAGCAGGCTGGTGAGGTGGTGCCGCGCGGCATTCCGCCCGAACATCTGGATGTCGAGCATGTGGGACATCCAGGTGATCGGGTGCCAGTTCGCAGCCTCGGTACTGGTGAGCGCCCACGCGAGACTGTGAACGTTGAGCCCGCCTAGGACGTGCGGGTTATCGGTGACGTAGACGTCGTCGTCGTAATTGAGAAACGAATTCGACGTTGTGCCGGACAAGGCGACGAACGTGAGAACGACCAGGGCGGCGCCCATCGCGGCGAGGAGGTCTACGCGCGAGTTCGACTGACCCCCGGACGGCATCGCCCGATCCTAGCCTAGTTGTCCTTGACTCGGTTCTCGCCTGACCGTACAAACACGCCCAGCTTCCGGAATTTAAACCTCAGCGGGGGGTTGGCAGTCCTGGAGCTTCCTACGGAAGACAGCAGAAGAGCCTGAAAAATGGAATCGGGGGATGGGATGCCGACTCGTGTGAACGAACGCAGGGCGATCTCTCTGGGCATTTTCGTCGTGTGCTTGGCGTGCGTGTTCACGCCGTCGGCGGCGGCTCGAGCCGCGCAAGCCGCCTCGGCTAAAGCCGGAGCCGATACCGGCTACCTCGTCGTGGCGGACGTAGCCCGGCGGGAAGCAGGTGCGGCGCCGTCGTTTCGGGCGGACAACCCGGCGAACAACCTGCAGCTCACGTTCACGGCCGAGGGTGTCGTCGCGGTGCCTCGGACCGCCGACGCGGACGCTTGGTCTCTCGACCTGCGCCTTTTGAACATCACCTTAATGGGCGAGCCGACGCGCGTCGGGCTGGCTCAGATTTCGGCTACGGGAAACGGTGTCGCCTACGACTTCGGGACGGGGTCCGTCCGCTACGTGAACGGCGCGGATGGTCTGGAGCAGATCTTCACGCTGCCGGCGCCGTCCGTGCCGGACGGAAAGGCGGGTGCGCTGAAGCTCGCGCTCGAGCTCGCGATCGGCAACGGTCTTGTGCCGCAGGCCGCCGGATACTTCGTGGATCTCGTGGGGCCCGACGGGCGCAAGGCGCTGCGCTACGGCGCGATCCGGGCGACCGATGCGAACGGGACGGCTCTCACCGGAGAGATCGAGGTCGTCCCCGGAATCGACGGACAGCCGGCGGGCGTGCGCATCGTCGTCGAACTCGTGGATCCCGCCTCCGCGGTCGAGGTGCACGCGAACCTCAGTCAGGCCGCCCAGCTTGCCCAGGCGCAACCCCCCGCGGGTTCGGGTGAGCTGGTGGGAAAACCAGTCACGCTGGGACGCGGGATCACGCAAACCGTGGCCGAGATCATGGAGCGTGCCGCCCTCGCCCCGCCTCCGGCGCTCGCGGCCCTGCGGGCGACGCACAAGGAGTTCGAGCTCGAACTGGAGCCGCAGGAGGATCCCAACGCGCCTCCGATGCTGGCGGCGCCGGCGGTGCCGTGGACGCCGGAAATCCAGGCTCAGTTGGCTGGACCGCCCGCGCTCCCTCAGTCGGTGGGCACCAGCTTCCGGGCCATAAGCACCGCGTCGGGGGACTCGCCCTACATCCCGCCCGATAGCATGGGGGACGTCGGTCCGACCCAGATCGTCGTCCATATCAACGGGCGGATCAGGACCTTCAACAAGGCCTCGGGGACCGCGGACGGCGCGCTGAACGTCGACGACGTCACGTTCTGGAACTCGGTCGCCGGAGCGGGTGGCATCAGCGATCCGGAGGTGCGATTCGACCGGCTCTCCGGTCGCTGGATCCTCAACGCCATCTCCATCGCCGAAGCCGTGAACAACAAGATCGTCTTCGCGGTCAGCTCCGGCCCGACCATCAGCAGCCAGATGAGCTTCACCTTTTACCAGTTCAACGTCGGCACGGCCGCCCCCGCGGATGCCACGAGCTTTTGCGACTACCAGAGCCTCGGCATCGACGCGAACGCCATCTACACGGGCTGCAACATGTTCACCTCGGGCGGCTCGTTCCGGTGGACCAGTGCCTTCGTGATCCGGAAGTCGAGCGTCCTGTCCGGTGGGCCGATCGTGGTGACCGGCTTCCCCACGATCGCCACGACCAGCGTCGCGGGTCCGTACTCGCCAAGAGGCGTGGACAACGACGATCCGACCTGGACCGAGGGGTACATCATCGGAGCCGACCCGGGTTTCCTGAACAGGATCAACATCCGCCGGGTTTCGAATCCGGGCGGGACGCCGACGCTCGGCGCGAACGTCACCGTTGCGATCACCAATACCAGCATGTCCTCCCAGCCGGCTTTGGGCTCCGCTTTGAACATCGACGTCTCGGACCGTCGGCTCTTCATGGCGTCGATCCACAAGAACAAGTTGACCGGCGTCACCTCGCTGTGGACCGCCCACGTCGCCGAAGTGACCAGCGCCTGCGTTACGGCAACGAGCGGGACGACGCGGCGCGTCGGAGCGAAGTGGTACGAGATCGGAACCCTGACCACCACCCCGACGATCACCCAGCAGGGGACGCTCTGCTCGACGGGGGCTGGGGGCGCCACGATCAACAGCGAGCGCGGGTTCCTCTACCCGACGGTTGTCGAGACGGGTCAGGGGCACGTCGCGCTCGGCGCCAGCTTCGCCTCCTCCACCGAGCTTGCCGGCGTCGCGGCCGCCGGCCGCCTGAGGACGGACGCCTCGGGCGGAACGCGCGCGCCGGAGACGATCGTATTCGCCGGCCTGGCCTCCTATTCGATCGGCGACCCGTCCCGAAACCGCTGGGGAGACTACTCGTTCACCGACGTCGATCCCAACGACGATCAGACGATCTGGACCTTCCAGGAGTATGCGGACACCCCGGCCAACAACTGGGCGATCCGCGCGGTGCAACTCAAGGCGCCTCCTCCTCCCGCGCTCGCGACCGCGACCCCGGTTTGCGCCGGCCTCGCCTCGACGACGTCGACAGTGACCGGAACCGACAGCTGCGCCGCGCCCACTTGCACGAACGGCCTTTGCACGGGGGGCGGGACCTGCCCCGAGTTCTTCGATCCCGGCCCCGATACCGGTGGTCCCGGTTACGCGAACCACATCGCCGCATCGGTCACGGGTGGCGTGAGCGTCAACCCGTATCCCGCGACCAACATCGTCATTCCGGGGAGCCCGTCGACCAACCGCGTGTTGCAGGCCACGCTGTCGTTGAACACGATCGCCGCCACGCCGGGGACGAAGACGATCACGATCACGAACCCGGACGGGCAGTCGGTCACGTCGGCATCGGCGATCCTCACAGTGAACGCTGCGCCGCCGGCTCCCGCCGCGTCGAACAACGGGCCGATTTGCGCCGGCGCGACCCTGAATCTCAGCGCATCCACGGTTGCCGGCGCGACGTACAGCTGGACCGGACCGAACGGGTTCACCTCGAGTGCGCAGAATCCGTCGATCCCGAATGCCACGGGCGCGGCTGGGGGAACGTACACCGTGACCGTCACGGTCGGCGGGTGTGCGTCGACCGGCGCGACGACGGCCGCGACGGTGAGCGGTACCGGCGTCTCCTGCAACGACAACAACCTCTGCACGTACAACGACGTCTGTCAGCCCGGCGGCTCTTGCGCCGGCACCTCGATCACTTGCACGAACGACGCCTGCGGGACGAGGACGTGCAACGGAACCTCGACCTGCACGGTGACCCCCGCGGCGGACGGCACGGCGTGCAACGACGGCAACGCCTGCACCCAGACCGACACGTGTCAGTCCGGTGCGTGCGTGGGCGCCAACCCGGTCGTGTGCTCCGCGAGCGATCAGTGCCACGTCGCGGGAGTGTGCAACCCGGGAACGGGAACGTGCTCGAACCCGAACGCAGCCAATGGCACGGCCTGTAATGACGGCGATGCGTGCACCCAGACCGACACGTGTCAGTCCGGTGCGTGCGTGGGCGCCAACCCGGTCGTGTGCTCCGCGAGCGATCAATGCCACGTCGCGGGAGTGTGCAACCCGGGAACGGGGCTCTGCTCGAACCCGACGGCCGCGAATGGGACATTGTGCAATGACGGAAACCAGTGCACCGCCGGCGATGTCTGTACGGCCGGGATTTGCGGTGGATCTCCGGTGCCGCCGCCAAACGGCGTCAACGACTCCGTGCGAGCGGAGAAGACGCCGACCGACACGACGATCGCGTGGAACGACCCTCCGGGCTCGTATAACGTTTACAGAGGCGCGCTGCCCGACGGATCACCCTGGAGCTACAACCAAACCTGCTTCAGCAACGGCGTCACGGGGAACTCGACGCCGGACACGACCGTTCCGGCGCTGGGTGAGTTGTTCTACTACCTGGTGTCCCGCGTCAACGCCTGTGGCGAATCATCGCTCGGGACGGACAGCGCGGGCGCTCCGAGACCGAACGGCTCCGCGTGCCCCTGATCGACGCTCCGAGTGCTGCTTCAGGGCTTCCGGGCTGATCCGGCTTGACACGTCCGCCGGGTGACGGTACCAATCCTTGTCTCCGGTCCGTTTCCGGAAGCATTTGTTGGGAAAGGGAAGAGCACCATGGCGGAAGCATCGGTTTTGTCCGGAGGTATCGCAGGGAAGGCGTCGGCCGCCGTTAAAAAATCGAACGGCTACATCGTCAGCGCCGTTTACGACAACATCTTCTTCATCACCGCCCCGCTCACCGCGTTCGCCCTCGGCCTCGTGCTGGCATTCTCGAGCGTGTCGTCGATGTCGGTCACGATCTTCAGCCACAAGGAGTCGCCCGATACGCTCTTTCTGGGCAGCTTCATCATGGCCCACCTGTTCATCGTGTTCTTCCGGAGCAACGGGAACAAGAAGATCTACGAGCTTTATCCGTTGCGCTTCACGGTCGTGCCGCTGGTCCTCTTCCTGGCGATGTGCGTTTCGAAGTGGGTGGCCATATCGGCTGCGGTGCTGGCGACCTGGTGGGACGTCTATCACTCGAGCCTCCAGACCTTCGGGCTCGGCCGTATCTACGACGCACGCGTCGGGAACGACGCGACCGTGGGCCGGCGTCTGGATTACCTTTTGAACATCTTGATCTATGCGGGCCCGATCTTGGCGGGAGCCGTTTTAATGGGGCACACCAAGGATTTCCAGGACTACGAGGCGGTGAACGCGATGTTGTTCGCACACATGGGCGACTACATCGACTCGAAGCAGCGCTACCTCCAATTTGCCGTGCTGTCGGTCGGTATTCCGTTCATCGTGTACTACCTCTTTTCATACTGGCGGTACTACAAGCAGGGTTACAAGGTCTCGCCGCAGAAAGTGACCTTGCTGGCGTCGACCGCCGCCGTGTCGATCTACACCTGGGGCTTCAACACCTTCGGCCAGGCCTTCTTCATCATGAATTTCTTCCATGCCTTCCAGTACTTCGGCATCGTTTGGTGGAGCGAGAAAAAAACGATGATGGGCCTCTTCCGCCTGCAAAACGTGGCGTGGGGGAAGTGGGCCACGTTGGCGTTGTTCCTGACGATCGGGGCCGCCTACGGGGTGTGGGCCGAAGTCTCGGACGCCGGGACCATCGCTTCGGGTCTCGACGTCGGATGGAACGTGACGATCGTCGTCGCGCTGATGCACTTCTGGTACGACGGGTTCATCTGGTCGGTGCGGAAGAGCCAAGTGTGAGGGTCAGCGGTACCGTCACCTCAGCCCCCGCGCCGTCTTTCAACTGAAGCTCCACCGTCGATCCCGGCTTCGCGCCGGCGAGAAACTCCAGGAAAGACTCCTGGTCCGCGGCGGCGCCGTCGATCGCGATCAGGACCCACCCGGGCTGGATGCCGGCGGAAGCCGCCGGTCCGCCGGGGGTTACGGAGGCGATCGCGAGCCCGGCGGCCGCTTGCCCGGTCTCCATCGGGTTGAACCCGACGAGCAAGGTCGCAAGTTCGACGCGCGCGCGGTCGTAGGCGTAAGAGCTGTCCGCGTCGGTCGCGAGAGTTTGGCGCATGAGAGCCAGCCCGCCCGCTCGATCGCCAAAAGCGAGGCGCCTGCCCCCTGCGAGAAAAAAGGCCTCCGCCTTGAGCGCTTCTAGGTCCTCGTCCTTGAGGTTTCCCACCGCCGCAAGGTAGGCCGGTTCGGTGATCTGTCCGCACAGGAACTGCGCGCCGGCCCAGAACCGGTCGCCGCGAATCCTTCCGACGCGCATGACGTTCGCAAGCTCGACCGTCGCACCCGAGGCGTCGCCCGCGCGAGCGCGGGCCATCCAGAGGAGGAGCTCCGCAGTGACCTGCTTGTCCGTCAGGAGCCGGGTCGCGCTCAGGCGGAAGTCGTCCGCGGCTTTGTCCCAGAGTTCCCTGTCGTAGAGGAGCTTCCCCCGTTCGAGGTAGCACCTCGCGTAATTCGGGTCGAGCTCGAGCGCGTGGGAAAAGTCCTCGATCGCGCCGTTCGTGTCCCAGCGCGCGGCCTTGACGTCCGCGCTGGCGGCGTGGGATTTCGGGTAGTCCGGCTCGAGCTGAAGCGCCTTCTGGATGTCGGCCTCCGCCTTCTCGTACTCGTACAGTTTGGCGTAGGCCTCACCGCGGTACATGTACGCGTCGGCGCCTTTCGGGTCGTGCGCGATCGATTTCGTGAGGTTGTCGATGGCGCTCTCGAAGTGGGCGTTGAGGTAGTCCGCCCGGCCGCGCGCGAAGTAGCCCGCAGCGCTCGTCGGCAGCACGCGCCAGTGGTAGCTGAGGCTCTGCGCAACGACGACGGCGACCACGAGGAGCCAGGACCACTTGACCCAAGTGGATAAGGTCCAGGAGGGAGTGCCGGATCGTGGTGCGGCCATCGGTGTCGTCTCCATATCAGTATCCGTCGCGACCGGAGCCAACGGCAAGGCGAAGGTCCGGGGCGGTCCGCCCGAGGTACTCGAGCAGGGCGTAGAGGAACAACGAGGATCCCATGATCTCCATCGTCTCTTCGACCAGACCGATCATGGCCCAGACGAAATTGAACTCGTCGTGGGCGTCGGTCCACGCCCCCAGGATCAACTCGACCCCGATCGCCCCCCCGACGAAAATCATGCCCGCGACGGCCACCTTGCCGCGGGTGCCCACCGGCAGGTGGAAGAGGAACCTGAGGTAGCTCAGAGCAAAAACGGCGACGAGGATCGCCGCCGGGACCACCCAGCCGTAATAGAGGAAGCCGTGGAGACTTCCGAGCCCCGGGACGGAGCTGAGCCACTCGTGGATTTCGACCAACTCGTCGACGGACATGTAACAAAAGATCGCGGCGAGCGCGATCCAATGCCTCTTGAATTCCCCGGTCGAGCGGCTCTTGGTGGCCGCAATCGTGTAGAGGACGACGGAACAGGTCGCGAGAAGGAAAGACGACCACCACGTCGGGATGTTCTTCTCTTCGGTCAGGCTGAAAAACTCGATCAGCGGAGACTTGCTCCCGAGCATGTACCGCGCGTACTCGGCGCAAATCCCGGCGGCTACGAGCACGACGAGCACCGTGACGAGGATGATCGCCACCCGTCGCAAGGAGATCGTGAGTTGCATCGTTTACGTCCTCGGAGGCGTTGCTTAACCCGAATGCGGAAGCGCAAAGATACAATGAAATCCCGGAGGATCTTCCATGCCGCCCAGCCCACGAGCCGCCGTCGCCCTCCTCGTCGCCCTCCTTCCCGGTCTCGCCGACGCGCGAGCTCCGCTGCCGCCGGAAACCAGGGACCAGGCGCCCGCGGTCGAGTCTCCTCGCGACAGGCTCGAGGCGCGCTCTCCCGCGAAGCGGGTGGCCACGGGGCCCTACGTCAGCGTGCAGATCAACGTGGATGCCCAAGGGCGAAATATCGTCGGCGACGCGGCCAACGAACCGTCGATTGCGGTCAACCCCGTCAACAGGAACAACATGGTCGTCGGCTGGCGGCAGTTCAATTCGGTGACGTCCAACTTCCGCCAGGGGGGATGGGGCTACACGTTCAACAAAGGTCAAAGCTGGACCTTCCCGGGTGTCCTCACGCCGGGGACGTTTCGAAGCGATCCCGTGATCGACGTCGATGCGTCGGGAGTCTTCTACTACCAGAGCCTGAAGAGCGGTTTCACGCTGGACGTCTTCAAATCGACAAACGGCGGCGTGAGTTGGAGCGCCCCGGTCCCGTCGTTTGGCGGCGACAAGAACTGGCTCGTCGTCGACCGCACGGGCGGACCGGCCAACGGCAGTCTCTACGGCATCTGGCAGCGGTTCTTTTCGTGCTGCGACCCCGACGTCCTCACGCGCTCGGTGGACGGAGGTCAGAGCTTCGAGACTCCGGTCCCGATGGCGACCTCGCCGACTTTCGGAACGCTCGCCGTCGGGCCGGATGGCACGCTGTTCGCCACCGGGATCGACGGCACGGTCACCCAGGATTTCGACCACTTCGTCGTGGCGCAGTCCGTGGGTCCGCCGAACCCGGGGACGCCGCTGGCGTTCACCGGGAGGCAAATCGATCTGGGTGGGAGCATGGATTTCGGAGAGGGGCCGAACCCGGGAGGGTTGCTCGGTCAAGGCAACGTGGCGGCGGATCATTCGACCGGGAGCACTCGCGGAAACGTGTACGTCCTGGCGTCCGTGATCCCCATCGCAGGAACGGACCCGATGGACGTCGCCTTCACACGGAGCATCGACAATGGCGCTCACTGGTCTTTGCCCGTGCGCGTGAACGATGACCCGTCTGACGCCAACTGGCAGTGGCTTGCCGCTCACGCCGTCGCTCCCAACGGACGGATCGACGCGATCTGGTTCGACACCAGAGACAGCGGCGTCAGCAACATCTCTCGTCTCTACTATGCGTACTCATGGGACGCGGGCGCGACCTGGTCCGCGAACGTCCCGGCCAGCCCTTCGTTCGATAGCTTCGTCGGCTGGCCCCAACAGAGCAAGATGGGCGACTATTCGACCCTCGTCTCGGACGATGCCGGGGCCGACGTCGCGTACTGCGCGACGTTCAACGCGGAGCAAGACGTGTACTACGTGCGACTCTTTCCGGACTGCAACGGCAACGGCGTCTCGGACGTCACGGACCTCGCCGGCCACACCAGCCAGGACTGCGACCTCAATCACGTCCCGGACGAATGTCAGGCCGCTCCGTCGTGCGTCGGCGCGGGCAGCGTCCCCGACGGAGGCGCCCTCCCGGGGACTCCGCTGAGGCTGGACAAGGCCGAAAACGACGCCGTGACGTTGCGTTGGGGCGCCTCGTGCGCCACCGCCGACGGGGACTACGCGGTCTACGAAGGACAACTCGGGGGCTTCACCGATCGCACGCCGCGGACCTGCTCGACCGGGGGCGCGCTCTCGTTCAGCCTCACCCCCGCCGCGGGGAACACCTACTACTTGATCGTCCCGGTTCACGCCGACCGCGAGGGCTCCTATGGCACGGACGGCTCCGGGATTGAGCGCCCGCAAGGCACCGGCGCGTGTGCGCAGCAAGTGGTGCGCTCTTGCGGAGGATGAGAACGGCGCGTCCCCGTATAATCCGCAATCTGGAGGTCTCAACGTGCAAGTCGTCATCCTTTGCGGTGGCCGCGGAACGCGCATGGGCCGCGAGTCGGAAGTCATGCCCAAGCCGATGGTTTTAGTCGGCGACCGGCCGATCCTGTGGCACATCATGAAGTACTACGCGCGGTTCGGACACGTCGAGTTCGTGCTTTGCCTCGGCTACAAGGGCGAGGTCATCCGCGACTACTTCCTCAACTACGAGGCGCGGCACAACGACGTGACGGTCACGCTCGGCGCGGGCGGATCGGTCGCGGTGCACGGCAAGCACGGCGAGCAGGGGTGGACGGTCACGCTGGCCGAGACCGGCGCCGACACGTTCACGGGCGCCCGCGTGAAATGCGTGGAGCGATTCGTTCGGGACGAGACGTTCCTGTTGACCTACGGCGACGGCCTCGCGGACGTCGACCTCGACGCCCTCGTGACGTTCCACCGCTCCCACGGGCGGATCGCCAGCGTCACCGCGGTGCACCCGCCGGCGCGCTTCGGCGAGTTGATCGTCGAGGGCCCGCGCGTGGGGATGTTCTCCGAAAAGCCGCAGGTCGGCACCGGCCTGATCAACGGCGGGTTCTTCGCTTTCGAAAAAAAGATGTTCGAGTATCTCTCGGACGACCCGACCTGCGCCCTCGAGCACCAGCCCATGGCCGACCTGACCCGGGACGGCCAGCTGATGGCCTACGAGCACGACGGCTTCTGGCAGTGCGCCGACACGGTGCGCGAGCTGACGATCCTGCGAGAGCACTGGGAGTCCCGCAAGGCGCCGTGGCATGTCTGGTGACGCGGCGACCGGCCTGAGGGTCATGAGGGGCCGCCGGGTCCTCGTCACCGGCCACACGGGGTTCAAGGGGAGTTGGCTTGCGGAGTGGCTACTCGAGCTCGGCGCCGAGGTGACGGGCCTCGCCCTGGCGCCCGCAACCGATCCGAGCCTCTTCGACATGCTCGGTCTGGCCGCGCGCCTCACCGACCACCGAGGCGACGTGCGCTCTTTGGAGACCGTACTTCGCGAAGTCGATGACGCCAAGCCCGACGTGATCTTTCATCTGGCGGCGCAGGCAATCGTCCGGACGGCGTACGTGGAGCCGGTGGCGACCTTCGCGACGAACGTGATGGGAACCGTGCACCTGCTCGACGCGGTGCGAACCCTGGGGCGGCCCTGTGCGGTCGTCGTGGTGACGAGCGACAAGTGCTACGAAGACCGGGGCCTGCGCCGCCCCTACACGGAGGACGACCCTCTGGGCGGGCACGACCCGTACAGCGCGAGCAAGGGGGCGGCCGAGCTCGTGGCGGCCTCGTACCGGCGTTCGTTTTTCGCGCCGGAGCGGTTCGCGCAGCACGGGGTGTCCCTGGCCACGGTCCGGGCCGGAAACGTGATCGGCGGAGGGGACTGGTCCTCGGACCGCGTCGTCTCCGACATCATGGGGTCGCTGTCCGCGGGGCAGCCCGTGCGCTTGCGCAATCCAGGCGCCGTCCGTCCGTGGCAGCACGTGCTCGATGCGCTGTCGGGGTACTTGTGGCTCGGCGCGCGCATGTTCAAAGACGGTGCCTACGGCCTCGCCGGTCCATGGAACTTCGGCCCCGACCAAAGCGACGCGATCCCCGTCTCCGAGCTGACCGAGCACATGCACCGGGCCTGGGGGAGCGGGTCGTGGATCGACGCGCGGGAGCCCAACGCCGTCCACGAGGCCGGCTACTTGTCCCTCGACGCCGGAAAGGCCGCACAACAACTCGCTTGGCGCCCGACCTGGCGTGTGAACGAGGCGATCGAAGCGACCGTCGCGTGGTACAAGGCGGCAGTGCGCGGTGCGGACCGCGCCGCGTTCACGCGCGGTCAGATCGCGAGCTTCACCGCCCGCGCCAAGGCCCTCGGCCTCCCGTGGGCGGGAGCCGCAAGGTGACGGCGGTGACGACGATTCCGGGTTGCAGGTCCTGCGGCGACCCGGGGCTTTCGACGCTTCTCGAACTGGGAGAACTACCGCTCGCCAACGCACTCTTGTCGGTGGAGGATCTCGCGCGTCACGAGCCGCGGTATCCGCTCACCCTGGCCTTTTGCCCGTGCTGCGCCCTCGTTCAGATCCGAGAAACCGTGGACCCGGAGGTCCTGTTCGGGACCTACCTCTATTTCTCCTCGTTTTCCGAAACGATGCTCGCGCACGCGCGCGCGGAAGCGCTCCACCTCGTGACCCGCCGGAAGCTCGGCAGCACCTCTCTCGTCGTCGAGATCGCGAGCAACGACGGTTATCTCCTGAAGAACTTCGTCGCGATGGGTATCCCCGTTCTGGGAATCGAGCCGGCGGGAAACATCGCGGCGGCGGCCGAAGCGAGCGGGGTCCGCACCGAAAACGTGTTCTTCGGACAAGAGTTGGCGCGCCGCCTAAGCGCGGACGGCATGCGTGCGGACGTCGTCATCGCGAACAACGTCCTCGCGCACGTCGCCGACCTCAACGGGACCGCGGCCGGGATCGCGGAGCTTCTGAAGGACGACGGCCTGGCGGCGATCGAGTTCCCGTACGTGGGGGACATGATCGAGGCCCTCGAATTCGACACGATCTACCACGAGCACCTGTGCTACTTCTCGCTGCATGCGGTGTCGTCGGTCTTTGCGCGTCACGGGCTGGCGGTCACGGACGTCGAGCGGCAACCGATCCACGGCGGGTCCTTGAGGATCTACCTGGAGCGTGCGGGGCGCCCGGTGGCCGATGCGGTCGGGCTGCTGCTCGACGAAGAATCCGGCCGCGGCATGGGCGCGGCGCGTTTTTACGAGGACTTCGCTGCGCGGGTCACCGCGCTGCGGAACGAGCTGGTCGGCGAGTTGCGCAAGCGTAAGACGGCGGGGCAACGCCTCGCGGCGTACGGGGCGTCGGCGAAGGGCTCGACTCTGATGAACGCGTTTGGACTCGGAGCCGAGTTTTTCGACTTCGTCGCCGACCGGAGCACGGTGAAGCAGGGGAGGTACACTCCCGGGAACCATTTGCCGATCGTGGGACCGGAGGCCTTGATGGAGAAGCGACCGGACGCCGTCTTGCTCCTCACGTGGAACTTCGCCGACGAGATCTTCAGGCAGCAGGCGGCGTACCTCAATGCGGGGGGCGTCTTCGTCGTTCCCATCCCGACCGTTCGGGCCGTCGGCAAGGAGGTGCTCTCGTGATCCAAGGGGTCGCCATCGTTCCGCTGCGCAGGATCCCCGACGAGCGCGGCACGATTTTGCACATGCTGCGGGCGACCGATCCGCACTTCCAGAAGTTCGGCGAGATCTATTTTTCGACGGTCTACAAGGGGGTCGTCAAGGGGTGGCACCGCCACCGCGGCATGACGCTGAACTATGCGTGCGTGCACGGGCGGATCAAGCTCGTCCTGTACGACGACCGCCCCGGTTCGCCGACGTTGGGAGAGATCCAAGAGGTCTTCTTGGGGCCCGACGCCTACGCGCTCGTCATCATCCCGCCCGAGGTCTGGAACGGGTTCAAGGGGATGAGCGATCCGTACGCGATCGTCGCGAACTGCTGCACCGAGCCGCACGACCCCGCGCGCTCGACGCGCCTCGATCCCTTCAAGAACATGATCCCCTACGACTGGAACGTGCGCGAGCACTGAGGGCCCACGCGATGAGCATTGCGAACGATCCGGAGACGATCAGGCGGATGGCGGACGATCCTGAGGTGCGCCGCCTCGCACTCGAGCTGCTCGCGCGGACGGTTCCGTACCGCTGGTCCCACAACTTCACCTGGCTCGGTCGCCCCGTGATCCAGTTCCCCCCGGATCTGGTAGCGATCCAGCAACTGATCTTCACGGTCAAGCCGGACGTCGTGATCGAAACCGGGATCGCGCACGGGGGGTCTTTGATCCTGTCCGCGTCGATCCTCGAACTGATCGGGGGACCGGCGGAGGTCGTCGGAGTGGACATAGACATCCGGTCGCACAACCGCGCGGCGATCGAGGCGCACCCGCTCTCGAAGCGGATCCGGCTGATCGAGGGCTCGTCCATCGCTCCCGAGGTCGTCGCGAAGGTCTTTGCCGCGGCAGCCGGCAAGAAACGGCCGTTCGTCATCCTCGATTCGATGCACACCCACGACCACGTCCTGCGCGAGCTCGAGCTGTACTCGCCGCTCGTCAAGGCAGGGAGCTACCTCCTCGCGATGGACACGATCATCGAGGATCTTCCCGGCGAGACCTATCCGGACCGGCCTTGGGGGCCCGGGAACAGCCCGAAAACGGCAGTACACGCCTTCCTCGCGCAAAACGATCGGTTCGCGATCGACAGAGACTTTGAGGCGAGTCTGCTGATCACGGCCTCCCCGGACGGATTCCTCCTGTGCCTGCGGGATTGAAAGGCCGGGTCCTCGTCACCGGCGCCTCGGGATTCGTGGGGCGGCACGCGCTCCCGTCGCTCGTCGCAGCCGGCTACGAGGTGCACGGCGTAACGTCCAAGCCCAGCGAGGCGCTCCCGCAGCATGCCCAATGGCACACCGCGGACCTGCTCGCACCGGGCGCCGCGGCGCGGCTCGTCGAGACGGTGCGGCCGACCCACCTGCTGCACCTCGCGTGGACGACCGAGCCCCGAGCCTACTGGACCTCCGAGGCCAACCTGCGGTGGGTGAAGGCGAGTTGTGAGCTTCTCGAGGCCTTCGGACGCGCGGGCGGGCGTCGTTTCGTCGGCGCGGGCAGCTGCGCCGAGTATGACTGGTCGGCGGGCGAGCTCGACGAAGGGCTGGCGGCCGACCGCCCGGCGACCCTCTACGGCCGGGCGAAGCTCGCGATGTGGCACCTTTCGGCCGCCACGGCCGAGGTTCACGGGTTCACCGCCGCCTGGGGGCGCCTCTTCTTTCTGTATGGTCCGCACGAGAACCCCGGGCGCCTCGTCCCCACGGTCGCCAAGGCGCTACTCGCGGCCCTGCCCGCGGCCGTCGGCGACGGCCGCGCCGAGCGCGATTTCCTGAGCAGCGAGGATGCGGGGGCGGCGTTTGCGGCCCTCGTCGACGCGCCGGTTGCAGGCGTCGTAAACGTCGCCTCGGGGACCTCGGTTTCCGTCGGCGAAGTCGTGACGCGCGTTGCGAAGCTCATCGGGCGCGAAGATCTCGTGCGCTTTGGGGCGCGCGAGGCGCCGGCCTTCGAACCGCCGAGGCTCGCGACCACGGCGCGCAGGCTTCGGCACGAAGTCGGGTTCACCCCCTCGCTCGATCTCGACGCCGGGCTCAGGCGCGCCGTGGATTTTTGGAGGGGGAGGTGACGGGGATTTCGGCATACGCGCTGTGCGGCGAGGCCGGGCGCGCGGTCCCTGGCGACGACCGCGAGATGTGCGCGCGCGCAGGCCTTGCTCTGCGTCCGGTCGACGCGACGTGACCCGGTCCGGCCCCACGGTGACGGCCGTGATCCCGACCCGGCGCCGCCCAGAGTTGCTCCGGCGCGCGATCGAGAGCGTCCTCGCGCAGACCTGGACCGACCTCCGCGTCTTCGTGAGCGACAACGCTTCGGGCGACGCCACCGAAGACGTCGTTCGCGAGATCGTCAGCCGCGATGCGAGGGTGACGTACCAAAGGCACCCCGTCGACATCGGCGCCTACCCGAACTTCCAGTCCGGGCTCGACGCGGTTCGAACCGAGATGTTCTCTTTCCTCTCCGATGACGATCTGCTGTTCCCCGACTTCTACCGGCGCGCCGTCGACCACCTCCTGCGCAATCCCGACGCGGGGTTTTACGCCTCGCAGACCGTGCTCTACGACGTCAGCCGCGGCACCCACCGCCTCCGCCCCGCAAAGCACTGGCGTCCCGGGCGGCACGAGGCTGGCGAGAGCGCGCGCCTGATGCTCGAGCACCCTTTCGTCTGGACGGGCTGCGTGTTTCGCACGTCGGTTCGTGACACCCTCGGGGCGCTCGTGCCGGTTCCCATGGGTGACGTCTTGTTCACGGTGAAGGCCGCGGCGGCCTTTCCCTTCGTCGCCGACTTGCGCCTCGGGGCGCTGTTTTCCGAAACCGATTCGAATTTCTCCCGTGGCCTTCCGATCGACATGCTGCGCCGCTCGAGCGAGGTGGCGCGCGACTGGGCCGCGGGACTTCCCGGCGTCTCTCACGCCGATCGCGAAGAGCTGGTTCGCATCGTGGACGTCCTCATGACCGACATGGCGCGCCGGATCCTGCGCGAAGCGATCGAGGCCCGGGATTTCGAACGGTTCATGGACGTGTCCGCTTGTCTCCTCGAGCGTGGGGAGGTTTCGGGAAGCCGTCGAGCGAAGCTCGCGCTCGGAAGGCGCGGGGGGTGGGGGTTCCGGGCGCTCTCGGCGTGGACCCGCCTCCAGTCGGGGACCAAACGGCGTCGTGCCAGCGGATGGAAGACGATGTCGGTCGAGGACGTCCTCGCCAAGTACCGGTGAGGGGCGCGCGTTGACGACGAGACGCACACCGCCGCGCTTCGTGCTCCTCGACCAGTCGTTAACCGGGTTCGTCGGGCATCACTACGCCTACGCCCGGCTCCTGCTGCGGGCGGCGGGAGAGCTGGGCTTCCACCCCGTGCTCGCGGCGAACCGGCGCCTCGGAGAGCTGGGCCCCGACTTCCCCGAGGTCGAGGTGCATCGCGTCTTTCGTTACTCGACGTACACCCGCCACACCTACGACGCCGATCATCGGCCCATGATCGCGACGCGCCTCCTGCGCGCTTTGCGGGTCCGCTCCTTCGTCGCGTGCTGCGCCGAGCTCTTCCGCCGCGTCCCGCTCGAGGACGGCGACGTGGTTTTCGCGGCGACGATGTCGGAGCTGGACTTTGAAGGGCTCGCCCGTTGGCTTGCGGCCGAGCCGGCTTCGCGCCGGGCGAGCTGGCACGTGCAGTTCCACCTCAATCTGTTTCGAGGCCGCGAGGGCGACTACGCGAGCCAGGAGCCGCTCGCCGCGAAGGTGCGCGGTGTCCTCGCGCGCGCGCTCGCCCCGCTCGGCGAGCACCGGTTGAAGCTTCACTGCACGACCGAAGCGCTCGTCAGGCAGTATGCGCGGCTCGACGTGGGGAGCTTCAAGGCGCTGGCTTACCCCATCGACGAAGCCTTCGTGCCGAGGGATCTTGCGACGGGGCAGGGGAGACCGCTCCGCGTCGCCTTCCTCGGACACAACCGCCGCGAGAAGGGCACCTCGCACTTGCAGCGGCTCGTGGACGACCTGTGGCATCCCCACCTGCGGACCGGGCGCGTACAGCTCGTGGTCCAGGCGCGACCGGGAAAGCTGCACCTTTCGCTTCCCGCGGATGCGCAGGACGGGATCGAGCCCGTCGTGTTCGCTCCCATCGGTCTTTCCCGCGATCGCTACGTCGAGCTCGTCCGAGACACGGACGTCGGGCTTCTCCTGTACGACGCCGAGCGCTACTACACGCGGTGTAGCGGCGTGTTGCTCGAGATGCTCTGCGCCGGCGTCAGCGTGCTCGTTCCGGCGGCCAGCTGGCTTGCGGATCAGATCGCGGAGTCCATCCAACTCCATCTCGACGCGCTCGCAGCGGCTCACGGACCGGAATGTCCCGTCCTGTCGGACGCGAGCTTCGGCGTGACTCCGGAGCGATTGCGGCTCGACATCCAACCGCCCGTGAGGGACCTCCTCGTATCTCTTACGTGGAAGGCGCCGCTCGATCCGGGTGTCTTCGTGGCCCTAGAGGTGCACCAGTTCAATGCCGCCGGGGTCGAGCTGTCCACCTCTTCACACATCCTCGGCCCGCGCCAACTCACGCTTCCCGTAAGGGCTCTGGTGCGTATCGCGAACGAGGCGAGCATCCTCGACCTGTCGCTGCGGAACGCTTATGGAAGCACGGAAGTCGCCCTTTCAAGTCTCACGACGACGTCGATTCCGAAAGGCGAGCCCGCGGGGGCCGTTGGGCTGATCGTGGCTGATCTTTCGGAAGCGCCCGCGCTGGTGCGGGAGATGATCGAGCGGCAGGAGCACTATCGGCGGACGGCCGAGGAGTTCTCAGCGGGGTGCCGTGCGCGACATTCTGCCGCCACGGTGGCCGCAAGCTTGTTGATTGACTGAACGTCCGCACCGTCCGCTTACGGACGGTGCGGACAATCGGCGGACGACGAAACCCCGGGATGGCGTCGTTCCAGACCGGCCCACCGTTTGCTCTTCCTCTGGTCCATGCGTTGGCCGAAATCCCCCGTTCAAGACGGACGTCCTTCGCGGTTCGATCCACCCTTCCGCCCGTGGCCGGAATGCGTCGCCCACCGGGCCCGCGGGAAGGGCTTCCACCGCAACGGCTCGTACCGCACCAAGCGCTCGCCGAAGCGCATCCCGCGCTTCCTCTGTCTCGACTGCGAGCGCACGTGTTCCCGGCAGACGTTCTCCACGACCTACTACCTCAAGCGGCCCGAGCTCCTCGTCCCTGTCGCTTCCGGCCTGGCCGCGTGCTCGTGCCATCGACAGCTCTCCCGTTCGCTCCACTGCGCCAAGACCACCGTCACCCGGCAGGCCGAGCGCCTCGGCCGGCACGCCATCCTCTTTCATGCGCGGTGTGGCGCTCACCTCCCCGCTCTGGCAGAGGCCGTTGTCCACGACCACTTCGAGTCGTTCATCGGCCGCCAAGACCGCGCCCTCGGAATCGGGACCGCGGTCGGTGCAAAGTCGCGGTATGTGTACGACGTCGATCCCGCCCCTCATCGGGGAAGCGGACGCCGGCCCGACCGGAAACCCGAAGACGGAACGGCTGTCCGCGTGAACCGAGCCTACGTCGAGAGCATCAGACGCTCGATTCGAGTCCTGATTCCTCATCTTTCGGGGTCCGATGCGCTCGTTCTCCGGGTCGATGGGCGGCTCGAC
>JANMVW010000271.1:0-12512 GCA_031393555.1 Acidobacteriota bacterium
GTCGCGCCGGTTCGCCGCGCGAGGTCGCCGCCGCCGCGCTCGACGCGCTCGAGGCGCCCGGAAGCCCGCTCACGAAACCCGTGTATGGAACCGAGGCGTCCCTTCAGGCGGTCACGCTCGATAAGCTCAACCGCTATCACGCCGCCTTCGCCGTCGGACGGAGGGCGATCGTCACCGTCGTCGGTCCGGTTGGGACCGCCGACGTGGTGCGCGCGCTCGACGCGGACTTCGGCCCGCTCCCGGCGGGCGACGCGATCGAGAAAACGGATCCACCGCCGCTCGTGCCGCAAACGTCGCTGGTCGAGGTGAAGCTCGGCAAGAGTCAGTCCTATCTCGCCCTGGGGAGGGTCCTCGACGTGGCACCAGGGGATCGAGCGGCGCTGACGATTGCCGTGACGATGCTCTCCGACCGTCTGGCGTTCGAGTTGCGCGAGACGAAAGGACTCGCGTACACGATCGGGGCGTCGCTCCGCCCGTGGGGAGGGCGGATGCGCTTCGATGTCGCGATGGGGACACGCCCTGAGAATCTGGACGAAGCCCGTGCGGGAATAGCGAGCGGCGTGCGCGCGTTTCGCGACGCGACCCCAACCCCAGCCGAGGTCGAGCGGGCGGTCAACGTCACCCGTGGCGCCGCGTTGATGCGGCGCATGACGAGGATCAGCCTCGCCTATGAGGCCGGCATCGAGGCGATGCACGGGCTCGCGCCCGGAGACGAGCGGCGTTTCGTCGACTCATTGCGCGAGGTTCGCGCCGAGGACGTCAAACGCGTGGCGTTGCTTTATCTCGACCCCGACCACCTCGCCGTGGCCGTCGTTCGATAGGCGAGGGCACCGTGACGCTACGCCACGCTCAATCCGCGGCTCCCACGCGCATCGATCTGGCGGGAGGGACGCTCGACATCTGGCCCATTTCCCATTGGATCGAAGGTGCCGTCACGGTCAACCTTGCTGTCGATTTGATGGCGAACGCGAGCGTGAGGCCTCGGCGCGACCGGCGGCTCGAGATTCGAAGTGTCGATCGGGGGCGCAACTCCCTTCACGATTTTCCGCTGAGCGCGTCGGCATTCCGCGGCCCGCTGTCGTGGCTGGTCCGGCTGACGCAGGCGTTCGCCCCGGGGGTTCCCCTGACGCTCACCTGCGAAGCAGAGGCGCCGGCCGGTGCGGGCCTTGGCGGGTCTTCGTCGCTCGGAATCGCCGTCGGCGCTGCGCTCGCCCGCGCGACGGGGGAGCGCCTTTCGAAGGATGCGTTGCTCAGGCGGGTGATGAACCTCGAGACGCGGGAGATCGGCGTGCCGACGGGGAACCAGGACTACCTGGCGGCGCTTTGGGGAGGACTGGCGGCCTACCAGCACGGTCTCGATGGCGTCGTTCGCCACCCGCTTCCTCATGCGAGCGAACTCTCGAGCCGGCTCGTGCTCGCTTACACCGGCCAGCCGAGGCAATCGGGGTTTTCCAATTGGGACATGTTCCGGCGGTACGTCGAGAAGGACGCGGCGACGACGCGAAGATTGGAAACGATCGCGCGACTCGCGCGGTCGATGCGTGATGCCGTACTCGCTGGGGATCTCGACGAGATCGGACGCCTCCTCGGCGAAGAAGGCCGGCTGCGCTACAGTCTCGCACCCTCGGTCGCCACCGATGCGCTTCGCGCGGCCGACGTTGCCGCGCGTCGGGCCGGGGCGTTGGGCGCCAAGGTCTGCGGGGCGGGTGGCGGGGGATGCATGGTGGCCTTCGTGCGGGAAGGCCGGCGGGACGACGTTGCCCGGGCGATCGCACGAACCGGCGCGACGCTGCTGGGCGTGCGCGTGGCGCGACGGGGCGTCGCCGTCAGCGCACGATGACGGGGACCGTCAATTCGACTTTGGCGGGAGCGCAGTAACCGGAGGCAGCGACGCAATAGAAGTAACTCAGCTTGGCGCGGACGTCGTGCCGCCCCTTCGTCGCCTGCGGGTCGACGTGGAGTGTGATCGTAAGGGGGTCGACGCCGCCGTGGAAGTAATTGGAGTCCATCTGGTCGGCCGGAGGGGGCGCGGGATTCCCCAATAGCTGTTCCGCAGCGTCCACGAGGCCAGGAACCGCAGGGATCTGCAGCTTGATTTTGGGGTACTTGTTCAGTTTGATTCCCGGCTTCGGGTCGAGTTTGACGGTGACCACCGCATCGGCCCCCGGCCCGACCGCCGTCGGCGAAACCGCGACGGAAACTTTGATCGGCGGGTCGGAAAGGGCCAAACCGCCGCCGGAAGCGGATTCAGCCGGCGACAGGGCGAAGAGCAGGCTCACGAGGAAGGCGACCGGGATCGTCATCCGATTCATTCTATGGGGGGTCCGGCACCCCCGCCATACGAGGCCCCCGGGAGGCCAGCCTCGGTTGTCGGCCCCAGGTTGTAGGGGTACACTCACCGGGTAGTCGTTCGTCCTGCAGGAAGGGAGATTTCCATGACGACCAAACGCTTCGGCCCCATTGTCCTGGTGGTTGCGGCCATCGGAACACTTCCTCTGGCCGCATTTGCCGATGAGGTCGTCCACTTCACCAACGGCGCCGAGATGACGGTGCGCTCCCACGCAGTCGAAAAAGAAAAACAGATGGTGCGACTCGACCTCGGCGCAAACAGCTTCATCGCCTTCCCCATGGCGATGGTCGACAAAATCGTTAGCGCTGGCCAGAACGTGTTTCTCAATCCGGTCTTCCACCCCTCCAATCAAGCGATTGCCGGTGCGCCAGGTGGTGCCGTAGCCGACACGACGATCCACGGAGCTCCGGATCCCCAGGGTCTCGTTCGCCGATCTTCGAAGGGTACGGCGGGGGTCATGCTCGGTGAGGCTGCCGATGCGGTTCCTATCCCCGCCGTCGGTGGTGCGATCATCGAACAACCCGTAGCCAATAGTCGGCGCATTTTCAACCCGGCGATCCCCGCGACTCCGGGTGGACCTCCCCAGGTGATCATGCCTCCGGGGAAGGTGATGCCGCCGATTCAGTTTGCTCTCGTGCCGACGAAACCGGCGGACCCGCCGCCCCCGCCCGTCAGCAACGAAGGCCAGGACGGCACGCCTGCCGGCGACCCGGATCCCGAGAGTCCTTCCGATACGCCCTGACACGATGACGCTCGTTCTCGGTGTCACGGGCCCGAATGCCGCGGGCAAGGGGGAGTTCTCCGCGTATCTGCGGACCTGGGGCTTCGCGGTCCATTCCCTCTCCGATATTGTCCGCGAGGAGGCCGCCGCCCGTGGACTTCCTCCCGAGCGCGAGCATCTCATCCGGATCGGTACGCTTTTGCGCGAACAGGGCGGAGTCGGCGTGCTCGCGGAGCGCCTGCTCCCGCGACTGGATGGATGGGACGCCGTCGATTCGATCCGGAATCCTGCGGAGGTCGAAACCCTCCGACGGGTTCCGGGTTTCCTCCTGATCGGCGTCGACGCACCTGCCGAGCTCCGCTTCGCGCGATCGCGATCGAGGGCCCGTCCGGGAGATCCGGTCTCGTTCGAGGAGTTTGCGGCCCGGGAACGGCAGGAGAACAGCTCGAACCCGGCCGGCCAGCAGCTCCTGGCGACTTTTGTTCTCGCCGATCGGGTCATCCACAACAATGGGGATCTCGAGTTGCTTCACGCAAAGGTCGACCAACTTCTCCAGTCTCTCGGCGCGGTTCCCAAGGCGCCTTAGCGTTCGGAATGGACCGAGGCCGCGCTGCGAGAGTGACGCCGAGAGAGGAGCTCCCATGGACGAGGTCGTGAGGGACCGCTCGGAAGCGGGCGCCATCCTCGACCGTGTATCGGGGCCTGCCGATCTGAAGCGGCTCACGCCGACCGAACTCACCACTCTGTGCGCCGAGATTCGCGAGTACATCGTGGACGTGGTGTCGCAGAAAGGGGGACACCTCGGGGCCAGCCTCGGCGTCGTCGAGCTGACCGTCGCCCTCGTACGTATCCTCGACCTCCCCGAGGATCGTGTCGTCTGGGATACGGGGCATCAAGCTTACGTGCACAAGGTGCTCACCGGTCGCAAGGACGCACTGTGGGGCATTCGCCAATACGGAGGTATCTCAGGGTTCTTGAAGCGCGCGGAGAGTCCTTACGACACCTTCGGCGCGGGTCACGCCTCGACGGCAATTTCCGCCGCTTTGGGCCTCGCCGCCGCACGGGACCTGGTCGGGGCACGACGCAAGGTCGTAGCGATCATGGGCGACGGCGCGATGACCGGCGGTCTGGCGTACGAGGCGCTGAACAACGCGGGCCACTCAGCGCGCGATCTTCTGGTCATCTTGAACGACAACGGCATGTCGATCTCACCTAACGTCGGGGCTCTGGCGCACTACCTGACGAACATCCAAACCAATCCTCATCTCCGCCGACTGCGCAAGGAAGGTCTCGACGCGGTGGGACGTCTTCCACGCGTCGGGGGAACGGCGCGTTCCTTGGCGACACGCCTCGAGTCCGCGATCAAAACGGCCCTCGTGCCCGGCGGATTATTCGAGGCGCTCGGCTTCAACTACATCGGTCCCGTCGACGGTCACGACCTCCCGATGCTCCTCGACCTCCTCCCCAAGGTCCTCGACCGACAGGGACCGGTGCTCCTTCACGTCATGACCCGCAAAGGAAAAGGACTTCCCGCCGCCGAGGCCGACCACGAGGGGTTCCACGGCGTGGCGCCGTTCGACAAAGTCACGGGCAAGGCGATCCCCGTCGCATCGCCCGGGCGGCCGGGGTACACCACGGTATTCGGCCAAGCGATGCTCGAGGCCGCCGCCGCGTTTCCCAAGATGGTCGCGATCACCGCCGCGATGCCGTCGGGGACGGGACTCAACGCTTTCAAAGAGGCGTTTCCTTCGCGCTTCTACGACGTCGGAATCGCCGAGGCTCACGGGGTCTGCTTTGCGGCGGGCATGGCATGCGAGGGGGCGAGGCCGGTCGCGGCGATCTACTCGACGTTTCTCCAGCGCGCGTTCGACCAAGTCGTTCACGACGTTGCTCTCCAGCAGGTCCCGGTGATCTTCGCGATCGATCGCGCCGGAGTGGTTGGGGCCGACGGACCGACGCACCACGGCGTTCTCGATCTGTCTTACATGCGCTGCGTGCCCGGAATGGTCGTGTCGGCGCCGCGGGACGGCAACGAGCTGCGGGACCTGTTGTGGACGGCGCTGTCGCAGGACACGGCACCCTTCTCGATTCGTTATCCGCGCGACACCGTGCCGGAGGGGTTCGACCCGCTGCGGCCGCCGAAAGTCTTGCCTGTCGGTTCGTGGGAGGTCATCGAAGAGGGGAGCGACGTCATGTTCCTCGCCGTCGGCGCCATGGTCGAAACGGCGACGACAGTAGGCCGGGAGCTACTCGCGAAGGGTGTCTCGGCGGGCGTCGTGAATTGCCGATTCGTCAAACCGCTCGACCTCCCCACGCTGCGTCACCTGCGCAAGACGGCAAAACTCCTCGTGACAATCGAAGAGAACAACCTCCCCGGGGGGTTCGGCGAAGGGGTCTTGGACGCTCTGTCCGAGGACGGACTGTCGTGCGCGCCCATGTTGCGTCTCGGGCTCGGGGATGAATTCGTCACTCACGGTTCACGCGCCGAACTTCTCGCCGAAATCGGCCTGGACGCCCCCGGCATCCTCCGTCGGGTGACCGCGGCCCTTAACCCATGAGCGCGCGCCACGCCCCGCACGGCGGCTCCGGCGATTCAATACGGGGCCTCGCCTTCGGACTTCTGACGGTGAGCGACACGCGCCGGAGCGAAGACGACGTTTCGGGACGTCTGTTGCGCGAGCTCGTGTCGGTGGCGGGCCATCGTGTGTTCGCCGTCGCGATCGTCCCCGACGAGCCTGCGAGGGTGCGCGAGCAGGTGCTCACATGGGTGCAGGAGCCCGCCTGCGACGTCGTCCTGTCGACCGGGGGCACGGGGCTGTCGGCGCGAGACCGCACCGTCGAAGCGGTTTCCGAGTTGTTCGACGTCTGCATCGACGGATTCGGCGAACTGTTTCGCTTGCTTTCGTTCGAAGCGATCGGTAGCCGGGCGATGCTCAGTCGCGCCACTGCGGGCGTGATCGGTGGGACGCCGGTCTTTCTGCTTCCGGGATCACCCGAGGCGGTGACGCTCGCGCTCACGCGACTCGTCTTGCCGGAGCTCGGCCACCTGATCGGCGAACTCCGCCGCCACGGGCGGAGAAGCTAGGGGCGGTCGTTTCAGTTCTGGAACTTCGGGTCGGGGGGCGCCTCCGAGATCGTCACGGCGCCGAAACGTTGCTCGTACCGCGCGAGGTTTTCCCCGAGGGCCGCGACCATGCGCTTGAGGTGCCCCGGGCTGACGATGACACGGGCGTTCACGATGCCCTCGGGGGGGCACACGTTGATGAAATCGATGACGAATTCCTCTCGGCTGTGTCGCACGACCATCTGGTTCGCGTACACGCCACGGAGGATTTCCTCGGGGATCTTGATGTGGATTTCTCGCTCGTCGGCCATGTTGTCTCCTTCGCGGTTATCCTATCCCGGCCTGCTAATGTAGACACGGTTTCATCGACCCTGAGGAGTTCATCATGGCCACCGTCACATGTACCCGGTGCAAAAACCAACGGGACGGTCTCGAGCGCGCGCCGCTTCCGGGCGAGACGGGTCAGACGATTCTCGCGAACGTCTGTGCCGCGTGCTGGAAGGACTGGCTCGGGACACAGGTCAAGTACATCAACGAGTACCGTCTCAGTCCCCTTGACCCAAAGCACTTCGAGTTTCTGCTCGAGCAGGCCCGCGCGTTCCTGATGCTGCCGGGCGCGGACGAACCGGCACAAGAGCCCGGGACGCCGCGCCCATGAAAAGCGGGCTCGACGTTCGACTGGCGGCCGAGATCGACGGGTTTCGTCGTGACGGCGTCTACAAGAGGCTGAACCATCTCGACAGCCCGCAGTCGGCTTGGGTCACGATGGAAGGGCGCGGCCGCGTCTTGATCCTCTCATCGAACAACTACGTCGGACTGTGCGACGTGCCCGAAGTCGTCGAGGCGGGCAAGGCGGCCCTCGATCGCTTCGGAGCGGGCACCGGATCCGTCCGTTTCATCTGCGGAACGTTCACGATTCACCGCGAGTTGGAGCAGGTGCTCGCTCGTTTCGTTGGCACGGAGGCCGCACTCTCCTATGTGTCCTGCTGGACGGCGAACGAGGGCCTGATGCCGACGGTCCTCGACGAGCCGGACGTCATCATCTCGGACGCGTTGAATCATGCCAGCATCATCGACAGCGTGAGGTTGTGCAAGGCCACCCGCCGCGTCTACAAGCACGCGGACATGGCGGAACTTCGCGCGATCCTCGAGGAAACCGCCTCCGCGCGAACGCGCATGATCATCACCGACGGTGTGTTCAGCATGGAAGGCGACATCGCCAAACTTCCCGAGATCGTCGCCTTGGCGCGAACGTACGACGCCGTAGTCGCGGTCGACGACTCCCACGCGACGGGAGTCTTGGGCGCCACCGGACGCGGGACCGCCGAGCACTACGGGCTCTTGGGCTCCGTGGACATCATCACCTCCACGCTCGGAAAGGCCCTAGGAGGTGCGGCCGGCGGGTTCACGGCCGGGTCGTTGGCCCTCGTCGACTATCTGACCCAGCGATCGCGCCCGCAGCTGTTTTCGAATGCGCTCCCTCCGACCGTAGCCGCGAGCGCTCTGGCGGCGGTGCATTACCTCGAAGCGCACCCGGAGCGCGTCACGCAATTGCGAGAAAACTCCGACTACTTTCGTTCGAGTCTCAAGGAGATGGGCCTGCATCCGCTCCCGGGCGAGACACCGATCGTTCCGATCATCCTGGGTGAGACGGCCCAAGCGATTCGCGCCAGCGAGATGATGCTCGACGAGGGCGTGTTCGTCACTGGTTTCGGCTATCCCGTGGTGCCGCAGGGTCACGCGCGCATACGTTGCCAAGTCTCGGCAGCGCACACCAAAGACGATCTGGATTTCGCTTTGGCGGCTTTCAAACGGGTCGCGGCGAAACTTGGGCTGATCTGAGGGGAGCGCCGTCAACGCGCGGAGGCCCCGTCAGGACGATGACGCCTCGAACGTCACTAACACCTCCTGGTCGGAGAGCCGCTGGAGTTGAGCGATGCGCCAACCGAGGTCGAGTTGTCGCTTGATGCGCTCGTCGTTTCTCGGCTCGCGCCCGTAGGGGAGTGGAAGCTGGAGTTGCAGGCGGTTGATCGCGGCCACGTGGAGCCCTCCGGGACGGCGGAGAGTAGCTTGCCGCCGATCGGCCCCGCAAGCCGGCCGAATGGGGACCGGCCTGGTTCTGTATTGACGAAGCGGAGGCCATACCGTACCTTTTGGCTGGGAATGAGAACTCGCGCTCGCGTGAGCGCGAAGAACGATCGAGCGGAGGACAGACCATGATCCAGTTGAGTGAGCGTGCCGTAAGCAAGGTGAAGGAACTCCTCACGACGGATAACAAGACCGGCTACGGGCTTCGTGTCGCCGTCCAGGGCGGAGGGTGCTCGGGCTTCCAGTACGGGCTCACCTTCGACAACGAGGAAAAGCCGAACGACAACGTCCTCGAGATCGACGGCCTCAAGGTCTACGTCGATGCCATGTCGGGCATGTACTTGGACGGTGTCAAGATCGACTACATCGAGAGCCTCGAGGGCTCGGGATTCAAGATCGAGAATCCGAACTCCTCCGGCAGCTGTGGTTGTGGCCAGAGCTTCCAGGCCTAGAACGCAGAGTTAAGAGTTTCGCGTTGAGAGTTCGGACGGGGGCGCGGCGTCGACCGCGCCCTCCGTTGACGCCTCGAGTCCCTCCCGTTACCCTCCTGCCATGACGATCCTCCCGTCCCTGGAACGCGTGGAGGGGGCGCTCGCTCCCTATGCACAAACGAGCGCGCTTTCCCGCGGCCGCCGATTCCCCGAGGCCCATCACGGATACCGCTCGCTTTATCAGAGGGATCGGGATCGGATCGTCCACGCCCGAGCGTTTCGCCGGCTTGAATACAAAACGCAGGTATTCGTCAATCATGAAGGGGATCACTACCGGACGCGGTTGACCCACTCGATCGAAGTCAGTCAGATCGGGAGGACCGTCGCTCGCGCGCTCGGTTTGAACGAGGACCTCGTCGAGTCTCTCGCGCTTTCGCACGATCTGGGACACACGCCGTTTGGTCACCTCGGCGAGGAGGTGCTCGACGAGTTCATGCAAGGGAACGGCGGGTTCAATCACAACCGCCAGACCTTGCGCATCGTCGAGTTTCTCGAGGAGCGTTATCCCGATTTCCCTGGACTCAACCTGACCTGGGAAGTGCGCGAAGGGATCGCGAAACACTCCGGGCCGATCGTCGTTGCCGAGGCCCCGGAATTCTCGGAATACGATCCCGCCCGGCAGCCGCCGCTCGAGGCGCAGTTGATTGATCTCGTCGACGAGATCGCCTACAACCACCACGATATCGACGATGGTCTGTCCTCGGGTCTCCTGGA
The DNA here is from genome assembly GCA_031393555.1 of Acidobacteriota bacterium. Classification (GTDB taxonomy): domain Bacteria; phylum Acidobacteriota; class Polarisedimenticolia; order Polarisedimenticolales; family DASRJG01; genus DASRJG01. The sequence goes on from JANMVW010000271.1 coordinate 9,429, forward strand.
AACCGAGGCCCTGGCCGAGGCCGTTCCCCTCTTCGGCGAGCCGCTCCGTCGCGCCCGCGCGCGCTGGCCGCAGGCGGATCCTCGTCGTGTGAGGACCGTCGCGCTTCGTGGTGTGATCAACGTGCTCGTAACCGACCTGATCGAAACCACCGGTTCGAGCATCCAAGGCGCGGGTGTAGCGACGGTGGAGGACGTGCGGGATACCGGTCGCCTCTTGGCCGGACTCTCGCCTAAAGCCGACGACCAGAACCGCGCGCTCAAGACGTATTTGCGGACCCACCTCTATCAGCATCACCGGATCGAGCGAATGAAAGACAAGGCGAGTCGCGTGCTGCGTGCACTGTGCGAGCGTTATCTCGACAATCCGAGGCTGCTCCCCGACGACGCGCGTCGTAGCGTCGAGGTCGCGGGCGTTCATCGCGCCATCGCCGACTATATCGCCGGGATGACCGATCGTTACGCCAGCGAGGAATACCAACGACTTTTCGATCCGACCCTGCGGGTCTGAAACAAGGAGATCACATGTCCCAGCCCGTTGCGGCCGAGCCCGGACGACTGCTGATCGACGGACAGTGGGCGGATGCCCGATCCGGCAAGTCGTTTGCAACCATCAATCCCGCCGACGAGAGCGTCATCACCCAAGTCGCCGAGGCGGGTCCGGAGGACGTCGACGCCGCGGTTGCCGCCGGGCGAAAGGCGTTGGAGTCCGGGCCTTGGCCGAGAATGTCCGCGGCGGACCGCGGCAAGATCCTCTGGCGGATGGGTGAGTTGATCCTAGAACGATTGGCGCACCTGTCGCTGCTGGAGACGCTGGATACGGGTAAGACGCTGTTCGATTCCGGCAAGATCGAATTGCCGATGGCTGCGCAGATCTTCCAGTTCTACGCGGGGGCCGCGTCGAAAATCGCCGGACGGACGCCCGCTAGCCGCTCCGACGCGTTCCTGTTCACTCTCAAGGAGCCCGTCGGCGTCGTTGCGGCCATCGTTCCCTGGAATTTCCCGTTCCTGTTGTCGTCGTGGAAGGTGGCGCCCGCGCTCGCGGCGGGTTGTTGCGTGATCCTCAAGCCGGCAAGTCAGACGCCCCTCACCGCTATCGAATTGGGGAGAATCGGACAGGATGCGGGACTTCCTCCGGGCGTACTGCAAGTTTTGACCGGAGCGGGGTCGGGGGCTGGCATGGCGCTGGTGCGTCATGCCGGAGTCGACAAGGTTGCGTTCACCGGAAGTACCGAGGTTGGAAAGACGATTCTCCGCGAGGCGGCCTCGACGCTGAAGCGCGTGTCGGTCGAGCTGGGGGGGAAGTCCCCGAATATCATCTTTGCCGACTCCGATCAGGAGGCAGCGCTGCGTGGTGCGTTCAACGGGATCTTCTACAACAAAGGCGAGGTGTGCGCGGCCGGTTCGCGTCTCTTCGTCGAGAGGTCGATCCACGACGGCTTCGTCGCGCAGTTGGCGGAACGCACGGACGCGATCGTCCTTGGCGACCCTCGGGAGAAAGGCACCCGGATGGGGCCGGTCGTTTCGGCGGGTCAGTTGGACACCGTGATGGGTTACATCGATTCGGGGACGAAAGACGGAGCGCGCCTCGCCGCCGGAGGCCGACGCGCCTCGGAGGTCAACGACGGCAAAGGGTATTTCGTGCGGCCGACGGTGTTCGACGGTGTTACTCCTGACATGAAGATTGCCCGCGAGGAGATCTTCGGGCCCGTCCTGGCGGTGCTGCCCTTCGACGACGTGAACGACGTCGTCGCGAAGGCGAACGCCACGGTCTACGGGCTTGCCGCCGGCGTCTGGACGCGCGACGTTGCGAAGGCACACAAAGTGGCGCGTGCCATCCGCGCGGGAACCGTTTGGGTGAACACCTACAATCTCTACGATCCGTCCCTTCCGTTCGGCGGATTCAAGGCGAGCGGCTTCGGGCGCGATCTGGGGACCGAAGCCATCGACGGTTACCTCGAGACCAAGAGCGTCTGGATCGACCTGGGCCGCTGAATTGCGCGCCGTCGTCATCCGTGAACACGGGGGGCCGGAGGTTCTTTCTTTCGAGGAGAGGCCACAGCCCCTCCCCGGGCCGCGGGAGGTCCGGATTCGGGTGTGCGCGGTTGGCCTCAACCATCTCGATCTCTGGGTCAGACAGGGAGTTCCCGGTCACTCGTTTCCGCTTCCGATCGTCCCGGGGTGTGACGTTGCCGGGGTCGTCGACGCGCTCGGCCCCGGGGCCACGGGAGTTCGCGAAGGGGATGACGTCGTCGTCGCGCCCGGCGTGTCGTGCGGTCGCTGTCTGTCGTGCCGCGCGGGGGAGGACGCCCTCTGCCGTACTTACGGCATTCTGGGCGAGTCGCAAGACGGGGGTTGCCAGGAGTATGTCGTCGTCCCGGATGGCGGGCTCTTCCCTAAACCGCCCGGTCTTGACTGGACGGAAGCCGCGGCCGTTCCGCTGACTTTCCTGACCGCTTGGCACATGTTGAAAACGCGCGCGCGTGTGCAGCCAGGCGAACGCGTACTCGTCCATGCGGCGGGGTCAGGCGTTTCGACGGCGGCGATTCAAATAGCCAAGCTTTTAGGCGCCCAGGTTTTCACAACCGCGGGATCCGATGAAAAGTGCGCGCGGGGGCTCGCGCTCGGGGCGGAAGAAGCGGTCAACTACAAGACGGCGGATTTTGTCACCGAGGCCCGACGCTGGACGGTCGGGCGCGGCGTCGACGTTGTCGTGGACCACGTCGGCGCTGACACCTTCGAGCGGTCGCTTCGCTGTCTCGCCAAGGGTGGCCGTTACGTCACGTGCGGCGCGACGTCCGGGTTCGAGTTGAAGACCGATTTCCGTCTCGTGTTCTTCAAGAGCCTGTCCATTCTTGGGTCGACCATGGGCGGCAGTCACGAGTTGGCCACCGTGTTTGCTCTCGTCGCCTCAGGGCGTCTTCGACCAATCGTGGACCGTGTATTCCCGTTCGAGCGGATAGCGGAGGCTCACCAGCACCTTGCGTCTCGAGCGGGCTTCGGAAAGGTCGTTCTGACGGTCTGAGTCGCATGAGTTGGCTCGTGAGGTGATGGGTCATGGCAGGTGAGCGCATTCTCGTGGTCGAT
>JANMVW010000303.1:0-5785 GCA_031393555.1 Acidobacteriota bacterium
GTCACGGATGCCGCGAACCCGTCTCCTGGCACCGCCTTCTGGTACCTCTCGCGAGGGGGCAACAGTTGCGGCAACGGAACGTACGGCAGGCAAGGATCCCACGGCGCTCCCGGAGCGCCGCGTGCCACGACCACCTGTCCGTAGGTGCGACCGCGACGTTAGATCACAATTCTTAAAGTCTGGCTTCCGACGAAACGCTCGTCTCCAAGGTTGACCCGCAACCGGAATCTTCGTATGAAAGTCGGCGATTTCATCATCTTGCAGACACCGTGGGGGCGATGAATCGAGACTCGGCATTCAGCCAAGGCGCACCATCCCTACGCCTCTGGGATGAGCACTCGTTCGCGCCCGCGAAGACAGATTTGTGGTCATTCACCAATAGGCGCGCCCTCGGGTTGGTCCCGATGAGGCGCCGAAAGAATTCTGAACAGGGGGAGATTCGATGAGGATCAGAACGGGTTGGATGGGGACCCTTCAGGCGCTGTGCGCGCTGGGTTGTCTCGTCATGAGTTTCGGCGCCGCGAGAGCGGCGGATCAATCATCTCTGGGCGGCGCCGTCGTCGAAAGCGGAGATGTCGCCGGTCCCCAGTCGATTTCTCCCGGTAAGGTGGTCGTCGACACCGAAGGCGTCCCCGATCTTGTCTCGCCGACGGTCGGGTCGTGCACCGGACCGGTCGTGCCTTTCGACGGCGCGACGTCCATCAACGGCCGTGCGCCGGTAGCGCGCTACGCCGCCGCCCGCGGCCACTACCTCATCCTTCAGTCGGAGTTGGCGGCGGCAGGGATCACGGGAACGACTTCAATTTCCGGTATTGGTTGGCGTTATGCCGCCGCCCCCGGAGTGGCCGGGTCGGCCCCGTTGAAAATTTATCTCGAAAACGTTGCCGCCTCGGAGGTCGTCAACAACAAGACGGCAACGTGGGCGACGGCGATCGGCACCATGACGCTCGTGCATAACGCGACCACGGCGCTTCCCAATTCCACCACGGCATTCGACATCACCTTTTCGGCCGGATCGTTCAGTTATACCGGCGGTGCGCTCTACGTCGCTTTCGACTGGGGACCCTACGCCGGCACGCTGGGCGCGGCCGCAACCGTTTCGTGCAACAGCACGGGTTTGGCGGCCGGCCGCGAGAAACAGGCCAATTCCGCAGCGGCTACGCTGGGCGCCAACAGCGCCTTCGGGCCCGAGACGCGTTTGACGGCGTTGGTCGGCAGCAATGACGCGAGCGTCGTTTACGTCATATCGCTCGGTTCACTTGCCCAGCCTCTCGTCGGGCCCCAGACGGTTCAGGCCGTCGTCACGAACAAGGGCGCCAGCGCGCTGAGCAACCTGCCCGTCACGTTCAACCTCACGGGAGCCGAAATTTTCTCGAACACGCAAAACGTCGCCACGTTGGCGGCCTGCGGCGGAACGACGACCGTGACGTTTGCGCCCTTCACGCCGAGCGCGATCGGCAGCGACACCGTCACGGTTTCCGTCCCCGCGGACGACAATAACGCGAACAACAGCGGGAGCAAGCCGCTGAACGAGACGTTCAACCTGTACTCGTACAAGCACCCCGGCACGACGGCAAGCGGCGGGGTTGGCGTGAACTCTCCCAACACGGCGGATTTCGTCGCCAAGTTCACGACGACGGTGGCCGCCAAGGTCTCCGCCGTAAGCATCGAGTTCCCGTTGACGAGCACCACGACCTACAGAGTGGCGATTTATCCGGACTCCGGATCGGGCACCCCGGGATTGGTCCCGCTCTATGAAGACGCCGTGGATCGCACCGTCACGGTGGCCGGCCCCGTGACGATCACTCTCCCGACTCCCGTGGCGGTCGGCCCGGGCAATTTCTACGCCGGCGTGCAGCAGACGAATACGACCAACATGGGGCTGGGATTCGACACCGAAGTGCCCATCCGTGCCGGTTCGTTCTACCTCGCCGTCCCGCATCCGGCGACCGCCTGGACCGACTTTGCGCCGGGCAACAACTTCAAGCTGAACATCGGCGTCACCCTCATTCAATGTGCAGCGGCTGCCGAGTGCAACGACGGCAACCCGTGCACTAACGACGCCTGCACGAACAACCTCTGTACACACACAAATAACAGTGCGACCTCCTGCGACGGCAACGCGTGTTCGGATCCGGACCAGTGCTTGAACGGGGTCTGCATCCCCGGCCCGAACCCGTGCAACGACAACAACGCCTGCACGGTCGATCTGTGCGCCGGCGGCGGGGGCTGCACCAACACGCCCGTCGATTGCAACGACAACAACCCCTGCACCAATGACTTCTGCGTCCCTGCGACGGGATGCGGACACTCGAACAACACGAACGCCTGCACGGACAACAACCTTTGCACGATCGGCGATGCTTGCAGCGGCGGCGTCTGCCTTCCGGGAACGGGGGCCCTCCCCGCGCCGGTGAGCACCTGCAACACCGGCGGCATCACCATCCCGAGCATCGGTACGGCCACGCCGTACCCGTCGGCCATTACCCTCAGCGGGCTGCCGACGTACCTGTGCAAAGCGACCGTAAACGTGAACGGGATCACCCACACGTTCTTGGACGATGTGGACATCCTGCTCTCGAGCCCGACGCCCACGACCAATCTCATCATCTTGTCGGACGTCACCGGGGCGCCGACCGGCCTGAACCTCACGTTCGACGACGCGGCCGCCACGACGGTGCCCGGGTCGCCTGCGTCGGGGACCTACAAGCCGACGAACGTCGGTGCCGGCGATCCGTTCGCCGCCCCGGCCCCCACCCCCTCGGCCGCGACGACGCTTGCGACCTTCAAGGGCGTCAACCCGAACGGAACCTGGAATCTGTGGGTCGTGGACGACTTCACCGGCGATTCGGGCTCGATCACCGGCTGGTGCCTCAACCTCGTTTCGATATGCACCGCGGACGCCGACTGCAGCGACGGCAACCCGTGCACGACCGATGCGTGCACCAACAGCCAGTGCACCCACACCAACAACACCAACCCGTGCAACGACAACAACGCCTGCACCGCGAACGACACGTGCAGCGGCGGCGTTTGCGTCGGCGGAGCCCCGCCGGCCTGCGACGACGGCAACGCCTGCACGGCCAACAACTGCAACGCGGGGACCGGCCTGTGCGAGAACCCGGCGATCGTCTGCAACGACAACAACACCTGCACCGACGACACCTGCAACCCGGGGACGGGCTGTGTCTTCACCGCGAACAACGCCAATCCGTGCACCGACAACAGCCTCTGCACGACCCCCGACGTCTGCGTCGCGGGCGCGTGCGTGGGTCAAAACCCGGTGGTCTGCGCGCCGGATGCGAACGTCTGCACGACCGAGGCGTGCAATCCTGCGACCGGTCTGTGCGGATCGACGAACAACACCAACGCTTGCGATGACGGCAATGTCTGCACCTCGGGGGACACCTGCGGGCCGGCGTTGGCTGAAAACTTCGACGGCGAGACCGCTCCGAACCTACCGGGGACCTGGGCCACCGGAGTTACGGGTACCGGGAATCCTTGGACGGCGGTGAGCACTAGCAGCGACACGCCGCCGAATTCGGCCTTCGGGTTCGACGGTCCCGCGGTGGCGGACGAAGAGCTCGTCTCTCCGGTGTTCAACGTCGCCACGGCCTCGGCCCAGTTGACGTTCCGGAACCGGTGGACCTTCGAGAGCGCGACGACGTGTTACGACGGCGGCGTGCTCGAGATCGACATCGCCGGCGGCGGATTCACGGACATCGTCACCGCCGGCGGCAGCTTCGTCAGCGGCGGTTACAACGGCACCGTGTCGGCGTCCTTCAGCAATCCGCTGGCGAGCCGCTCGGCCTGGTGTAACGCTTCGGCCGGCTACCCGGCTTACCTCTCGACGGTCGTCAATCTCCCCGCGGCCGCCGCGGGACAGCCGGTCCAACTCCGGTGGCGCGTCGGCACCGACACGAGCACGGGTGCCGCGGGTCAGAACATCGACTCGATCCTCGTCCTCGACGGCTCCACTTACACCTGCCTCCCCGGCACGGGAGTTCTCGACTGCAACGACGGCAACCCCTGCACCGACGACTCCTGCGATCCGGTCCTGGGTTGTCAGCACACCAACAACACCGACCCGTGCGATGACGGCAACCAGTGCACCATCCTCGATAGGTGCGCCGCCGGCGCATGCGGCGGCACCACGGTGGTCTGCAACGACAGCAACGCGTGTACGACCGACAGCTGCAGCCCGACCTTGGGCTGTGTCTTCACCAACAACACGGCAGCCTGCGATGACGGCAACTCGTGTACGGCGGGCGACACGTGCGGTGGGGGCGTCTGCAGCGGGACGCCGATCACCGCTCCCGCGGAAGTCCAGAACGTGACGGCGGCCGCCGACAAGGCCACCTACAACTGGGCTGCAGCGGCATCCGCGACGCAGTACGACGTGGTGCGTGGCAGCGTGAGCGCGCTTCCCGTCGGCCCCGGCGGCGGCGACGAGGTCTGCTTCGGCAGCCTCGCCGGTACGACCGTCACCGACGCTACGAATCCGGGACCGGGCGGCGCGTTCTGGTACCTCTCGCGAGGAAAGAACACGTGCGGGACAGGGACCTACGGCAATCAAGGGTTCCACGGCGCGCCGGCGGCGCTGCGGGTCACGACGACCTGTCCGTAAGAAGCGCGACAGACTGAGCTAGGTTCCCAAGGGGCCGGTCGACCGCGAGGTTGGCCGGCCCCTTTTCTTTCGGGTGGGGTGCCGGCGCCGGCGCGAGACGATCGCCATAGTGAAGGGTGTTCCGGAGCGCGCCACCCTGTGTAGGATGGGGGAATGACGCAAGACAACGCGACCCTCGTCGAGCGGCTCGAGCTCGACCCGACGCTCGTGATCTTCCGGATTCGGCCCGACGTGGTTCCTCCTTCCGGCGAGCCCTGGTTCCTGCCGGGGCAATACGTGACGATCGGCGCGGGCAAGGTCCAACGCGCGTACTCGATCGCGTCCGAACCCGGAGAGCGCCGCTGGCTCGAGTTTTACATCCGCTTTGCTCGCGAGCCCGCCACGGTGTCGCCGCTCACGCATCTGCTCTTTACGATGCCGGTCGGAGCGCGAGTGCATCTCGGCGAAAAGGTCGCAGGACGTTTCACGCTCGAACGGACGGTCGCCGCCGGCGACACGCGCGTCAAGGTCCTGGTCGCGGCGGGCACCGGACTGGCACCGTTCGTCAGCATGGTGCGGCACGCCGAGAGGGTGGGTGATGGGGTTGGGCTCTCGCGTCTCGCGGTGCTCCACGGCGTGAGCCATCCTCACGAGCTGGCATATCGCGACGAGCTGACCGACGCGGTGGCGCGTTTCGGGCTGCGGTACCACCCGACCGTCTCTCGCCCGGCGGGGCATCCCGAATGGACCGGGCTGACGGGCCGCGTCGAGAGCCTTCTCGAGGACGGGCGGCTCGACTCGCTCGAGCTGCGCCCCGATCGCGCAGCGGTGTACGTCTGCGGATTCCGCGACACGATCGCGGGTTCGGTCCGGCGGTTGCTGGGCCGGGGCTTCATCCCCGAAGATCGTCGCCTTCGAAGGATGCTCGGAATCCCGGACGAGGCGTCCCCGAGCCTGTTTTTCGAGCAATACGATCTCGAGCCCGTGTTCGACGCGAACGACCAGGCGCTGATCGCATCGCTGCGCTCCGAGCTGGGGAGCTAGGGGCCAGTCCCCTTTTTCTTATCAAAGCGGTATCCGAGGAGCTTTGATAAGAAAAAGGGGTCTTCGCGGATCACAGTGGGCCCTTTTTCGTTCATCCCTACCTGAAAGTCCTGTCTGGAGTGGACTTTCGCGGCG
>JANMVW010000350.1:0-3391 GCA_031393555.1 Acidobacteriota bacterium
GTTTTCGGACGTCAATCCGCCGGTGCACGCTTGGGCGGCATGGCGCGTCTACAAGATGACCGGCGCGCGGGGGCTGCGGGATCGCGCGTTCCTCTCGCGGGTCTTTCAGAAACTGATCATGAATTTCACCTGGTGGGTGAACCGGAAGGACTCCGAGGGAAACCATCTTTTTTCCGGGGGCTTTCTCGGACTCGACAACATCGGAGTGTTCGATCGCTCGAAGCCGCTTCCCACCGGCGGGATTCTCGAGCAGGCCGACGGCACCGCGTGGATGGCTTTTTACGCGAGTACGATGATGTCGATCGCGCTCGAGCTGTCGCGGGACAACCCCGCCACCGAGGACGTCGCCTCCAAATTTTTCGAGCACTTCGTGGCGATCGCCGACGCGATGAACACCCTGGGCGGCACCGGCCTCTGGGACGAGGAGGACGGCTTTTACTACGACCAGCTTCACGTCGACGGACGGTCTTCGCCCCTGAAGGTGCGTTCACTGGTCGGCGTGATCCCGCTGATCGCGGTCGAGGTGCTCGATTCGGAGCACCTCGACAGGCTCCCCGGCTTCAACAAGCGTCTGAAGTGGTTTCTCGAGAATCGCAAAGACCTCGCGAGGCAGCTGAGCTTCATGGAAAAAGGCCGGGGCGTGAAGATGCTCCTGGCGCTCCCCACCCCAGAGCGGCTCGTGCGTGTGTTGCGCTATCTCCTCGACGAGAACGAGTTCCTGTCTCCGTACGGCTTGCGCTCGCTCTCGCGTGTCCACAAGGACGCACCGTACGTCGTCCATGTGAATGGCCAGGAATTTCGTGTGGACTATGACCCCGCGGAGTCGACCTCCGGGCTGTTCGGCGGCAATTCGAACTGGCGCGGCCCGATCTGGTTCCCGCTCAACTTCCTGATCGTCGAAGCGCTCGAGCGCTACCACCATTTCTACGGTGACGCACTGAAGGTCGAGTGTCCCACGGGCTCGGGAAACGCCATGACTCTTCACGAAGTCGCCCGGGAACTGTCGTCGCGACTGGCGAGCATCTTCGTCGCCGACGAAAAGGGGCGGCGTCCGGCTCACGGGGACGATGCGCGCTACCGGGACGACGCGCACTGGAAAGACCTGGTGTTGTTCTACGAGTATTTTCACGGTGAAACCGGCCGCGGCGTCGGCGCATCTCACCAGACGGGATGGACCGCCACCGTCGCAAAATTCGTCGAGGATCTGGCGAGAACGCGCGAAAGTGGCTATTCCTTCGAGTCCGTCACCGCTCGTGACGGCGTGAAAGGAAAATGATGCCGATCTCGTTCGATGCCACCGTCACCCACGACTTCGAAAACGCTGCAAGCCGCGAATGGCTGGAGGCCAACGGCCTCGGGGGCTGGGCCTCGGGCACGATCGCGGGCTGCCATACGCGCCGCTATCACGGTCTGCTCGTGGCGGCGACGCGCCCGCCGGTCGGGCGAATGGTGCTCCTGTCCAAACTTCCGGAGACCCTGGAGGTAGGCGGCGAACGATTCGAGCTGGACACGAACCGTTACGCCGGCGCGGTGAACCCGCGGGGTTACGAGAGGCTCTCGAATTTCGCGCTCGAACCGATGCCGACGTTCATCTACGAGGCCGGCGGCGTGACTCTCCGCAAGACCATCACCGCGATTCACGGCGAAAACACGACGGTTGTGTCGTACGAAGTCCTCGACGCGCCGTCCGCATTCACGCTCGAGCTGCGCCCGCTGATCGCCTATCGCGACTACCACGCGCTGCAGCACGCGAACGATGCCCTCCGCTTCGCCAACGCCTCGTTTGCGGACGGAATCTTCCGTGCTCGGCCCTACGAGGGTGCTCCGGAGCTGTTCCTCCAGGCGGCGGGTTGCTCGTTCTCCGCGAAGCCCGATTGGTATTTCCGGTTCGAATACGCCAAAGAGCAAGAGCGCGGCGTCGACGCGCACGAGGACCTGTTCTGTTACGGCGCGTTCCACCGGGAGCTCGCCAAAGGGGACCGCTTCGGCGTCATCGTCTCGACGGGCGAGGTCGCAGGACGCGATCCGCTGGCGCTCGTCGCCAAGGAACGCGCGCGTCGGCAGGTCGTGGCGGGCGCCGTCGCCGGGGCCGACGACACGGTCAGCGCGTTGGCGCTCGCCGCCGACGCGTTCATCGTCCGCCGCGGCGAAAACCTGCGCACGGTCATCGCCGGATACCCCTGGTTTTCCGACTGGGGCCGGGACACGATGATCGCGCTCCCCGGCGTGTGCCTCGCGACCGGGCGCTACGACGACGCAAAAAAAATCCTGCGCGCCTTCGCACGATCGGTCGACGCCGGTATGCTCCCCAACCGCTTCCCCGACTCCGGCGAGGCACCCGAGTACAACACCGTCGATGCGACTCTGTGGTTTTTTGTCACGGCGCACCGCTACCTTGAGGCCTCGGGAGACGAGGAGTTCGTCCTTGGCGAGCTGTTGCCCGTCTTCGAAGAGATCGTCGCCTGGCACGAGCGCGGCACGCGCTACGGCATCAAGGTCGACGACGACGGCTTGCTGCGCGCGGGATCTCCCGGAGCGCAGCTCACCTGGATGGACGCCAAAATCGGTGACTGGGTCGTCACGCCGAGGCACGGTAAACCCGTCGAAATTCAGGCGCTTTGGTACAACGCACTTTGCGTCCTGGCGGATCTGCGCAAGCGCGCCGGGAGCCTAGCCGAGAGCGCGAGCCTTCTCGCACGCGCGAAGCAGGTGAAGGAACGGTTCGTCGAGGTCTTCTGGAATGCCGAGGCGTCGTGTCTGTTCGACGTCGTCGACGGCGATCGCAGGGACGCTTCCGTTCGCCCGAATCAAGTCTTCGCGCTTGCGCTCCCTTATCCGTTGCTCCCGAAGGACAAGGCGCGCTTAGTCCTTGCCGTCATCGAGCAGAAGCTGCTGACGCCCTACGGTCTGCGCAGCCTGGCGCCCGACGACCCGGCCTACCGGGGCCGCTACGAAGGCGATCCCGCCTCGCGTGATGCGGCCTATCACCAGGGCACCGTCTGGTCGTGGCTGCTCGGCCCGTACGCCGACGCGCTCGTCAAGACCAACGGGGCCGTGGGCAAGCCGAAGGCGCGCAAGGTGATCGAGGGGTTGACGCCGCATCTGCTCGAGGCCGGTCTTGGGTCGATCTCCGAGATCTTTGACGGCGACGCGCCGCACGCGCCCCGCGGCTGCCCGGCGCAAGCGTGGAGCGTCGGCGAGGCGCTTCGCGTCTTCAAGGATTTCATGGCTCCCGCGAAGAAACGGCCTTACAAGGTCGTAACCCCGAAGACGAATCCGTCACCGAGGAAGACCCGCAGCAAGACCGCCGACGCGTAAGATTGGGGTCAGGTCTCCCCTTGGGGTCAGGTCTCCCATTGAGTCATTCGCAGTATGCGAATGACTCAATGGG
>JANMVW010000400.1:0-5438 GCA_031393555.1 Acidobacteriota bacterium
ACAAAACTCCTCGGATACCGTTTTGATAAGAAAAAGGGGACTGTCCCCTCCTGCTAGAATCGGTAGGTGAATCCACCGTCGCAACTCCTCGAATCGTTGAACCCCGCGCAGCGGGAGGCGGTCGTCCATCCGGGCGGCCCGCTGCTCGTGCTCGCCGGGGCGGGCTCCGGAAAGACTCGGGTCATCACCCACCGCATCGCCTGGCTCATCCTCCAATCCGGCGTCTCGCCGGGGGGCATCGTGGCCGTCACGTTTACGAATCGGGCCGCTCGCGAGATGCGAGAGCGCGTCGAGCAGATCCTTCGGGCCGGCCCCGGCGGACCGTGGATCGGCACCTTTCACGGGTTGTGCCTCCGGATGCTCCGGCGCGACGGGGAGCGCGTGGGCCTCTCCCCCAACTTCGCCATCTACGACCGGGACGACCAAGTGGCGCTCGTGCGGCGGCTCCTCCGCGATGAGGGCGTCGACGACACCGCATCGTCCGCGCGCTCGTTCCTCGGGCGCATCAGCCGGGCGAAAAACGCGATGGAAACGCCGAGCATGCTCGACGCGCGGGCCTTCGCGCCCGACGCCAAGCTGCAAGCGCGGATCTACGCCCTCTACGACGAGGGGTTGAAGCGCGCCAACGCGGTGGACTTCGACGACATCCTGCTCCGGGCCTTGGCGCTCCTCGACCCGGAGAAAACGCCCGACGTCCGCGAGCGCTACGCGCAGCGCTGCCTGCACCTTCTCGTCGACGAGTACCAGGACACGAACCGGCCGCAGTACCTTTTGATCAAGGCGCTCACGTCCGTGCACCACAGCGTGTGTGTCGTCGGCGATGAGGATCAGTCGATCTACAAGTTCCGCGGAGCCGAGATCCGGAACATCCTCGACTTCGAGCGCGACCACCCGGGCGCCTCGGTCGTCAAACTCGAACAGAACTACCGGTCGACGGGGACGATCCTGGACGCGGCGGGCGCCGTGATCGCGAACAATACCGAGCGCAAGGGAAAGTCCCTCTGGACCGAAAACGCGCGCGGCGAAAAAATCGATCTCTTCCACGCCCCGGACGACCGGGCGGAGGCGACGTGGGTCGCGCGGCGCGTGCAAGACGAGGCGCGTCGCCGGCCCTACGAAGACCTCGCCGTCCTCTACCGCACCAACGCGCAATCGCGACCGTTCGAAGAGGCGTTCCGGCGCGAACGGATCCCCTACCAGGTCGTGGGCGCGATGCAGTTTTACGAGCGCAAGGAAGTCAAGGACGTCCTGGCCTACCTCAAGCTCGCGGTCAATCCGGGGGACGACGTCGCCTTCCGGAGAATCGTCAACGTCCCCCCGCGCGGGATGGGCGACACCACGGTCGATGCCATCGCGGCCGAAGCGAGAGCCGAAGGATTGCCTCTTTACGAAGCCGCACGCCGGCTCGTGGATCGGGGCGCGCTCGGCGCGCGCGCGTCGCGACTGCTCGGCACGTTTCTCGAGACGACGGAAGGATTCGCCGCCCGCGCCGCCGAAGAGCCCGCGGCGCTCGTCATCGAGGGGATCGTCGAAGGGATCGGATTCGAGGCGTACCTCGAAAAGAGTTATCCCGGCGAAGGGTACGACCGGATGGAAAACGTCCGGTCCCTCGTCTCGGCCGCGGTCGAATACGAGCGCGAGGTCGAAACTCCGACGCTTCTCGGCTTCCTCGACCGTTCGGCCTTGGTGTCGGACGCCGACGAGGTCGGCGCGCGCCCCGGGGTCACGATGATGACCGTGCACAACGCGAAGGGGCTCGAATTTTCCGTCGTGTTCCTCGCGGGCCTCGAGGAGAACATCTTCCCCCATTCGCGGTCGCGGTCGAACGACGACGACCTCGAAGAAGAACGCCGGCTCTGCTACGTCGCGATCACGCGGGCGCGCGAGCGGCTGTGTCTTTCGCGCGCGAGGTCGCGCTTGCAACAGGGCGTCCCGCAGGCCAACCCGCCGTCTCGCTTCATCGAGGAGATCCCCGCCGCCTTGCTCGCGGAGAGCGGCTCGGCGGCGTCGGCCTCGTTCTTCGATCCTCCCGTGCGCGAGTCCAACGCCTCGGGATGGGGCGATTCCTCCTACGGCTCGTCCGCGGCCCGCGCCGCGGCGCGGCGCGCCCAGCCTGCGGCGCCGCCGCGTCCGTCGGATTTTCCCGCCGCCGCCGACGGCTTTTCGGTCGGCGTCAGGGTCAACCATCCGATGTTCGGGAGCGGCAAGGTTTTGGGGCGCGAGGGGTCCGGAACGAGTTTGAAACTCACCATTCAATTCACGGGGTACGGGACGAAGCGGATCCTGCCGGCGTACACCCAGCTCAAGATGGAAGGGACGGTCGTATGAAGGGCAGCGATATTCGGAAGGGCATGGTCATCAAATTCGAAAGCCAGGTTTACAAGGTGCTCGAGTCGACCCACAGGACGCCCGGAAACCTCCGCGCCTTCGTTCAGGTCAAGATGCGAAACGTCAAGACGGGGCTCGGCACCGAGCAGCGGTTTCGATCCGAAGACACGATCGAGAGAGCCTACGTCGACAACAAGACGATGCAGTACCTCTTCCACGACGCCGAGGGGTACCACTTCATGGACACCGACACCTACGACCAGTTCGCGCTCGCCGACGACGTGTTGGGGGACACGATGTCGTACGTCATCCCCGAATCCACCGTGACGATGGACTGGTTCGAGGGGAAGCCGGTCGGCATCGAGATCCCGCCGTCGGTCGACCTCAAGGTCATCGAGACCGCGCCCGGCATCAAGGGGGCCACCGCCTCGGCCCAGAAGAAGCCCGCGACCCTCGAGACCGGGCTCGTCGTCCAGGTCCCCTCCTTCATCAACGAGGGCGAATTGGTCAGGATAGGCACCGAAAACGGCGACTACCTTGGCCGGGCGACGTCCTAGAAAGCACGCGGCGCCGGCGGCACGGGCGCCGGGTCACCGCGCGATCCTGCTGTTCGTCGCCACCGCGATCCTCTCCGGGGCGGCCCTGCTGTTTCTCGTCGAGCCGATGGCGGCCAAGCTCGTCCTCCCGCGGCTGGGCGGATCTCCCGCGGTCTGGAACGGCTGCATGCTGTTTTTCCAGCTCGCCCTCCTCGCCGGCTACCTCTACGCGCACGTGCTCAGCACGCGCTGCGGCCCACGGGCGCAGGTCGGTATCCATGCGGGGCTGGTGCTTCTCGCTTGCATCGCGCTGCCGCTCGCCCTCCCGCGCGGCTTCGAGGATCCGGGCGCGAGACCGCCGCTCGTCTGGCTGCTCGGCTTCCTGACGCTTGCCGTCGGACTCCCCTTCTTCGTCCTTGCGGCGACCGGGCCGCTCGTGCAGCGCTGGTTCTCACGCACGAACCATCCCCACGCGAAGGATCCGTACTTTCTTTACGCGGCAAGCAACGTCGGCTCCCTCGCCGGACTGCTCTTGTACCCGTTCGTCGTGGAGCCCTCCCTGCCGCTACTGACTCCCGGCGCGTCGCTCGCGAGACTCCACCTTCTCCCCTGGTCGCAGAGCACGCTGTGGGCCGCCGGATACGCGGCGTGTGCCGTCCTCGTGATCGGCAGCGGCATCGTGATGCTTCGGAGGCCGGCCGAAGCGGTCGTCGCCGCGAGCACTCCGGCGGCGCACGAGGTGCCCGCAGCGTCGGCGCGCTTCGAGCGCGTGCGGTGGCTGGCGCTCGCCGCCGTCCCGGCCAGCCTGGTTCTCGGTGCGACCCAGTTCATCACCACCGACGTCGCCGTGGTGCCGCTATTTTGGGTCGTTCCTCTGGCGGCCTACCTCCTTTCGTTCGTGCTTGCGTTTTCCAAACGAACCTGGCTCCCGGAGAGCTTTTGGGGCATCGCTCTGGCCGTTCTCGCCTCGGGCGTCGCGCTGTCTTTCTGGATCTCGTCACCGCCGAACGCAGGGTTGCTGCTGGGTCTCCATCCGCTCGTCGTCTTCTCCGCCGGGATGGTGTGCCACCGCCGTCTCGCGGCGCTGGCACCGGTTCCGTCGCGCCTGACCGAGTTCTACCTGTGCATCGCGGCGGGGGGCGTTCTCGGCGGGGCGTTCAACGCCATCGCCGCGCCGGTGATCTTCCCCGGCGTCATCGAGTATCCGCTCGCGATCGTGGCGGCCTGTTTTGCGCGTCCCTCGAGCGTGCGCCCCGACGACAAGCGCGCGCGCGCGTTGGATCTCGCCTTGCCCGCGGCCCTAGCGCTCTTCGCGATCGCGTTCCCACTGGTGTTCGGGCAGGCCGATCCGCTGAAGGGTCAGCCGTTCCGGCTCGCTCAGGCGTTGGTTCCGTGCCTGCTGGCCCTCCTGTTCGTCTTCCGGCCCCGCCGTTTTGCGCTGGCGCTGGCGGCGCTGTTTGTGATCGGGTGGAGCCAGCTCGTCACGTTGGGAACCGTGATCCACCGCGAGCGCTCGTTCTTCGGGATTCTCCGCGTCGTCGAGCAACCCGGCCCGACGATCCTCGACCCGGGGTCGCCCGGCGGGGTGCGGCCGCGGGTCCCTTTCCACAGCTTCATTCACGGCACCACGCGGCACGGAACTCAGGGGCAAAGCGATGCCCTCCGACGCGTTCCGACGAGCTACTACCACCGGACCAGCCCGATTGGGCAGTTGTTCGCGGCGTACGGCCCGCTGGGCCTCTTGAACCATGTGGCCGTGATCGGCCTCGGCGCGGGAACGCTTGCCGCCTACGGCGAGCCCGGGCGCTCGATGCAGTTTTACGAGATCGACCCCGCGGTCGTCCGCATCGCGCGCGACCCCTCGATGTTCACGTTCCTAGACGACAGCCGCTCGGCCCTCTCGTTCACGATCGGCGACGGGCGCCTCGAAATCGCGAAGGCCCCCGACGGATCGTTCGGATTGATCGTCGTCGACGCGTTTACGTCCGACGCGATCCCCGTGCATCTGCTCACGCGCGAGGCCCTCGCGCTTTACATGCGTAAGCTCAGCCCCGGCGGGGTGATCGCCTTGCACATCACGAACGCCAGCCTCGAGCTCTCCCCGATCCTGGATGGACTGACCGCCGACGGCGGCTTCAGCGGGTTGATCCAGGGCAACCAGATTGAGACTGAGGATCAGTTGCTCGAAGGGAAGGACGGCTCCGAATGGGCGGTGATCGGCAGGGATCGTGCGGCGCTCGAGCCGCTCGAACACGATGCGCGCTGGACGCCGCTCCCCTCGCAGCCCGGTCGCGCCCCCGACCCCCGCTACGTCTGGACCGACGACTACTCGAGCCTCTTCACCGTCGTCGAGCGGTGGTAGTCAGAGACGTTCCGTGTCGATGATTAATAGGGGACAGTCCCCTTTTTCTTCTAAATCTCTGCACCATCCTAAGCTTTAGAAGAAAAAGGGGACAGTCCCAGTAGTGTCCCAACGTTAGTTGAATAGACTCAGCTGTTTACCGGAACCGGTGTCGATGTCGTCGGTCACGGTCTGCGTAAGTAGCTGATTCAAAGGCACTCGTTCAAAAAGCG
>JANMVW010000414.1:0-4479 GCA_031393555.1 Acidobacteriota bacterium
ATGAAACCGCGGCGGTTGTCGTGAAAGGTGTCGAGCGTGACCTCGACGAAATCGTCGGCGAAGGCCTGCTCGCGCGGCGTCAGGTGAGCGCGGATCTTGTTCGGCTCGGCATCGAAGCAAATCCACGCCAGGTAGAGGTTCTTGTCGTCGTAGCCGAGATAGACCTCCGTCTTCTGGGTCGCTTGCTCGCCGTCCCGCGGGCGGGCCTGAATGAACCCCTCGACCTTTTGCATAGCGGCGGCGGCGCCTTCGGGCGCCATGCCGGCGAGCTCGTCGATTTTCGGCGCCGACGACAACCTAGGGATCGAGAACGTGGGCATTGGGGAGTCGTCCGACCGTGCGGCGCCGATCGCTAGTCCGAGGACAAGCACGAAAAGGAATGACGTTCGGGCGCACACACCCACGTCGTACGCTCCGTACGCTTCGAAGTTGCCTCTCAATCGACGGCAGGGCCGCGTTTTCGCGCCGAAAGGACCGGCACCTGCCATACCGCGTAGCCGTCCGGGTTACGGATGCAGGCGATCATGTCCTCGAAGAACTCCCGAGCCTCGTGGCTCGTGAATCGCGTGTGCTCTCCGATCGCATCCGCGTAGCCGTCCCGCCAGGCCTCCCAAATCGAAGCCAACGTCTCGCGCGGCACCCGCAGCGTGTCGACGACGACGTAGTGCTGCGCGATCTCGACGACGGGAAGCGCCTTCAGGTGCGCGTAGGCGCTGCGCCCGATATGGAGGTCGGTTCCGGACGCGGCCCCGAAGGCGGGGGGCCCATCGACCCAGAAACGGTCCACGTCGAGGCGGGTGGGGTGCATGTGGATCATCCCGTAGTCCTCGACGAGCAAGTGGAGGCGTCCGCCGGGACGCAGCACACGCACCATCTCGGCCATCGCCGCCTGCGGGCGTGGCACCGCCTGCAGCACATGGCGGCAGACGACGAGGTCGAACGTGGCGTCGGCAAAAGGGAGCGCGAAGGCGTCGGCAATGCGAAACGTCACGCGTCCACCCAGCCCGGAGCATCGATCTCGGGCCAGGGCCAGATGCCTTTCGATCAAATCCACGCCGACGAGCGCCGCTTTCGGGTAGAGCCGCGCGAGCCGAGCCGTGATCTCCCCCGTCCCGCACCCCACGTCCAGAATGTCGAGGCCGCCCGCGAGACCGTAACCGCCAAAAATCGTTGATTCCTGGGGCCAGATCGCCTCCGCCTGATGCGCGAGGTTACGGACCATCGACTCGTCGGCCATCTGCCGGTGCTGCGGGTTGTTGGAATGCTCGTCCACGCGGCGTCGACCTCCGAAAACACGTCATCGTGCCACGGATGAGCCCGATTTGCCCCGCACGGGGGGCGGACCCTAACTTCTGGCCCTGCACCGTCCGATGGGAGGAGAGCGCATTGCCTCTTGCCTTCGAGCCCGCCCGGGAACAAGACCCTTATATGGCGTTCGCGCGCGTGGACGGCCGCCACCCCTACCGGGATGCGGCTCCCGGCGGGCACGTCGACTACCGGGCGCGGCGACGACGCGATGGCGAGGTCGCCTTCTTCAATTACGGCCTGGCCCGCGAAATGGGACTGATCCCCGCCGACCACCCGGACTCGATGGTGAAGGCCTTGCGCGCGGCCATCCTCGACGCGTTCGCGCTCGTGATCGTCAATGAGTACGACGTGGCCCACGGTGTTCGCGTTCCGGCGAGGGACCTCCTCCCCAACCCTTACATGGCGACGCGCTATTTACAGTTGCAGCACCCCGACCGCCGCGGCGCAACATCCGGCGACGGTCGCAGCGTGTGGAACGGAACGTGGCGTCACGCCGGTGCGAGCTGGGACGTTTCGAGTTGCGGCACAGGGGTCACACGCTTGTGCCCCGCCACCGCACAGACCCAACGCTTCTACAAGACCGGAAGCCGCACCGCGTCGTACGGCTGCGGCACCGCCTCGGTCGAAGAAGGCCTTGCCGCAGCGGTGATGAGCGAGGTCTTGCACCGGAGCGGCATCCCGACCGAGCGGGTGCTCGCGGTGATCGCTCTCCCCGGAGGCTTTGCGATCAACGTCCGGGCGGCGCAAAACCTGCTGCGCCCCTCGCACCTGTTCGCCCCGTTGAAGCAAAACGACCTGGCGCGCCTCAAAGCAGCGGTCGACTACGCCATCGCGCGAGAACGGAAAAACGGTGCTTTACCGTCCGCACGCAACGCGGCAGAGGGGTATCGCGCCTTCGCCGAGGCCGTGGCGAAGGCGTTCGGCCGCGCCGCGGCGATTTTTGAACGCGAGTACGTGTTTTGCTGGCTGGAGTGGGACGGGGACAACGTCCTGCTCGACGGATCGATCGTCGATTACGGCTCGGTCCGGCAGTTCGGGCTCTACCACCGAGAGTACCGCTTCGACGACGGACCGCGTTGGTCCACCACGATTCCGGAGCAGAAGGCGAAGGCGCGGGCGATCGTGCGGTGCTTCGCGCAGATCGCCGACGCTCTGATCGCGGGACGGCGGGCGCCCTTGTCGACGTTTTCGCGCGACCCGCTCCTTGCGGTTTTCGATGCGTCTTTCGTCGACACGCGCGACCGGCTGCTGTTGCGGCACGCGGGGTTCGACCGGAAAACGGAGACGCTCTTGCTCGCGCGCGCCCGCCCGCTCGTCGCGCGTTTCGATCGGGCGCACCGGTGGTTCGAGACGGCGCGGTCGACCCGCGGCCGGGTGCGGGTTCCCGACGGGGTCACCTGGAACGCGGTGTACTCGACGCGCGACCTGATCCGCGAGTTGTCGCGGATCTACGCGTGCGATGCGCGGCCCGTGTCGCCCGAGTCCATCCTCGAGCTCGCGGTGTCGTCCTACGCGACCCGAGCCGACCGTCGGCCAACCCCAACGAAGCTTCGTCGCGCCCGCGAGTTTCAATCGGCCTACCTCGCTCTCGCGCGACGCGCCGCCCGCCTCACGAACCGCCCGATGCGAACCGTTCTGGCCGAGTGCGCGACCCGCTCGTCGACGATCAACGCCTACGCCCGCATCACGGGGGACGCCGTGGCGCACGCGGCCACGCGACTGGCCAAGGCCAGAAAAGTGCTGGGTCCCGATGGCGTGTTTGCCGTGGTCGATCGCTTCGCGAGGCGGCACGCCCGAGTGGCCGGCGCCGGTGGCGAGCCGCCTCGTCGCACCGAGGCCAAGCGCGTGTTCGACGAATTGTTGGCCCTGTCCGTTCAGACGCGCGACGGGCTCTAGCGGGTCCATTACGATGACGACATGCTCTATTTCGGCTACGGCTCCAACCTGTGCGAACGCGACCTCGACCGTTATTGCCGCGAGCGGGGCCTTCGCTCCATCCGCCTCGAGCGGGTCGGCCCCGCGTTCCTCCCCGACCGGAAGCTCGCCTTCACGCATCGCTCGACGTCGCGCGGCGGCGGCGTCCTCGACGTCCCTCCGGCGCGCGGGGTCGCCGTCGCGGGCATCTTGTTTCGCGTTCCCTCGGACGAGTCGATCGCGACCCTCGACCGCAAAGAGGGCGACGGCCACGTCTATCAGCGATTCGAAACGGTCACTCTCGCCGATGACGGCGCGGAAGTGCCGGCCTTCTCCTACGAAATCGCGCGCGAGCACCGCCGGCCGTTCGTCGCGCCGGCGCCCTCCTACCTCGACGTCGTTCGCCGTGGGTACGAAGATCACGGGCTCGATGTCGAGCACCTGGAAACCGCGGCGGCGGGTCGATCGCCTGCCGGCCCCATCGAAGGAATCTTCGTCTACGGCACGCTTCGACGCGGTGAGAAGCGCCACCCCGCGCTGCGACGTCATGCGGCAACCGGTTACGGGACCGCAACCACGGCGGGTACCCTCCTCGACCTCGGCCCTTACCCGGGACTCGTCGTCGACGGCCCTCGGCTCTCCGTGGCGGGCGAGTTCTACACAGTCCCCGATCCGGATGCTCTCTTTGCCGAGCTCGATGCCATCGAAACCTTTCGGGGTTTCGGAGTCTCGGGTTCGGTCTACCGGCGCGCCATCGTGCGCGTGCAAAGCGCGGAGGCCCGCTCCGTACTTGCGTGGACCTACGCCTTCACGGGACCGCGGGACGGATCACGCGTCATCGCGTCGGGTGACTGGCGCGATCGGCTGCGACCTTGACACCCCACCGGCGATCCAACGAGAATTGCCGTACTTTAAAACCGCGTAGACCTTTCCAGAAGGAGTCCGCATGACAGTCGGGTCGAGCATTCAAGGAAACAGTCGCAAGCCGTTGGCGCTACTCATCGCCTTCCTCCTTGCCTTGGGCGGAGTGCCCGGCGTGTTCGCGCAGGCCTCGACGGCTGCGATCTCGGGAGTGATCCTCGATCCCTCGGGCCGTCCCGCCGAAGGCTTTCGGGTCACGTTGCGCGACGTTTCAAGCAACACGCAGTACACGAGCGGCGTGACGGACGCCGAGGGAACTTACACAGCGGAGGTGCCGGTCGGAGGCCGCTACATGATCGACAATGTCGTCGCGGCCGACGGCGTCACGAAACTTCC
>JANMVW010000259.1:0-32106 GCA_031393555.1 Acidobacteriota bacterium
ACACCGGTTCCGGTAAACAGCTGAGTCTATTCAACTAACGTTGGGACACTA
The DNA here is from genome assembly GCA_031393555.1 of Acidobacteriota bacterium. GTDB lineage: Bacteria > Acidobacteriota > Polarisedimenticolia > Polarisedimenticolales > DASRJG01 > DASRJG01. The sequence continues at coordinate 52 of JANMVW010000259.1, forward strand.
CTGGGACTGTCCCCTATTTAATGAGCCGGTTTCGCCCCTACGGGCGGTGAGTGACGGGAAGCTCGAGGCAGAGGCGCGCGGCCGGCCGGAATCGTTCCCGCTGAAAGAACGCGAGGAGTTGCGTGTCCTCCCACGCCACTTCGGTGCGCAACGTGGGGACGCCGAGACCCGCGAGGTTAATGAGCAGCTGCTCCATCAGCGCGTGGCCGATGCCCAGGCCCCGCGTGTCGGGATGGACACCCAGGGTGTCGAGCACGGCGACCGGTTCCATGGTGCCGAATTCGCCGTAATACACCCGGGCGAGCAGGAACCCTCGGAAGAGACCGTCCGCCTCGGCGGCGAGCGAGACCTTGATCCCGGTTTCCGCGAGGTTTTGCTGCAGCTTGATCCGGAAATACTCTTCGCGGCGCCGGCCCGTGCTCTTCGAGTCGATCGCGACGACGGCATCCAGGTCCTTCGGTGTCAGTCCACGAACGACGATCTCGACCGAGCGCTGTTCCGCACGTTCCATGACGACCTCCCGTCCTAAGCGGTGAGCTGGCCGCCGTCGACCCGCACGATCTGGCCGGTGACGTGGCGGCTCATGTCGGAAACCAAAAACAGGATTGCCGCGGCGACGTCCTCGGGGCGCCCCGGGCGCCCGAGCGCCGTCTCTTCGACGGCCTTGATGCGTGCGGATTCCGGAAGCCCGGCCGTCATCCCGGTCTCGATCCACCCCGGGGCGACGAGGTTGACGCGCACGCCGAACCGCCCGAGCTCCCGCGCCGCGGAGCGACCCAGGCCGATCAGGCCGGCCTTGGCCGCGGCGTAGTTCGCCTGGCCGAATTTCCCTCGCTCTCCGTTGATCGAGGTGACCAGGACCACACTTCCGCCGCCGCCCGCGCGCATGAGAGGCGCGCTCGCGCGGAGAAGCCAAAACGCCGCATCGAGGTTCACCCTCAAAACGTCGGCCCAGTCGTCGTCGGTCATCTTCCACAGCACGCCGTCCCTCACGATTCCAGCGGCGTGGACGAGGACGTCGAGGCGGCCGGCCTCTTTCGAGACGTGGGCGACGAGCTCCCGCACGGCCGCGCGATCGCCGATGTCGCACGGCGCGAAACGCACGCCGGAGGGCACCGGACGCCCCGGCAGGTCGACCGCGTAGACGGTGGCCCCCGCGGCGACGAGTAGCGACGACGCGGCGCCGCCGATCCCGCCCCCGCTTCCCGTGACGACGGCGACCTTGTCGTCGAGCGCGAGGAGCGGACTCAGCCGGGAATCGTCGCGCATCAGGCGCCTGCCGCGAGCGGCGAGCCGTCCCGGGCGAGCTTGCGCACGCGAAACGCGCCCCACAACGCGGCGCCGATGGCGCCGGCGAGCACCGAATCCTCGTGGGCCTCGATCGTGATGTCGACCTGTTGCGCCGCGACGGCTTCACGCAGTGCGGCGACCAGTCCGCAATCGCCGGCAAGTCCGCCGGTGACGAGCACCTCGCCGCGCGCTCCCGCCGACGTGAGTAAGCGGAGATAGCGGCCGGCCATCGACTGATGGATCCCCTTGATGATGTTCGCGGTCGAAATGCCGCGAGAGACCATGTTGATGACGTCGGTTTCGGCGAGCACGGCGCAGATCGACGAGCAGGCCTCGGGGTTGTCCGCCTGGAGGGAGAGCGGACCGATCTCGTCGATCGTGATGCCCAGGTAGCGGCAGATGTTTTCCAGAAACTGGCCCGATCCCGAGGCACATTGGCTCGTCATCCGGTACGAGAGCACCTTGGCCCGCCCGTCCATGATGACGGCCCTGGCGTGCAGGGCGCCGATGTCGACCACCGCGCGCGCGTCGTGCCTGAGGAAGAGCCCGCCCCGGGCGTGAGTCGTCATGCCGTAGAAATGCCCCGTGCGGAACGAGGCCATCTCGCCTTCGCCGGTCGTGGCGACGTAGGCCAGGTCTTTGGCGGAAACGCCGGCTTCGTCGAGACAGGCTTCGTACATTTCCTCCGCGATTTTTTGCGGGTCGCGACGGCGGATGCGCTCGCTGCGCCCGAGCCGCAGGCGTGAGGCGCCGCCTTCGACGTCTTCGAGAATCGCGACCTTGATCGCCGAAGAGCCGACGTCGACTCCGGCGACGAGCAGCGCACCGTGGGGATGGGGGTGCATGGAGCTCCTCTAGGCCGCCGCGCGCTGCGCGTCGCGGCGGGCGAACAGGGCGGCGCCGAGCGCGCCCGTATAGATCGAATTGGGTGAAATGTTGATCGTCACCTTTCCGTAGTTTTCGCGGACGAGGCCGGCGAGGGCCTCGACCGCCGCCGGGTTCTTGGCGACGCCGCCCGTGAACGTGAACTCGTCGCCGATCCCGCCCGAGCGGGCGAGAAGCGACATCGCTCGCAGGATGATCGCGCGGTGGAGCCCCGCGAGGATGTCCTCGCGTTTTTCGCCGAGCGAGAGGCGCTCGCGCAACTCGGCGCCCGCGAACACCGTGCACGTGGAGTTCATCCGCACCGGCCGGGTCGAGGCGCACGCCATCGGCCCCAACTCGTGAAGCCCCAGGTTCATCTCGTCGGCGATGTACCCCAGATAGCGGCCGCACCCGGCGGCGCACCGGTCGTTCATCTGGAACGAGGTCACGATCCCGTCGCCGTCCACCTGGATCGCCTTGGTGTCCTGGCCGCCGATGTCGAGGACCGTGCGCGTCGCGGGGAACATCGCGTGCGCGCCCAGGCCATGGCAGAGGATCTCCGAACGGATCTGTTCTTTCGGGAAGGGGAGGGTCTGGCGGCCGTAGCCGGTGCCGACGCTCGCGGCAACCTCCAAGGGCACCGCGGTCGCGCGCGCGAGCGCAAGGCCTAACGCCTCCGGCGCCCCGGTGAAGTCCCGGTAGGCGGCCTCGGCATGAGCGACGAACGCCCCGTCGCCTGCTGCGACGTTTTCGACCTCGAGGATGGTCTTGTCGAACAGCCCGACGAGCCGGTCGAACGGGACGCGCTTCGACCGCGCGCACTCTTCGGCGAGGCTCAAGTAGCGGCTTCCCGCCAGGTCGCGAAAGAAGTCGCTCTTCCGCGAGGCGCCCGGGGCGTAAAGCGCGGGGGCCTCCGCCTCCATAGCGGCCAGGATGTCGTCCAAGGCCCCGCGCTGATCGCGGGTGAGCAAGTCGGCGCCGACGATGCGCCGACTGATCCCGCCGAAAACGCGGAGCTGCTCGAGGTACTGGTGCTTGCGGAAGAGCCGTTCGAGCGAGGCGAGAGCTTCAGCCTTCGCCGAGGCCGTGAGGCCGGAACGGTCGAGCTCTCCGGCGATCAGGCCGAAGCGCGCGTTGATGAGCGCTTCGGCGAGCGCGACGTCGCAGGCCACCGTGTAGTTGCTGCGGCTGTTGGTGATGCCGCGCCCGAGCATGCCGCCGTCCTCGCCGAGCACGACGGCCTTGGTCGTGGTCGAGCCGAGATCGATGCCGACGTACGCTTTCACGACACGCCTCCGGCCCGCTTCTGCTCGATCATCTGGAAGTAGGACTCCAGGCGGTTCTTGATATTGGCCGCCGAGAAGTAGCGCGGATCGACGAGGTCGCTTTCGATGAAACCCCCGGGCTTGCCGGTCCGCTCTTCGACCTCGCGCAGGATCATCAGCTGACCCGCGGAAAACGAGTTGCAGCTCTTGATCGAGTGCACGAGCAACCCGTCGGCCTGGTAGTCCTTGACGTACTTGGCCAGCATGGCAACGCGCGCCGGAAGAGCGAGGTTCGTGTAACAGCCCATGCAGTAGTCGGCGAGCGTTTCGATCGGATGGTCCGGGTCGTGCCGGAAGCCGGTGTCGTAGACCCCTCCGACTTTCGTGTACGACGATGCGACCACGACGGCCCCTTCGTCGGCGAACATCTTCCAGAACGCGTGGAAGCTCGTCCAGTTGGGGGGGCCCTCCACGACGATGCGGAACCGCTCGTTTTTCAACTCGCCATCCGGCGTGACCGGCCCGAGTCCCCGATCGAGGCGTTCTTGAACCTCGGCGCGAAGCGCGCGGTAGTACGCGACGGCGTCCTCGGTTCCGCGAAATGCGGTGAAGATCGGCCCGATGTAATAGACGCCGCCGAAGTAGGCGTCGATCGGAGACGGTCTGTGTTTGGCTGATTCGAGCACGAAGACCAGGTCGTCCTCGGCTTGGACGGAATTCCCGAGCAGCTCTTTCAGGCGGTCTTCGTCGTAGGCCCGTCCGGAGAGTCGTTCGAGCGCGGGGATCAAGTCTTCCCGGATCTGCTTGACGACGTAGGAACGCATCTGTTCGGTGATCTTGCCGTCGGCCTGATAAGGGACGTGGAGCATCGCCACCGGGCAGTCATACTCTTGCTTCAAGATCTCGAACCACTTCATGAACGTGAAGCAGCCCGTATAGGAGAGGAGGAGAAGGTCGGGCTTGGGGAGGGCCTCGCCGGTCGGGCCGACGTTTCCGGATTTCATCATGCCGAGGTCGCACTTCACGTAGGTGCAGACATCCTCGGAATGCCCCAATTTTTCCGCGATCGCGATGTACTCGCGCGACTTCCCGCGCATCGCCGATTGGAGTGCGTTGATTTCCGGCAGCACCGGGAGCAGGTCGAACGAGCGCAGCAGCTCGGTGAGGTTTCCGGGCACGAAGGTGTAAACATTCTTCTCGCCGGTTTCTCCCGCGCGCGCGAGACGGCGGTAGTGCTCCGCGATCATCTTCTTTTGCTGGAGCTGGCTATCGTCTTTGAGGGACGTCGCCTGCGGTCCCTTGCTGTCTGGCATCGCCATCGCGTTACACCCCGCTCCACAGCTTGATCGAGTCGGCGAAGGTTCCCGCCTGCTCGCGGATCACCTGGAACTGCCCGTTGTTTTCGGCATACTTGAAGGCCGTCCACGGGATGCCCGCGGCGTCCATCGCCTTGACCGCCATCGGTTGATCGAGAAGCGCCGGGTCGCAGAACGACGGGGCGCAAAACAGCACACCTTCCGCGCCGGAAGAGCGCACGCGTGCGACGAGCTCGGCCCCTTTGGGACGGTCGCCGATATAACGGACCGGCGATTCGATCGCGTCCTCCAAAAACGCGTTGACGAGCGCGTCCAACGGATCGCCCGTGGTGTCGATGTCCCCTTTGATCCACCGGTGGATCTGGACGAACTCGTCGTCCACGATGTAACAGCCCGAGCGTTCGAGCGTCTTGATGAGGCCGAGGGGAGGTTGTTCGCAAAACGAGCCGCAAACGAGCACGCGAGCCTGGTCGAGCGGGCGGCGCGAGGTGGCTCCGCGCACGAGCGCCAGGTAGTCCCGGAACAACGCGGTGGCCTCCGCGACCGGCATCAAGAGCGCGGCGCGCAAGATGACGTACAACTCGGACGTCGGAAGGGCCCAAGGTGTAAGCCGGCGCGCGTCATCGAGTTGCCGGACCAACGCGCGGTTCTCGTTGTAGGCCGCGATCGACGCGCGCAGGGCGCCTTCGTCGTAAGGCTTCGCCCCGTGGGCGTGGAGCTCGCGCGTCAACGCCTCGAGCTCCATCCGATAGAAGCGTCCTCCGATCGCGGCGTCGAAATTTTGCGGTACGTCGAGGTAGCGCGAGAGCTTGGCCGGAAACTGCAGCTTCCACATCCCCGACAGGTTCCGGATCACGTCGCAGATCGCCGGGAAGATCATGCCGTCCAAGACGTCGTAGCTGCCGTTGAGCCCCAGTTCGATCGTGCTCCTCGGGATGTGGCAGATGTAGGACTGGTAGAACGCGTCGCCGCGAATGATCTCCAAGTCTTCGCCGCCTCCGAAGATCCCGACCGGCAGGACGCCTTGAGGCTCGAAGATCTCGCGGGGGACGTACACCGGCATGTAGCCGACCGCCAATCCACCCGTGGCCTCTTTGTAGAGGCGGACCGAGGGGAGCGTGTTGTCGCGGATCAGGGCTTCCGCGTTGCCGACGAGTTGTTCGAGGGCGCTCATCGGGCCGGGGCTTTCTTGCCGTGCACCTTCCAAAGAGCCTCCTCGACGAGGTCCTCGCTCCACGACGCGCCTTCGGCAAGCCGTCGCCGCAGGAGGAGGAAGTCGGGCTCGCGGCACTCTTTTGTTCCTTCGTGGAACGCCCTAAAGCCCGTCCGGCCCTCCGTCATCATGTTGAGCGAAAGCCACGCCCGGTTCGACTCGCGGTTCTTGTCCCAGTGGGCGAGCTTGTGCTTGCGCATGCTCTCCAAAGTCTTGGTGAGGCATCCCGGCATGGTCGTGGCGAGGGACCAGACGAGACCGTCGACCTCCTGGTCCAGCAGCGTGAGATCGACCGTACCCTTCGCCAACAACGCCTTCCCTTCGCGGAGCGCGTCGCCTGCTTTGGGCTCGCCGTGGACCATCCGGCCCCACGCGTCGGTCCACCGGTCGACGACGACCAGCGGATTCGGGATGAACTCTCCGTCGACCTTCAGCGCCGGGACGAGGCGCGTGACCAGGCCGAGCCTGTACGCCTTGTGCGCGCTCCAGGGCTTGCAGAGCGTGCAACTCGCCGTGGCGGCTTCGATCCCGACGTAAAGAGGCAGGAAGTCGGTGCTCCCTCCGTCGGGGGCCGAGCCGTGCTTCGGACCCGCCTGGCCAAACTGTGCGAGGTCCTGCGCGACCGAAAAATCGCACGCCATGCCGATCTCCTGGCCGCCGCCGATCCGCATCCCGTTCACCCGGCAGATCACGGGCTTGTCGCAATGGAGGATCGCCGTGACCATGTCGTTGAACAGGCGCATGTACTGCCTGTACTCCTCGGGGTTCCCGGCGTAGTAGGTCGCGTATTCCGCGGTGTTGCCTCCCGTGCAGAAGGCGCGGCTCCCCGAGCCCGTGAACACCACCGCGACGCAGGCGCGGTCGTTCGACGCACGGCGCATCCCGCCGATCACGCCTTTGACCATTGCGGTCGTGTACGAGTTCAACTGCGTAGGATTGTCGAGCGTGATCCGCACGGTGTGAAGCCCCGGCACGAGCTCGCTCGCGGGGTCCCGCAGCGGGATCTTCTCGTAGAGGAGGCCCGGGGTCTCGTCCGGCAGTTCGAGGTCGTGGTTCTTGAAGTCCATGGGTCAGTGCTCCGGCACGAGGATCACGCGGCGGGGGGCTCCCTTAGCGTGGATCTCGGCGAACGTCTCGTTGATGGTGGCCATGGGGCGGTGCTCGACGAACGGCGCCAGGGCCACCTTTCCCGAAAGGGCGAGCTCGACCACCTCGGGGTAGAACTCCGGCAGGCACGCCCAGTTTCCCTGAACGGTCGCGTCGAAGGCCATCACGCTCGACAGGTGCAACTCGACCTTCTTGCCGGTGTAGCCCACGACGGAGAGGTAAGCTCCCTTGGCGAGAAGCGAAAACGCGGTCGCCTGACCCGCCGGCGTCCCCGAGGTTTCGAAGATCCGATAGCGCCAGGTCGGAATGCCGCGCTCGCCGGCGAACGCACGGACCTTGGACTTCAGGGCTTTGGTGTCCAAAAGGTCTCCGCGCAGCGTCATCGACGCTCCGTGACGCGACATCGTCTCGAGGCGAGCCTCGTTGACGTCGATGGCGATCACGGCGGCGCCCACGCTGGCTGCGATCTGGACGCCGAAGCCGCCCACGCCGCCGACGCCGACGAACACCGCGAGGTCTCCCTGGGCCAGTCCGCTGCGCCGGATCGCCTGGTAGGGGGTCGATACGGCGTCGGCGATGACCGCGAGGTCCGGGAGTGACAGGCCCGCACGATTCAGGGAGGCATTTTCGAGATCCGGAACCGGGCATAGGCCGCGCGCGGGAACGCGGACGTGGGTGGCGAATCCACCGTTGATATCGCTTCCCGGGAAGACCTGGTGGGGGCAGATCGCTCCGCGGCCGTCGCGACAGGCGTCACACCGGCCGCACGGCATGACCGCCGGGACCACGACCCTGCGGCCGAGCCACGCGCGTTCATCGGTGCCGGCATCGACGACGACTCCGCTGATCTCGTGACCGAGGACGAGGGGAAATCCGTGCCGCGTCGGCACGCCTTCGTAGTAGAAGCCCAGGTCGGTGTGGCAGACGCCGCAGCCGGCGACCGCCACGATGGCGTCGCCGGGAAGGGGCGCTTCGTCCCGCTCGTCGAGGACCATCGGCTCCCCGGCGGCTCTCACGGTCCATCCACCAACGCGCATGATCGGGAACCTCCGCTCCGTAGTATGTCCACCAGATCGGTCCGGAGGGGGGTCGGTAAATGGGGTTCAGCGGACTGTTTCGCTCCTTTGAATCGGCGCATCGGCAAGGCCAAACAGGCGGGGATCGAGTAGGGCGCGTGGGTCGAAGATCGCCGCGCCGACCTTCGCGCCCCAATGAAGATGAGGGCCCGTGACCCTTCCGGTCGCTCCCGACAAGCCGACGGCATCGCCCGCCTTCACCTCGGCGCCTTCCTTCATTCCGATTTTGGAAAGGTGCGCGTACACCGTGAAGAGTCCGCCGCCGTGATCGATGATGACGGTGCCGCCCGAGTAATAGAGGTCGCCGGCGTAGGCGACGCGCCCGGGCCCGGAGGCGATCACGGGAGTTCCGGTGGCGGCGTGCAGGTCGATGCCCGAGTGCGGCGCGCGCGGTTCGCCGTTGAAGATGCGGCGGGTGCCGAACTCCGACGTCGGCTCGCCTTGAACCGGACTGACGAAGGGTGAGGTCGGAGGCGGAAGCGGCGTCCGCCTCGCGTAGATCGCGCCGAGTTGTTTCTGCTCCCGCGCGATCCGCTCCGCTGCCGATTTCGGGGGATTGACGAATTTCGACTCGACCGTCAGGCGTTGCTCGGGAAACGACTTCGCGGAAACCGAAAGCTCTCCGGCGATCGCCAGGGACGAGCCATCGGCGCGGCTCGCGGTCAGACGGTAGCCGGAAGCGCCGGGAGCGGCGTTCAACGGTATGACGCCCCAGGCGATCCAAACGGGATCGCCCGCGCCGCGCGGTGTCCGTGAAAAGGCCAGTGTCGCTCCTTGAAACGTTCCCCCAAGCGCCCGGACATCGGGACTTGTGACGACGGCAAACCGGACGACCTCACCCGGAGCGAAAGCCCTGGCGAACGGGTGCGGCTCGATCCGCCCCGGGACGGCCCGGGCGGCGGTCGCGGCCGCCATCGCGATCAGCAAGGCGGCCAGGTTGCGCAGGCGCCCCGGGCGCTGTACAAACTGACGTCGCTCGTTCATGGGAAGGAACTTAGCATGCCGTTCGGGTCCGTCTTCGGCGCCATCGTTTTCGGAATTCTCGGGACCGTTCTCGGCACCCGGATGATCGGCGCGGCGTCCGCGCCTTTCCAAGTGATGGGCGCGTGTCTGGTCCTCCTGGGGCTGACGGTGGCCGCGGGCCTCTTGATGAAGCGGACCTGGGCCCGGTGGCTCGGTGTGTTCTCCGGAATCTGGTTCGCCTGGTCGGCAGCCAACACCTTTCTTGATCAAGGCGGGGTCTTCCATCTGACCGTCGTGCTCGCCGCGTTTGCCGCCGCGGTTCTCCTCGTCCTCCCGGCGACCGGCCGACCCGAGCGTGACCCCGCGGCCTCGCCTCAAGCGCCTTCGTACGCTTCCCGCGTTCTGCTTGGCGCGGCGTGCCTTGCGATCGCCGGTTTTCTGGGGGCCACCGGGTGGGCCGTCACGCGGATGGCGATCGTGCGCGAGGAGCCGATTCGAAAGACGACGCAGCCTGCGGCGCGTCCTCATCCGGCCGAAGGGCCGGTGGCTTGGCTCGACTTCGCCGATGGACTGAAAGAAGCGAAGTCGGGACGCAAACTGGTCGTCGCCGACTTTTACGCGACCTGGTGCGGCCCGTGCAAGATGATGGAAAAGCGGACGTTTCGCGATCCGCGCGTTCTCACGCGCCTGCGCGACGTTGTGCCCGTGCGCGTGGATGCCGAAGAGAGCGCCAGCCGTGGCGGCCTCCGGGGGGACAAGCTGGCGTTGCGTTACGCGATCGAGGTCTACCCGACCCTCGTCGTCGTCGATGGCGAGGGCCGCGAGATCGCGCGCAACAGCGGATTCATGGACGCCGACCAGTTCCTCGAGTGGCTCGACGCCGTGATGGCACGGGCCGAAACGACCGTCGCCAGATCCTGACGGCCGTTGTCGCCCGCCGTCTTGCGCGTGCTAGAGTCATCGCCCTTTTGGTGAGGTCTCCCCATGCCGCACAAACGCCTGTTCATCCCCGGTCCGACCGAGGTTCGCTCGGAGAATCTCGCCGCCTTGGCGAAGCCCCAGATCGGGCATCGCGGAGACGAATTCAAGGACCTTTACGGTCGCGTCGTTCCCAAGCTCCAGCAGCTTCTGGAAACGAAAGACCCCGTCTTCCTCTTTACGTGCTCGTCGACCGGCGTCTGGGAGGCGGCGATCCGCAACAGCGTCAAAGAGCGCGTGTTGTGCTGCATGCAGGGCGCGTTTTCCGACCGCTGGTTGAAGGTCGCGGAGGCGAACGGCAAGGAGGCCGTTCCTCTGAGAGTCGAGTGGGGGAAAGCCATTACGGCCGAGGCCATCGACAAGGAACTCGCCAAGGGGGGTTTCGACGCGATCACCGTCGTCCACAACGAAACCTCGACCGGCGTGTTGAACCGCATGGACGAGATCGCAGCCGTGCTGCGGAAGTACCCGGACGTGTCGTTTCTCGTCGACGCCGTGTCGTCCATGGCCGGGGTGCGCATCCCGGTGGATGAATGGCGGATCGACGTCTGCCTCGCGGGGCTGCAAAAGGCCTTCGCGCTCCCCGCCGGGTTGACCGTCGCGGCCGTTTCGTCCCGCGCGCTCGAGAAGGCAAAAACGGTCAAGAACCGCGGGTACTACTTCGACTTCCTCGACATGTTGAAGTACCACGAGCGGGGTCAGACGCCGGCGACGCCGGCGATTCCGCAGATCCAGGCGCTCGACGCGCAGCTCGACGACATCCTCGCCGAGACCCCCAAGGGGCGTTTCGAACGGCACGAGGCGTTGGCCCGCATCGTGAGAGACTGGGCGCGCCGTCACTTCGCGCTCTTTTCCGAAGAGGGCTACGAGTCGCCGACGCTCACGTGCATCGCCAACACGCGCGGGATCTCGGTGTCCGCCCTCAACAAGGAACTCGGAAAGCAGTGGGCCGCGATCTCCAACGGCTACGGCGACCTCAAAGAGAAAACCTTCCGCATCGCGCACATGGGCGATACGCAAGAGTGGGAAATCCGCGGCCTCCTCGCCGTGATCGACCGGATCCTCGGGCACTGAGCTCGTGGCCGCTGCGTCGAAGCGCGTCCTGATCTGCGATGCCATCGCGGCCGACGCCAGCGAGCGGATGCGTGCCGGCGGACTGGTCGTCGACGAAAAGCTCGGAATGACACCCGAAGCGCTCGAGGCCGTGATCGGCGACTACGACGCCGTCGTCGTCCGATCGGCGACCACGATCACAGCGCGGCACGTCGCGGCGGCGAAAAGGCTCAAGGTGATCGTGCGCGGGGGCGTGGGGGTCGACAACATCGACGTTTTCGCGGCGGAAGCCGAAGGGGTGAAGGTCCTGAACACCCCGTCGGCCTCCTCGACCTCGGTGGCGGAACTGGCTCTCGCCCTGATGTTCGCCCTGGCCCGTCAGATTCCTCGCGCCGACGCGTCGATGAAATCGGGGGACTGGGACAAGAAGAGCTTTGCCAAGGGCATGGAGCTCGAGGGGAAGACCCTGGGCATCGTCGGGGTGGGGCGCATCGGCCGCGCGCTCGCGCGCAAGGCGTCGGCGCTCGGCATGGTCGTCATCGGGGCCGATCCGGCTCTTGGGACCACGGGAAGCGTCGAAGGCTTGACGCTCCTCACGCCGGAAGACGTTTACTCGCGCGCGGACCTCATCTCGTTGCACCTGCCGAAAGTCGCGGGAACGCCCGCGGCGATCGGTCCGGCTCAGTTCGCGCAGATGAAGCGCGGGGTGTTCCTGGTCAACTGCGCGCGCGGCGGTGTCGTCGACGAGGCCGCGTTGCTCCTGGCCCTCGAATCCGGCTCGGTCGCGGGCGCGGCGCTCGATGTTTTCGAGGTCGAGCCTCCGAAAGACCTTCGACTGGTCAACCACCCGCGGGTCATCGCGACGCCGCACGTCGGGGCTGCCACGCAGGAAGCCCAGGCGCGCGTCGGACTCGAGGTCGCGCATATTCTCCTCACGGAGCTCTAGGTCCCCCGATGAAATCCCCGCAGGACGAAAAAGCGCGTCTCGATAAGGTGACGGTCCAGGCGATCACCGAGGTCGCCCAGGGGATCGAGACCAAGATCGCCAAGCACGGGAAGCCCGAGGTCTCGTTCCCGGTGCGCTCGCTGAGCAACGTGCGCTACGACCCCAAGAAGGGATTTTTCGAGATCGGGAAGGGGAAGTCCGTCCGCGCCTTGACGGTCAATACGGCGAAGACGTTCGCGCAGACCCTCAAGATGATGGCGCTCTCGAAAGAACTCGTGCAAACGAGCGACTTCGCCACGAAGCGAGATGCGTACTACCAGTCGAAGAACTGGGGCGAGGCAATGTTCGACGAGCAAGGCGAATCGGACATGGTCATGGACGACATCGAGGCGATGTTCTCGGTTTCCGGCGTGAGCCGGGAACAGCTCCGGTATATCCCCGACGAGCACGGCGGCGCCGTCGCCGGCGAGCTGATCGTCAACGACACGGATCTGGAAACCGCGAAGGTCGAACGCATCGACTGCACGAAATTCGGCTCGGGAGCGTACTCGATCCCGTCTCTCGTCGAGCACCTCACCTTCGAGACCAAGGCCAAGTTCATCTTGTGCATCGAAACGGGCGGTATGTTTCAGCGCCTGCAGAGCCACAAGTTCTGGCAGAAGTCGCATTGCATCCTGATCTCGATGGCCGGCGTGCCCACCCGTGCCACCCGGCGTTTCGTGAGGCGGCTTTCGGACCAGTGCAAGATTCCCGTGTATGCGTTCGTCGACTGCGATCCGTACGGGATCTCGAACATCTACCGCACGCTCAAAGTCGGCTCCGGAAACGCGGCCCACATCAATCGCTTCTTCTGCGTGCCGCAAGCGTCGTTCCTCGGTGTCACGCCGAACGACATCGTCGAGTACAAGCTCCCGACCCACCCGCTGAAGGATGTCGACGTCAAGCGCGCGAAAGACGCGTTGAAGAACGACCCCTTCTTCAAGATTCACAAGCCGTGGGCCCAGGCGATGGAGCAACTCATCAAGATGGGCGTGAGGGCGGAGCAGCAGGCGCTGGCGCGATGGGGGCTCAACTACGTGATTGACGAGTACCTGCCCCGCAAGCTCAAAGCCACGAACAAGTTCCTGCCGTAAGGAGGGGACAGACCCCGAGTCCTAGCTGACGTCCGAGCCACCGGGAACGATCAGCGCCGGGTCGATGCCGATCGCCGAAAGCGACGCCATCCAGAGATCGTCGGGGGGCGTGTCGAGTACGAGGCGTGGGTCGACCGGGGCGAGAATCCATGACCCCTCGTTGATCTCTTGCTCGAGCTGGCCGGGAGCCCACCCCGCGTATCCCGAGAAACAATGAAACCGGATCCCTGTGTCTTGACAGAGGTGTTGGAGCGTCTTCGTCGAGGCGCTCACCTGCAATCCCTCGAGCACGGCGCGCCCTTCCGGATCGTCGACGCCGCCGTCGTACAGGACCAGGCCCTGCTCCGGTTGAACCGGGCCCCCGAAGCGCACGCGCTTGGCCGGATCCCCGGCGTAATTGATCTCGTGATCCTTGCAGAGGTCGCGCAGCAGGATGGGGGATTCCCGGTTGATCACCAGGCCCAACGCCCCGTCATCGCTCTGCTGGAGGAGGAGGACGACCGACTGTTTGAAATTCGGGTCGGTGAGCTGCGGCACCGCGATCAGGAATCCGGGCGCCAGGGTCTTGCTCTCGTGTTGGTCGTCCATGGGGCCCCAGTATGCCCCGCCTCACGCCGCCGCGCGAGACGCGAAATGGCGCGCGAGGATTCCGGCGGCGGCGAACGCCCCCGCCAGGGCCAGTCCCGGGAACACGGGTTCGATCGCAAGCCAAGGGACGCCCGTGCCCTGCGCGCTGAAAACCCAGGCCAACGTCAACGTGCCGGCGGCCGCCATCCCCGCGACCGCAAAACGGGGTTCCGGCCGAAGTGCGGGGAAAAAGGCCCCCAGGAGCGGCGTGAGCAGGACGGCCGTGCCGACGCTCCCGAAGCCATACCAGAGGTTCACGACCGAACTGGACATGAGCGCGACCACCGAGGCCATCACCGCCCCACCGATGAGCCCGTAGCGTTCGCCTCGAATCGTGCTGGCGGCCGCGCCCCCCACGCGTCCAAGCAGGTCGCGGGAGAGCGTGATCCCCGCGTTGAACAAAAACGCGTCGACCGTCGACATGACCGTGGCGATCATCCCGGCGTAGAACACGCCCAAGAGCCCGGCCGGGAGGAGAAGTTCCGCCAGCGCCGGATAGGCGTCCACGCCGCTCGACAGATTCGGGAGCAGAGCGTGGGCGTACATCCCGGTGAAGGTCGTGAGGCCGTCGAACAGCGCGAAGAACAGGATCGAAACGAACAGCCCGCGTCGCGCGACACGCGGAGTCTTCGCGGCGAAGCAGCGTTGAAAGAAGGTCGGCTCGACGAGCGTTTGGAGGGCGATGACGTACCAGGCGAGCACGTACGAGACGCGCTGACCGCCGAGAGGGGAAAACATCGTGACCGGAAGCGCCGCGCGAAGGGGGCCCAAGCCTCCCACCTTCGCCACGGCGATCGGCAGGAGCAGGAGAAACCCACCGAACATGAAGGCGAACTGCAGCCCTTTCGTCTGGACCACCGACCGGAAACCCCGCGCGCCGATGTAGAGGATGCAAAACGCGGCGCACAGGATCACGGCGGCGGCTTGCGGCAACCCCGTCGCGCGGCGCACCAGAACGCCGAGCATGAGGAGATACGGGGCGGGGAGCGACAGGGCGAGCACCGTGATGGCCCCCAGGATCCCCGCGACGCGCCCGTAGGTGTCGTAGAGAATGTCGGGGAGCGTCGCGTTCCCCGTCGCGCGGGCACGCTCGGCGTACAGCAGCGCGAAGAGGAAGGTCCCGAGGTAGTACGGGACGCCCAGAACGAGCCAGTTCGACAGGCCGTGGACGTACGAGTACTCGCCGACCCCGAGTACGCCTCCGTACCACGTCGAAACGAGCGTGACGACGAAGGCCGGCAGCGTGAGCGCGCGCCCCGCGAGCAGGAAGTCCTCGTCGTCCCGCCGCTGGTTCCGGGACGAGCGCACGCCGAGCAGGAAGGTCGCGGCGAGGTAGGCGCCAACGACCGCGAGATCGAGCGCGCCCAGGCTGCCTTTCATCCGCGGAGGCTCAGAACCCGAAGCTCAGGCCGAGCATCACGCTGCGCGTCGCGGCGGGGTAGAACTCGGAATAAAACGTCGTGTAGGCGGCGTCGGCCGGGTACGAGTAGCCCATTTGCGCGAGCTGGGCATCGAGCAGGTTGTCGATGCGGAGCCTCAGGACGAGCGATCCGGTCTTGAGGTGTGCGGGCCGAGAAAGATCGGCGACCACCTGCGCCCCGACGAGCGTGAACGGGTCGACGCGCTTGTCGACGTAGCCGGCAACGTCCCGGTTCGCGGGAGTCTTCCGCTCGTTCTGGCTGTTGTCCAGGTAGATCGTGCCGACCCGCCGCCCCGAAAGTGCGACCCGCACGGGTCCGAACGTCCGCGAGATCGCCAGGCGAGCCGTGCTCCCCGGGAACAACGCGATCCGGTTCCCGGAGTAGTCGATGACGTAAAGGGCGCCGGTCGCGTCGTCGGGGGAGAGGATCGTCTCCTCCTCGAGTCGGTCTCGACTGATGGCGACGTACCCCGACAGGTCCACGTCACCGGGGAGGCGTCCGCCCGCCTCGAGCTCAATCCCTTCGTGGCGCGATCGGCCGGCGTTGATCGTGATCGGGAGTCCGTCGCTGTCGAGTCCGCCCGCGTAAACGAACTCGTCGTGGAACTGCATCCGGTAGACGTCCATCTTGACGTGCGTCGTGCCTCGCGCGTACCCAGCGCCGAGCTCTAAGCTCGTCAGGCGCTCGGGCTTCGCGTGCGGGTCGGCGTACCGATTTCTCGAAGGGTCGTAGCTTGCGAAGAATTCGGCCGGACGCGTCGCGGGGTCTTCCGGGTCCCAAACGCTGTTGAAGGTGGGCTCGCTTTCGGTCTTGGTCGCCTGGGCGTAAAGGTTGAACAGGTCGTTGATGTTCCAGTTCGCGCCGATCCGTGGCGACAGGAAGTGATACGTCGTGTCCCAGGAAATGGCGCGAACCGCGTCGTCCGCCATGGCGAACTTATGGCGGGTCGCCTGCAGTTCGAGGTTGAGCGTGACCTTCGGGTTGAGCTGCACGGCTTCGCGGACGAAAAGCTTGACGGTGTCTTTCTTGTTGGTGAAGTCGTACAAAACGAGCGGGTCGGCCACCTCGGAGCTGGTCGTGCACGCCGCGTCCGGGCATACGGTCCCGCTCGTCACCGTTCCGTCGTGCCGGCCGCGATGGAAGAGCAACTCGAGCCCGGCGGTCAGCTCGCCGCGAGCGTGAGTCCAGGCGATTCGCGGGATCCAGCCGAGTTGCCGGTTGGCCAGCGCGCGCTTTTGCCAGGCGTCGTTGACGGTCGTCATCGCGGCATTCCCGAGCGGGTCGTACGCCAGCGCGGCATTGAACTGGCGGAAGTAACCGTTTCCAAAAATGGCGTAAACGGTGTTCTTGAGCACCAGCCCCGGCCCGAGCTTCCGGTCGTTCATCAGCTGAAGCTGAGGCTGGAAAAAGTTGTCGGTTTCTCCCGGAATCAACGGGGCAATGCTACGGCGCGCGACCGGATTGCCGAGGTCCTCGTATGGGACGCCGTAGTACGACAGTTGTGTCGACTCCGGTCCGCCGAACAGCAGAATACGCCAGACGGAGTCGGGAGCGAAGCGCTCGAAGGCGAGTTGCGCGAACGTCTGCTTGGACCACGAGGGCGTCCGGTAGCCGTTACTTTCAACGTGAGCGGCGCGAACCGAGAAGGCCCACGGGCTCTTGCCGATGGCGCTTCCGTAACTCAGCGAAAGGCGGCTCGTTCCGAACGAGCCGGCCATCATCTCGAGGCGTCCCCCGGCGGCCGTCGGCAAGCTGGCCGTTTCGAGGTTGACGACCCCGCCGACCGCGGGAGATCCGAACAGGGCTGTGCCGGGGCCGCGCTGGATCTGAATGAGGCCGACTCCCCCGGCGAAGTCGCCGAGATCGACCGTGTAGACCTGGTGCGATTCGGGGGTGTTCAGCGGGACGCCGTTGACGTTGACCGCGATGCGGGTCTGGTCGAAGCCGCGAATGCGAAGGTAGCTGTAGCCGTAGCCGTTTCCGGCATCGCTGTAGGAGTAGGCGTTCATCGTTTCGCCGAGAAGGGTGGAAAGGTCCTGGCCCTGGTTGAGGTCGCGGATCGCTTCGGTGTCGAGGTCGGTGAACGAGGCCGGATCCCGGCGGTCCTTCGCGACGTCGGACGAGACGATCACGTCCTCCTCGACACCGGAGGGGATCGGCGGCTCCGCATCGACCGCGGCGCGGGCTGCTGTCGCGGCGGTCAGAGCGCCCATGAGAAGGAGAGCGAGCGTCGCATGACGAAACATACCGACCTCCCGACGGAGCCTGCGGAGTCGTTGGCCGGAGGGAGGACGGATGAACGGAGGGACACTTCGCGCATCGTCCCGTTTCCCTACGCTGGCATGACCCAGTTCAGGTTCCAGGGTTTGATCTCAGTCCGGCTCTCGCCGGACACCCCTAACGGAGACCCCGACACCGTACGCCACCGTCTCGCCGCCCGTCAAGGCGATGCGGATTGACCCATGACAGGGTCACGGCTATATTCGCGGCTCGTCCGGCCTGGGGAGACCCGCTCCCACGAATTGGACGACGGCGGCGTAGCCAAGTGGTAAGGCAACGGTCTGCAAAACCGTCATTCACCGGTTCAAATCCGGTCGCCGCCTCCAACGTCGCCACGCGCAAAGACGCACGGAACTGAGTAGATGTTCGATCGGAAGTCGAAAGCGCCCCAGGGGCCGACGCTTCTTGATCGCGTCGTGAAATCCGGCGCGCAGCGTATCGCCATCCTAGGTCTGCACGCCCAAGCCGGCACGCGCACCGTCTTGGCGTCGCTCGTCCGCGAACTCCACGCCCGTTCATCGCCCCTCGCGCTCACCTCCGCGCCGCGGTTGCCCCTGGAACAGGAGGAGGGGGCCGACCCGCATCCGGTCACCCGCATGATCGTCCCCGAGGGGGCCTGGATCGCGACCGCTGCGCCTCCCCCGGTCGGCGGCGCCGTCGCCAAACTCGAGCGCATCGAGACGACCGAATGGCCCACGACCCTCGGGCCCGTGAGCATCTACCGCGTTTCCGGCGGTGGCGAGGCCGATCTCCATGGACCTGGGGAGCCCGCCTCGATGAAGGCGGTGCTCGAACGCCTCGGCGAGCTTTCGGGCGGGCTGGTTCTCGTTGACGGCGGGTGGGAACGACGCTCGTTTGCGGCCCCGGGGATCGCCGACGGCGTGGTGATCGTCCTCGCCGCGGGGTACTCGGCGACTCCCGACCGTTCCGCCGCGGCCGCCCGCTATCTCGTGGAGACCCTCTCCGTGCCGCCGTGCGACGAGGCGGCTCGCGACGCCTGGGAGGAGACGGCCTCGAAAGGGGCGACTGCGCTGCTGGACGCCCGCGGACGACCGGTGGGCGTGATGCCCCCCGGGCTCGTCGACCCGGTCCCGGCGTTAAAAACCCCAGACGGCGGACCGGTCTCCACGGTCGTTCTCCCGCACGGCCTCAACGACGAGTTCATGATTCCCCTGGTGCGCTCTCCGTTGCGCTGCACTCTGGTGGTGCGGGATGCGACGCGCATCAACGTGGCCCCGGTTTACTACAAAGCGTGGCTCAAGGGACGGGGCCGCCTGCAGGCGGTGAGGCCGCTTCGCCTGATCGCCGCGGCGACCAATCCGTGGAACCCCGCCGGTCCCGACGCGGACCCCGTGGAGTTCCGACGCACCGTGGCGACGGCGCTCCCCGACGTGCCCGTCCACGATGTCGTGATCGAGTCCGGGGGGGACCGCGGCAAGCCGGTGTGGAAGTTCTGGGACTGACATTCCTACCTAGGCCCGCAGAAGCTATACACAACCATAAACAATTTGTAATCCGCAAAAAACGGAAGCGTCATCGGAGCGGCCCTTGTGGGGCAGTTCGAAGCGGTGACCGAATCGTAAGTGCCTTGTATTCGATCGTTTGCGCGTCCAACGGCACGGAACGCACCGGCTGGCACGCGCCTCGCTCTAGGGACAACCGGGCGGCCCACGGGGGATCGCCGAGGAGACCAAGAGCTCATGAGCAAACTCATACGATCGCTCGCACTCGTTGGTGTCATCCTCTTGGCCGCCATGGGCCAACCGGCCATCGCCGGAACGGTGTCCATTGCTTGGGATCCCGTGCTCGACACGGACCTCAAGGGGTACCGGGTCTACTACGGCACCTCTCCGGGCACCTACACCCAGTCGGTCGACGTGCTCAACGTCACCCAGACGACGATCGGGGGACTGACCGATTGCACGACCTACTACTTCGGCGTGAAGGCCTACGACCTCGCCGGTAACGAGAGCACGACGTACTCGAATCAAGTCCAGGGTTGGTCGCGTCCCGTCGTCACCTCGTCGACGCCCTCCGCCGCGGAAGCCGGGCGGACTCTCTCGCTCACGATCGCCGGCTCGAATTTCGCGAGCGGAGCGGCGGCGCTATTCGCGAATGCCGGGATCACGGTCACATCCACGACCGTGAACGCGTGCGGGCAGCTCACGCTCAACGTGACCGTGGGCTCCGCGGCCGCTCCCGGCGCGACCAACCTCGACGTCACGGATCCCGACGGCGTGTTCGGCACGGGCGCGGGAATTTTCACGGTGCAGGCGGCCGTGGCGCCCACCGTCACGGCGACCACGCCTTCGGACGGAGCGACGGGGGCGTCGCTGGCCGTGAATCCGACGATCACGTTCAGCGAGGCGATTCTCCCGTCATCGATCACCGCCGCGACCGTCCGATTGCTCGACGACACGGGAGCCGCGGTCGCGCAGGCCGCCGGATCGCCGTCGCTGTCGTCGAACGGGCTCACCGCCACGATCACGCCGGCGGCGAGCCTGACGCAAGGCAAGGTCTACAAGATCCAGGCGGTCGGGGGCGCCTCGGGCGTCCTCGATCTCGCGAATCACGGGATGGCGAGCACGATGACCCAGGTCACGGGATTCTCGACGGCCGCCGACACCACCGCTCCCACGATCTCCGCGGTCGGCTCGAGCACCGTGGGCGGAACGACCGCGACGATCACCTGGACGACCAGTGAATCGGCAGACGGCCAGGTGTTCTTCCGCAGACTCGGGGACGCCGCGTACCAGCAAACCGCGCTCGACGCCGCGCTCGTCACGAGCCACAGCACCGGCCTCGCCGGACTCGACGCGTCCACGACCTATGAGTACTACGTGCGCAGCGCCGACTCCGCCGGGAACGCGTCGACCTCGACGCCGGTCAAAACGTTCCTCACCGCCGCCAATGCGTTCACCTACCTCCGTTTCGAGGCCGAAGCCGGAGCGCTCGTCGCGCCGGTTCGCTCCGTCAGCGGTGTCGCAGGGGCCTACGGCAGCGGTTACATCGATACGCCGGCCGGGACCCCGACCGGCACCGGAACCGCGCCGGCGGGTACGGCGACCTTCGGCGTGAACGTCCCGCTTGCGGGGACTTGGAACCTCTGGGTACGCATGTACGCGCCGGATGCGAGCACGGACAGGTGGTACGAATCGATCAACGCGGCCGCGCGTCAGACGATCGTCCCGCTCGTCACGGGCCAATGGCAGTGGGTGGCCGGACGTTCCTACACGCTCGGCGCAGGACTCGCGACGCTCGAACTGGGCGGGCGGGATGCCCAGGCTCGCATCGACCGAGTCCTTCTCACGGACGACCCGGCATTCACTCCGACCGAGCAGGCGGTCGGCGATCAGACGCCGCCCGCATCCGACACCGGCTTTACGACCGTCGGGGCGACCACGCAGGTGACCCTCAACTGGACGAACTCGTCGAGCGCCGACTTCAGCAAGACGATCATCCGCTACCGGACCGACGGGAAGTTCCCGGTCAGCCCGGTGGATGGATTCGCGGTGGCGACGAGAACGGGTGCCGCGGGATCGGCCGACAGCTTCGTGCATACCGGTCTCACCACCGGCACGACCTACTCGTACAGTGCCTTCGCGGTCGATGCGACCGGAAACATCGCCCCGGCGTCGACCGTCACAGGCACGGCCCTGGATACGTCGGCACCGGCCGCGGTCCAGAACCTGCGGCGGAGCGACAAGCGAACCCCGTAACACCTTTCCACGTACCGACGGATGGAACGGCCCCCGGCTCTCGGGGGCCGTTCGTGTCAAGGGGCCCAGAGCCTTTCCTCGTCGAGCGTCGGATCGGCCTCGCGCATCGCGGGCAGGTAGGCGCGGATCGTGTAGTCGCGCACCATGCGCTCGGTCGAAAACCGCGGCGCGAGGCGAGCGATCGAGCGCTTCATCCGTCCGATCCACGCGTGCGGCAGGCCGGCCGCGTCGCGGTCGTAAAACGCGGTGACGACGTCGTCCGCGAGGACGCGGTACAGCGACTCGGCGTCCTCGGCGTCCTGCATTTCGAAGTTGCCGTAATCCTGCGCGCGACCGATCGCGAAACCGAGCGACGGGTCGTACCCCTCGGCCCACCAACCATCGAGCACGCTCAGATTCAAAGCGCCGTTCGCGGCCGCCTTCATGCCGGACGTCCCGCTCGCCTCGAGGGGACGGCGCGGCGTATTCACCCACACGTCGACGCCTTGGACGAGGAAACGGGCGACGCGCATGTCGTAGTTTTCGAGCAGCACGACGTGCCCCCACAGGTCGGAGCTTTGCGAGATCTCGAAGATCCGTCGCAACACGTCCTGGCCGGGCTTGTCGGCGGGGTGCGCCTTTCCGGCGAAGAGGATCTGCACCGGGCGGGTCGCCGATTTCACCAGGGTTTTCAGCCGCGCGAGGTCCCGGAAGATCAGATCGGCACGCTTGTACGTCGCGAACCGCCGCGCGAAACCGAGAGTCAGGACGTCCGGCGGCAAGAGCGTCTGCACGCGTCTGAGGTCTTCGGGCGACCGGCCGTGGCGCGCCAACTGCTGGAGCACGCGTTCTCGGGCGAGGACGACCAGCCGGTTTTTTTGCGCGGTGTGGGCGTCCCAGACGTCGTCGTCCGGGATCGCCAGGACCTCGTCGGCGAAACCCGGGTCGAGCAAGCGCTGCTCGAAGTCGTCGCCGAGGCGGCGGCGGAGCATCGCCCCCATCTCTGGTCCCATCCACGTGGGGATGTGGACGCCGTTCGTGATCGACCCGATGCGTTCCTTCCCGGGCTCGACATCGGAAAACAGGTGCTTCCACATGCCGTCCGCGACTTGGCCGTGCAGTTTGCTGACGCCGTTGGTCCGGGCGGACGTGCGCATCGCCAGGACGGTGAGATTGAACACGTCGTCCCCTGAGGTGTCGCGGCCCAGGTCGACGAACGACGCCGTTCCGCCCGAAAGCCCCGCGCCCCAAGCTTCGGCGTAGGTCCGGACGAGTCCGCGCTCGAACGTCTCGTTTCCGGCGGGGACCGGAGTGTGCGTGGTGAACGCCGAGGTCTTCGCGGTTTTCTCGACGGCGGCGGCGAACGGGAGCCCGTCGCCCTCCATCGCGCCGCGAATCCGCTCGAACGAGACCAGGGCGGAGTGGCCTTCGTTGAGATGCCACACCGAAGGGACGACGCCGGAGGCGGCGAGCGCGCGGTAACCGCCCACGCCGAGGACCATTTCCTGGCACAGCCGCATCTCGCGCCCGTGGACGTAAAGGATCGAGGTGATCGGCCGGTCCGCCGGATCGTTCTCGCGCACATCCGAATCGAGCAGCAGCACGGGCACCCGTCCGACCGTCGCCTTCCACACCCGCAGTTGAACGGAGCGGCCGGGCAGGTCGACGTGCACGCGCAACGGCTTTCCGCCCGGCCCGGCGACGGGGAGCAGGGGGAGCCTGCGAAGGTCGTAGTCCGGATAGAAGTGTTGCTGGCGGCCGTCGGCGTCCACGGTCTGCCGGAAGTACCCGCGCCGGTACATCAGGCCCACGCCGACGAACGGGATCCCGAGGTCGCTCGCGGATTTGCAGTGGTCGCCGGACAGAATGCCCAGGCCTCCCGAGTAGATTCCGAGGCACTCGTGCCAGCCGAACTCGGTGGAAAGGTAAGCGACCGGGCCACCCGAAAACGACGGGTAGTTCTTGTGGAACCACGACGTGGCGCGACCGGCGAGGTAGCGGTCGAATTCTCCGATCACCGTGTGGTAGGCGCTCATGAAGCTCTCGCTTTGCAACAGCGGATCCCACATGTGGGCTTCGACCCCGAGGAGGAGTTCGACGGGGTTGCGGGTGCGGACCCAGCGCGCCGGATCGATTCCACTGAAGAGCAGGTGGGCGGAGGGAGACCAGGTCCACCAGAGGTTGTAGGCCAGGTCGTAGAGGCGCGCGACCTCGCGGGGGAGGTCGACTTCGGCGCCGGGAAGGGTCTCGATCGCGGGGGATCCGGGCATCGCAACTCCAAACCGCCCATCGTGAATCAAGCGGCGGCCCGCAATATAGAACGCGCCGCACACCCGGACCACGCGGAACCACAGGGGGGCGCCAGGCCTTGGGCCCGGTGATAATCTCCCGCGCGTCATGAGCCTGGAGCTTCAGCGTCCCCTTGCCTTTTTCGATCTCGAAACGACCGGGATCGACCCGCTGCGCGACAAAATCGTCGAGATCGCGCTCGTTCGCGTCGATCCGGACGGAGGGCGTGAGACGAAGACGCTTCCGATCAACCCCGAGCGGCCGATCCCCGCCGAGGCCACCGCGGTTCACGGGATCCGTGACGCGGACGTGGCGGGCGCCCCGGCGTTCCGCGAGGTGGCTCGCGGGCTGCTCGACGTATTGAAAGACGCCGATCTCGCAGGGTTCAACGTGCGCCGATTCGACGTGCCGCTGCTCGATCGCGAGTTCCGGGACTGCCAGCTCGATCTCGCGTTGGCGCAGCGCCGGATCGTCGATGTCATGACGATCTTCCACAAGAAAGAACCTCGCGATCTCACGGCCGCGGTGCGGTTTTTTCTCGACCGCGAGCACGCGGGGGCCCATGGCGCCGAGGCCGACGTGATCGCGTCGATCGACGTGCTCGAGGCTCAGTTGGCCCGTTACCCGGACTTGCCGCGGACCGTCGGCGACCTCGACCTCTGGTGCAACCCGGTCCCGCCGGGAGCGGTCGACCGCGGCGGGAAATTCGTGTTGCGCGAGGGCGTGGTCGTGTTTGCGTTCGGCAAGCAGAAAGGACGCGCCTTGGACGAAGTGGCGCGCGTTCAACGCGATTACCTGGAATGGATCTTGAAGCAGGATTTCCCCGAGGACGCCCGGTCCCTCGTCGAGAAAGCCTTGGAGAAAGACAAGCGGGGGGCACGATGATCAGCACGACCGATTTCAAACGAGGCGCCCGGATCCTGGTCGAGGGCGAGCCTTATCAGATCGAGGACTATCAGGTCCAAACTCCGTCGGCTCGCGGTGCGGCGACCCTCGTCCGGTGCAAGCTCCGGCACGTCGTCACGTCGTCGCTCCTGGACAAGACGTTCAAGTCGGGAGAGAAATTCGACGAGCCGGACGTCGCGTTGCGCCAGGTGCAGTTCCTTTACGGCGACGGCGAGTCCAGCCATTTCATGGAAAACGCCTCCTACGACCAGTTCGCCATTCCGAACGAGCGCATCGAGGACATCGTCCCGTGGCTCACCGACGGGCTGAACCTGAACGCCGTCTACTGGAACGGTGCCGTCGCCGGGATCTCCCTCCCGCAGTATGTCGAGGCCGAGGTAGACATGGCGGCCGGGGGCTCGAAGAGCGACATGGCGAGCGGTAAAAACATGAAGGATGCTTCGTTGACGAACGGACTCACGATCAAGGTGCCGTTGTTCGTCGAGTCGGGGGAGCGCGTGGTCGTGGATCCCCGCACGCTCGAGTTCATTCGCCGGGCGACGAAATAGCGGCGAGCACCCGTTGCGCCAGGGCCAGGCCGGAGCGGGCGCGGGCCGCCGAAGGCCCCGAGCCCGAGCCGGCGACGATGCCCGCGAAGCGCTCCCGTTCCAGACGCCAGTAGCGATCGGTCTCCGGGGTGCGTGAACGCGCGAGCAGCGGTCCCGCGGTCAGGAGCTCCGCGCCACTGAGCGTGTTGTGGGTGTACAGATCGGCGTCGTCCCCGCGCTCGGCCGCGAGCGTGAGGTGGAACCGGCCGCGCTCCTCGGTGAGGCGCTCCAAAACCGGGCGCCAGCCGTGCTGCCTCAGCCAGAGTCGGAGCCGGGCGGGTTCCGAGCGGGGCTGCAGCACGAGCCGGCGCAGGGTCGGGCCCGCGGCTCCGGTTGCCGCGAGAAGCCGCGCGATGGTGCGCCCTCCCAGGCCCGCGAGCACGATGGTATCGATCCGGTCTTCCGGGCGGAGCGCGCCGAGGCCGTCGCCCGCCCGGTAGCCAAGTTGCCGGGCCCACGGGGCCGCCGCCGGAGGACGCGTGACCCGCGCGAGGAGTTTTTCGGTTTTTTCGGTTGCGAGACCGTAGGCCGCCCGGCCGTTGGCCACGAGCCAGAGCGGAAGTAACCCGTGGTCGCTCCCGACGTCGGCCACGCGGCTCCCCGGCGCGATCGCGTCCGCGAGAGCGGCCAGGCGTGGGGAGAGCGGGGGGACGACGGGGTCCATCTGTAAACTCTAGCTCCTCCGCTCTTGCGAGGGGGGACGCCGGCCCTATAATCCGCGCACCCCTTGCCATCCGTGGTCCGGGAGTGGAGAGTCCGACATGAACGTCTCGTTCACCGAACGCTTCACGACCGACGATGCGGTCAACATCTACGGGCTCGACGGTTGGGGGAACGGCTACTTCGCGATCGGCGAGGACGGGCATCTGCTGGTGACCCCGACGCGCGAGCCGGCGCGATCGATCGACGTCTTCCGCGTCGTCGAAGATCTCGCAAAACGCGGCATCAAGACGCCGGTGCTCCTCCGCTTTCCTCAACTGCTCGAAGGGCAGGTCAACGAGCTCGCCCAGAGCTTCGCGAACGCCATTCGCGAGTACAACTACCGCGAGCGGTACCACCCGGTCTTCCCGATCAAGGTCAACCAGCAGCGGGCGGTCGTCGAGGGGCTCGTCCGATCGGGCTGGGGCGCGGGGCTCGGACTCGAGGCGGGGAGCCGGCCCGAGTTGCTCGCCGCGATCGCCCTCGAGCTGTCTCCGGATGCCCTCATCATCTGCAACGGGTTCAAAGACCAGGCCTACCTCCAGATGGCTTCGTCGGCGTGCCGCCTCGGAAAGCAGGTGGTGGTCGTCATCGAGAAACCGTTCGAGGTGGACCAGATCCTCGAGATGGCAGCCCAGGAGCCCGTGCTGTTCAAGATCGGCTTCAGGATCCGCCTCCAGGCCAAGGGCTCCGGGATGTGGGAAAAATCAGGCGGCTTCACGTCGAAATTCGGCCTGACGACCCTGCAGCTCCTGCGCGGGCTCGAGAAGCTGACCGCCAGCGGACTGCGCTCGCAACTGGCGTTGTTGCATTTCCACATCGGCAGCCAGATCACCGAGATTCGAAAAGTCAAAACGGCGGTGCGCGAGGCGGCACGGATCTACGCCAAGGTGCGCAAGCTCGGGGCCGATGTGTCGTACCTCGACGTCGGAGGCGGCCTCGGCATCGATTACGACGGCTCGAAGACGTCCTCGGACGCGTCGGTCAACTACTCGGTTCAGGAGTATGCGAACGACGTCGTCTTCGGCATTCAAGAAGTTTGCGACGAAGAGCACGTCCCGCCGCCGCGAATCGTCAGCGAGTCGGGGCGGATGCTCGTCGCCTACCACTCGATGCTGGTCACCGACGTCCGGGCCGCCGTTTCGGGACTAGAGCCCGACCCCCCGGCGCTCACGGGGCGCGAAGCGCAGATCGTCCAGGACCTGGCCGACGCGGCGAAGAAGATTTCCGTGAAGAACTACCGCGAGTTCTACCACGATGCGATCGAGTACCGGGACCAGATGTACTCCTTGTTCAACCTCGGGATGCTCGGTCTCGAAGAGCGCGGCAAGGGAGAGATGTTCTTCCGCGAAGTTGCGACCAAAGCCGTGCGCTTTTCGAAATCGGCGAAGTTCGTCGCCGACGAATTCCAGGAGCTCGAGACCAAGCTCCACGACAAGTACATCTGCAATTTCTCCGTCTTCCAATCGGTCCCGGACCATTGGGCGCTCGACCAGCTCTTCCCGATCATCCCCGTGCACCGGCTCAACGAGCCCCCGACGCGGAAGGCGACGCTCGCCGACATCACGTGCGACTCCGACGGCGAGGTCGAGAAGTTCGTCGACTTGAAAGACATCAAGGACGCCCTCGAGGTCCACGAGCTGAAGGAGGGGGAGCCCTACTACCTCGCGTTCGCGCTCGTCGGGGCCTACCAGGACACGATGGGTGACATGCACAACCTCTTCGGCCGGGTCAACGAAGCGGAGGTCATCCTCGGGCCCAAGGGAGCGCCGGTCGTGACCGACGTCCGGCGTGGCGAGCCGGCGAGCGAGACGCTTGCGTGCTTCGGCTACGACCGCGCCGATCTCGCCGAGGCCGTCAAGGCGCAACTGCGGGAACGGACCAACCGCGGAGAAATCTCGGAAGAGGACGCCGCGGCGTTTCTGGAGAACTACACGGCTCGACTCTCGCAATACACCTATCTCGATTGACCGGCTCCCCCCAAGTTCCCCGACGACACCTCGGCCTGTTGGACGCGACGGCGGTTTTCGCCGGGATCCTGCTCGGCTCAGGCATCTTCGTCGCTCCGGCGGCGATCGCCGCGGCCATCCCTTCGATCCCTGCGGCGTTCGGATTGTGGATCTGCGGCGCGGTGGTCGCCGCCTGCGGAGCGTCCTGCTACGCGGAGTGCGCCGCGCGCGTGCCGTCGAACGGCGGATTTTTCGTTTTCAACCGCGAGGCCTACGGCCCGTCCGTGGCGTTCGTCGGGGGCTGGGCGGCGATCTTCGTGACCTATCCCGCGTCGATCGCGGCGATCGCGCTCGTCTTTTCGGAGTACCTGGCCCGAGCGACGGGCCTTGGCGGGTGGGAGCGGACGACGGCTGCCGCGGCCCTCGTCCTTGCCGCCCTCTTGAACGTCGCCGGCCTCCGGACGGGGCCTCGCGCCCAGATCGTCTTGACCTCGACGAAGATCCTGGCGCTTGGCGCGCTGGCCGTGGCGGCGCTTGTCGTCCACGCGCAGGGTGGGCCGGCGGCCCCCGTCAGAAGCGCTCCCGTCGGGCCCGTGACCGCGGCGGCGTGGCTGTCCGCTTTGATGATCATGCTTTTTGCCTACGACGGGTGGTCGGATGTCACGCTCGTCGCGGGCGAGGTGAAAGACCCCGGAAGGAACATCGGCCGCGCGGTGCTCTTGGGGACCACGATTCTGGCGATGCTCTACGGACTGACTCAGGTCGCCGTGATGACCGCGCTTCCCGGCGGGCTCGCCGCGGGTTCGACGCAGCCGGTCGCGGCGGCCGTCGAAGCGACCTTGGGGTCCGCCGCCGGACGAACCGTCTCGATCCTCGTCGTCGTCAGCACGTTCGGATCGGTCCTGGGGACCGTATTCACGGTGTCGCGCCTCGGCTTCGCGATGGCGCAGGGTGGCGCGTTCCTTCGCGGCATGGCGACGCTCCATCCGAGGTGGGGCACCCCGGCCCGGGCCACCGCCGCGTTGACCTTGGCCTCGGTCGCCTACGTCGTCTTCGGATCGTTTCGAGGCATCCTCGCGCTCTTCACGTTCAGCGTCTGGATCTTCTACGGCATCACGGCGGTGGCGCTTCTGATCCTCCGCCGGCGCGGCGTCGGTGAACCCGTTCCCTGGCGGGCGCCCTTGGGCTGGGTTCCGCCGGCCGTGGTTTTGGCGGTGGGCGCCGGTATGACCGTTCAGCTCATCGCGCAAGATCCGATGGCTGCGCTGGGAGGAGCCGCGCTGCTCGCGTCGGCGTTTCCGGTCTACGCCGTTATCGCGCGATCTGACCGGCGACGACGATGAACTCGGCGAGGTTCTCGAAGGTCACCATGCCTCGCAGCGCCCCGTCTTCCACGACGAGCAGAGGAGTGGACGGGTTGTTCTGAAGGTGCGAGAGCACGGCTTCGAGGTCGGTCGCGGGGCCGACCTGGACCGGGTCCCGCAGCATGACCTCGAGCACCGAGGTCTCGCGTCCCGAGCGCGCGAGTCCCTCGAGCAACTGGGCGCGCGGGAGCACTCCGGCGACCCGGTTCCAGGCGTCGAGGACGGGGAAATCGTGTTGGTGCGTGGCGAGCAGCAACTCCGCGGCGCGTCCCAACGTGTCCTGCGGCGAGAGCGTTTCGTACTTCGTGATCATGGCTTCTTGGGCGGTGTGCCCGGCGACGGCGTGCCGGCGGGTCTGGAACGCCACCTCTTGGGACGCGCCCAGAAAAACGAAGAGCCCGATGAACGCGAGAAAGAAGTTCGCCTGGAAGATCCCGCCGATGACGAAAAACAAGGCGATAGCCTGACCCACGAATGCCGCGATGCGCGTGGCCCGTTGCTGTCCCAGGCCTAAAGCGAGCACGGCGCGCAGCACGCGGCCGCCGTCCATCGGGAACGCCGGGATCATGTTGAACACGACGAGGGTGATGTTGGCCCAGAGGAGCTTTTGCACCAGTCCCGTGTCCTGCCAAGGCATCGCCTGACGAAACGCCTGGGGCACGTCGAGAGCGACCAGCGCCCCCGCGCACGCCGCGGCCAACGCGACGTTGACCGCGGGGCCCGCCAACGCGATCAGCAGCTCGGCCCACCCCCCCGGAATGCTGTCGAGCCGAGCGACGCCTCCGATCGGGTAGAGCACGATCTCCCGCGTTTTGACGCCGAATCGACGGGCCATCGCCGCGTGGCCTAACTCGTGAAGCAAAACGCACGCGAACAACGCCAAAACGAATGCGATTTCGCGAGGGACGTTGCGGGAGGACGCCGCGGCGGCCATCCCGAACCAAACGAGAATCAGGAGGAACGTCGCATGGATCCGGATCGGAATGCCGAGCACCGACCCGACCTGCAAAGCCCAGCGCGAACCCGAGGATGCCGGGTCGGCCTTGGATCTCTCGCCCGCGTCGCTCATCGGCGACGATCATAGAGGGCGGGTTGTCGCCTGGCCACCGGATGGGCTTCCGATCGCTCGAGTGTTTGGAGTATCGTACCCGCCGCGCGGGGCGACGAGGTGATCGTGAAGTTGGTCAGCGAGTTGAAATCGTTCTTCACGTATCAGGATTACGGCAAGCCGCCGCAGATCGACGGCGTTGCGGTCCAGGCGCTCCGCCGGATGGCGGATGACGGCGGCTCGATGACCGAGCTGGCGCGCTTCACCGGAGGGGTTCCGGCATCGTTCCCGGGATTCACCATCGCGCAGATCAACTACAGCACGCTCGAGCCCCAGGTCTTGAAGGCGTTTCACCTCCACCACCGTCAAACCGACGTCTGGTTCGTCCCGCCGGAAGACCGCATCGTGCTCGTCCTCGTCGACGTCCGCGCCGGTTCGCCCACGGAAAAAACGGTCACGAAGTTGACCCTCGGGAACGGACAATCCGTGCTCGTCCGGATTCCTCCGGGTGTCGCGCACGGCTGCCGCAACGTGGGCGACAAGCCCGCCCGGATCATCTACATGACCGACGTTTTGTTCTCCGCGGAGGCCGGGGAGACCGACGAGGGGCGCCTTCCGTGGGACCTCGTCGGCGCGGACATCTGGGAGCCGTCCAAGGAATGAAGGGGAGTGTCCCCTCTTCCGAAACTAGCTCTGCCGCACCGGGACGAACGACTCCGTCGCTTCTTCCCACAGCGCGTTGGCCAGTACCTTCCGGTCGACCGACACGACGGGAGCTCGAGCGAAACGCACACGGGCGATCACGCGCTTCAGACCGAGCATCCGGGGAAAGTGAGTGGCGAGGCTCTCGCTGTCGTGCCAGCAAATCGTGCGCGACGGCGGCAGGGCGGAGCCCTCGGTCTCGTAAGAGATCGAAACGGCCCAGCAGGGGATGCCGGCGCGGGCGGCGGGCTCGAGCAGGGAGGGTTGGAACGGGAGAATGTCCACGCCTCGCGAGCTCCGTCCTTCGGGGAAGATCGTCACCGGCAGACCCAGCTCCATGCGTGCGGACAATTCCCGTCCGGCGCGCACGACGTCTTTCGCCTGATCCCGGTCGATGAAAACCGTGCCGGCGCCTCGCGCGATCCATCCGAAAACGGGCCACGACGCGATCTCGCGCTTGGCGAGGAAAAGGCTCGGGTAGAGCGAGGCGAGCACGAGGATGTCGAGGTACGACACGTGGTTCGACGCCACGAGAAACGCCCCCTCGCGCGGCACCGGTCCTAGCACGTCGCGACGGACCGCGAGGATGACGCACATGGTCTTGCCCCAGAGGCGGCAGGACAAGGCGCCCACCCGGCCGACCGCCCGACGGCGGCCGGGCGCGACGAGGCGGAAGATCGCGGGAATCGCCGCGAAAAACGCCGTCGTGAAAACTGCGGCCGGAAGCTTGTAGGCGAGACGTAGCCAGCGCATGCGTGTAGTGTAGCGACGAAATCAGGAGTCTTTCGATGATCCAGGAAATAGCCGTCCTCGAACCCGGCGGCAGCACGCGTCAGGTGCCGCTCGACCGGGACCGCATTCGCATCGGACGATCGAGCGACAACGACCTGTCGTTTCCCGGAGACATGAGCCTGTCGCGGCACCACCTCGTCTTGGAGCGCCGCGACGGCGGTTGGTGCGTCGAGGATCTCGGCGCCAAAAACCGCACGACGCTGAACGGCCGGCGCATCGAGGGGAAGACCCAGCTCGTGGCCGGCGATCGGATCAGCGCCGGGCAGGTCGTCGTGGTGTTTGGGGGCAAATCCTCGACCGGACCCGTCGAGTTCACCCAGGGGGGGGACGACGGCCCGCTGCGCGCGACGGTGATGACCAATCTGCGCGGTGTGGTCTCGCGCGAGTGCACGATGCCGGGCGTGTCGAAGCCCCAGTCCCGCGGCGAGCGGCGGGGGTTGCCCCGCGAGCACCCCCGGGGGGGGGGGCTCAACCCGGCGGGCCAGGAAC
>JANMVW010000461.1:0-3253 GCA_031393555.1 Acidobacteriota bacterium
CGACTTGACGAAACTGCTCGCCTACAGCGTCATCGAGAACTTCGGCTACCGGCAGTTTCTTTCCGCGATGAAGGTCAAGGCCTTTTGGGACACGATTCGCCGTCGCCGCGCCTGGGGTCAAATGGAGCGTCGCGGGTTTCAACAGGAAACCCGCCGGGGTCAGGTCTCCCACTGATTCATTGTTGAAGCTCGGTACGCTGAGCCCGTCCCCCTGTTAACATCGTGGGCGTGGCGAACAGGGTCGGCCTCAACATCTCCTCGGAAGCGGTCAAGGCCAAAACCGGCAAGACCTGGGTGCAGTGGTTCGCCATCCTGGACAAGGCGCGCGCGCAGGCGATGAGCCACAAGGACATCGTCGCCGTTCTTTCGAAGAAGCACGATATCGGGCCGTGGTGGCGGCAGATGGTAGCCGTCGCCTACGAGCAGGCCAAGGGTTTGAGGGACAAACACGAGAGGCCCGACGGGTTCGAGATCAGCCGCAGCAAGACGATCAAGGCCCCTGTCGACGATGTGTACGAGGCGTGGGGAAACACGCGCCGCCGGGCCCAGTGGCTTCCCGGAGCCAAGCTCACGATCCGTAAGGCCACCGAGAACAAGATCTTGCGCGTCACCTGGGGCGACGGCTCGAACCTCGAAGTGAGCCTTCACGCCAAGGGCGCCTCGAAAACTCAGATCGTCGTCCAGCACGGCAAGATAGGAAGCGCCCGCGCGGCGGCCAAGCAGAAAGAGTTCTGGGGCGAGGCGTTCGACCGCCTCGCGCAACTGCTCGAGTCGTAGTTGGACAAGGCGGAGAGGCCGGCCGTCCTTTGGGCCTTCCTCTACTTCTTCGCCGTCCTTTGCGGTTACTACATCCTCCGGCCTCTGCGCGACGAGATGGGAATCGTCGGCGGCGTGAAGAACCTGCCGTGGCAGTTCACGGCGACCTTCGTCGTGATGCTCCTCGCGGTCCCGTTCTACTCCGCGGTCGTCGCGCGATTCCCGCGCCGTACGATCATCCCCGTCGTCTACCGTTTCTTCGCCATCAACTTGCTCGCGTTCTTGCTGCTCGACCGCTCGGGTATTTCCGAGGTCTGGGTCGCGCGGGTGTTTTTCGTCTGGGTCTCGGTGTTCAGCCTCTTCGTCGTGTCCATTTTCTGGAGCTTCATGGTGGACACCTTCCGCGCCGAACAGGGGAAGCGTCTGTTCGGGTCGATCGCCGTCGGCGGGAGCTTGGGAGCGATCGCGGGCCCGTTTTTGGCGACGCTCCTGGTGAAGCCTTTCGGGCGCGCGGGACTCTTCGTTGCCGCCGCGCTCTTTCTCGAAGCCGCGGTGTTTTGCGTGAAGCGGCTCATCGCATGGGCGGGAACGCACGACGCCGGAGGCGTCGGTCGTGTGCCCGACCGCGCGGTCGGCGGCGGCGTCTTCGCGGGGTTCCGGCTCGCTCTGGCCTCCCCGTATCTCCTCGCCGTCGTCGGGATGATGCTCGCCTACACGATCACCTCGACCGTGATCTACGCCGATCAGGCGCGCATCGTCGGCGCCACGATTCAAGATTCGTCCGTGCGCACCGCTCTGTTCGCCCGGATCGATCTCTGGGTCAACGTGGTCGCCTTGATCGGGCAGGGGGTCGTGACCGGATGGGTCCTGACCGTGCTCGGTTTGGGCGTCGCGTTGTGCGCGCTGCCGATCCTGACGGCCGGCGGATTCCTCGGGCTGGGGTTCGCCCCAGGCTTGGCGACGTTGGTCGCCGTGCAGATCGCGCGCCGCGGCGTCCAGTACGGGCTCGAGCGGCCCTCGCGCGAGGTGCTTTTCACGGTCGTATCGTCCGAGGAAAAGTACAAGGCGAAGGCGTTCATCGACACCGTCGTGTTCCGTGGCGGTGATGCGGCGGCGATCTGGGCCTACGACGCGGTGCGCTCGATCTCCCCTCCCGCTTACGTCGTCACCGCAGGTATGCTCGTCGTCTGCGCCGGGTGGGTCGGCGTCGCGTTGTTCGCGGCGCGACGTCACGCGGAGCTCGCAGGAAAGGGAGCGTGATGGATCGCAATCGTCGGGAATTCGTCAAGACGACGGCCTGGGCCGGGGCCGGCGTCGCGTTGACCGCGGCGCTTCCGCGTCTGCCCAAAGTGAAACCGATGAAGATCTTGATCCTGGGCGGCACCGCGTTTCTTGGCCCCCAGATCGTCGAGGCGGCGCAGGCGCGTGGCCACGTCCTCACCCTGTTCAACCGCGGCAAGACGAACCCCGGGCTCTTCCCCGACGTCGAGAAGCTGCGCGGAGACCGCGACGGCGACCTCAAGAGCCTCGAGGGGCGGAAGTGGGACGCGGTCGTCGACACGTCGGGGTTCGTCCCACGCCTCGTCACGATGTCCGCCGCGCTGCTTGCCCCGAGCGTGAAACAGTACGTCTTCATCTCGACCATCTCGGTCTTTGGCGAGGGGCTCAAGCCCGGCACCGCCGAGGACGGCCCGCTCGCCACGATGCCCGACGAATCGAACGAAGAGGTGACGAAGTACTACGGCGCGTTGAAGGCGCTCTCCGAGAAAGCCGCGGACAAGGCGATGTCCGGCCGCGCGTGGATCGTGCGTCCCGGTTTGATCGTCGGTCCCGGCGACAAGAGCGACCGTTACACCTACTGGCCGGTGCGCGTCGCGCGCGGGGGCGAAGTGCTCGCCCCCGGCGACGGTAAGGACCCGGTGCAGTACATCGACGTGCGCGATCTCGCCGCTTTCATCATGCTCGGCGTCGAACGCGATCTGACCGGAACGTACAACGCGACCGGTCCCGCCAAGAAGCTGACGATGAAGGCCATGCTCGAGGGGATCAAGAAGGGCACCGGCGGCGACGCCAAATTCACCTGGGTCTCGACGGAGTTCCTCGAGAAGGAAAAAGTGGCCCCCTGGAGCGACCTCCCCGTCTGGGTTCCGAGCCAAAACGGTACGGAAGGGTTCACCCAGATCAGCTGCGCCAAGGCGATCGCCGCCGGTCTCACCTTCCGTTCCGCAGCGGTGACGGCGAAGGACACCCTCGCCTGGTTCAAGACGCTCCCCGTCGACCGCAGGGGCAAGCTCCTCGCGGGGATCAGCGCGGACAAGGAGAAGGAACTGCTGGCGGCGTGGCATGCGGTGAAGACGAAATAGGGGACAGTCCCAGTAGTGTCCCAACGTTAGTTGAATAGACTCAGCTGTTTACCGGAACCGGTGTCGATGTCGTCGGTCACGGTCTGCGTAAGTAGCTGATTCAAAGGCACTCGTTCAAAAAGCGTGAGGCTCAG
>JANMVW010000260.1:0-5801 GCA_031393555.1 Acidobacteriota bacterium
GTCGTCGCGCTTCGCAATATCATCATCCACGGCTACGACGCGGTCGACCCGAAAGTGCTTTGGGCCATCGTTGAGGACAGGCTCCCTGAACTGCGGGCGCTGCTCAATCGCCTGCTCGAAGAAGCACGTCGACAAGGCCTGTAACGCGCCCGTATACCCGACAGCAGACCGGCCGCCAACTGACAGGCGTCTCCTATCCCGTTGGCGTCGGTGTCGACCTGGTTCGCGTTCGTCACGTTGGGGCAATTTTCGTCGCAGTTGACGCTGACACCGCCGGTGCACGGATGGTCGCCCGCGGCCCCCGACGCGTCGCCGTCCTCCAAGATCCCGTCGCCGTCGCGATCCGGGTCGCACACGTCGCCGATGGAATCGGTATCCATGTCGGCCTGATCGGCGTTCGCGACGAAGGGGCGGTTGTCGATCGCGCGCTGCGCGCAGTCCAAAACAAGACTGAAAATGTGAGGATCTCGGTGGTGCCCGCCCATACTTCGGGGCTCCATGACCCTGCCGGTCGGAACCCGGACTGGGCCATCCTCAAGCACGATGGGACGGCGCTCTAACTCGTGCGCGAGACCAAGGACACGCGGGACTTCCTCAAGCTGCGCACCGCGGAAGCGGACAAGGTGCGTTGCGGCCAGAAGCACTTCGAGGCGATCGATGTCCCGTTTGCCGTGGTCGTCAACGCCGCGGAAGTCTGAGAGGACGAAAGCCAAGCGCCGAAACGTCAGAGTTCCAACGCTTTTCCCCAGGGAGCGGAGTTTTGGCGCTCCCATCCGACTTCTTCGACGAAAACGGCTGCGTAGGATCGTCCAGGCGAGGCGATCGTGGCGTCGGCCGGGCCACCGGTACCCCCGAAGTTGACGAAAGCATGGCGAAAATCGTGGGTTCGTCTCGTAGTTCAGTTCACCGCCGTCTGAACCTCCGGCTCGCCCGAACGATCCAGCTCTCTCGCGGGGCGGGAGGCTCTCCGGCCGGACGCGCGCCCGGGCCGCCGTGGCCGTCGTGCTCGGCGGCACGCCTGAAGGCGTTCAGGTGCACGACCCGGCCGCCGTCGACGACCGCGCCGCCGGTCACCTGCGCGGCGTTCAGGCGCACGTCGATTCCCTGGCCGACCGCGGCGAACGATTGCATTTCCGCCTCGGCGACGAGGTCGAGGAAAGCTCGCGCCGCCTGGGCGGGAGGGGCGGAGAGGTCGTCGGGTGCGTCTTCGATCGCATCGAGCGCCCAGCTGCGGACGAGCTTCGGGAACATCTTCGCGAGGGCGTCGGGGTGGTCGAAGAGCTCGAGGCCCGCGACCCTCCCGTTCAAGCAGAAGACGGCGCCGGTTTGTTGCGGCTCGGGGCGCAACGCGGCTACGAAGGCGTCGAGGCCCATGCGGCGCGCCACGTAGATGTCCTCCATGGCGCGCGTCGGGGACGGCGTGCCGAGGCGTGCCATCTTCTCGTCGATCGAGCTCCACACGGCCCCCTGATCGGAGCGGGCCTGCCCGCGTTGCGCCAGCGATCCGGTGACGACGCCCGCCTTCGCCGCGCGCGAGCGCGCATAGAGGATGTGGTCCGAGCTTGAAAACGCCGCCGACCGGTGCGCCCAGCGCCCCTGTTCGACGCACGAGACCGGCACGACGATGGTCTTTCCCGCCGGCGCGAGAATCGTCAGGTTCAAGATGCGGTTCTGCTTCGCGCCCCGCAGTTCCTCGCCGTCGAGCAGCAACACGGGCCGGTCGGCGCCGTTCACGAGGCACAGGTCGGGGACGCTCCCGTGCTGCGACACCTCGGTGACGCGCACCTTCCCAGAGCCGAGCGCCTCGTCCAGGGTCATGTACGGCCGGTCGGCCGGGGCCGCCGTAAAGAGGGGGAACACGGCGAGATTCGCGTGGGCCCGCGGCGCACCTAGCCTCGCTTCCTTCAGGGTCTTCCGAACGATCTCCATCTCGGTCTCCATCTTGCGCCGGTCGCCCGTCCAGGGCGCCGGCTTCCAATCCACAAGACGGGACGAGAGCGTCACCTCTTACGCGTCGAGGCTGCGGCCCAATTCCTCGTTTCTTCCAGCCACCCTCTGCCGACATGGGCTGGGCTCGTTTCAGGAGGAGTGGCCCGAACCAGCCGCGCAAGGAGCGCGAGGCAGCGCGAGCACGTCGCCACGTGCCGCTTGATTTCTTTCTCTCGCGAGGGGGATAGCGCGTCCGACCAGAGGGCGGTCAGGACGTGCTCGTCCGGATGATCGCCGGCGAGCGGGCGGACGTAACGTGTCGCGAACATCCCCTCCCGGGCGGCCTCTCGGCACGGGGCGCACGTCTCGAGGTGCTTCCCGACGTGGCGTTCGGTCTCCTCGCCGCGGGCTAGAGCTTCCAGTTCGTCGGGGGACAGATGTTCCGTTCTCATGGCCGGTCTCCGTCGTACGCCTCGAACGCGTCGTCGAAAGGACCCGAGGGATCCTCCCGCAGCTGCGCCCTCAGATTTCGGAGCGCGCGATGCAGCGCCTGGTGCACCGCGTTTTCGTTCACCCCAAGCGCCTCCGCAATTTCGGCAACGGATTCTTCGCGGATCCACCGCCGATCGAGAACGTCCCGATCCCTCGCTCCGAGCTTGTCCAACGCGGCGCGGAGCAATCGACTCCGCTCTTCGGCAAGCAGCGCGTCCTGCGCGTCCGGTCCGTCTTCGGGGAGTCCGAACGGCCCCGTGCCGTCATCGCCGCCGCCCGGAAGGCCGGAAACGACGACGCGCCGGGCCCACGGGGTCCTCAGGTAATCGAGCGATCGGCGCTTGACGATCGGCGCCAGATACGAAGCGAAGTCCCCCTCGCCGTTCCACATCCGGAGCCGCCGGAAGTCTCCGTCCCAGAGCTGCTCGATCACGATCTGCGGAACGTTGTAGATGAGCGACGTCCGTGTCCTCGCGAAACGCCCGGCGATGGCGACGATGAACCGGAAGAAACGCTCGACAAAGAGCGCCGCCGCCTCGGGGTCGCCGGAGACGACGGCGGCGATCAGCTCGCGATCGGTGACTGTGGGGTCCACGATCAAGGATTATATCGGGGGCCGACGCGCAGCGAGGGCTCGGCGAACCTGAAGCGCTTATACTCCGGGGCTCCATGACCCTACCCGCTGGCACCACACTCGGCCCCTACGAGATCGTCGCTCCCTTGGGCGCCGGCGGCATGGGCGAGGTCTATCGCGCCAAGGACACGCGGCTCGGCCGCGAAGTCGCGATCAAGGTCTTGCCGCAGCACCTGTCGTCGAACCCGGAGATCCGCGCGAGGTTCGAGCGCGAGGCCAAGACCGTCTCGTCCCTCAACCACCCGCACATCTGCACTCTCTACGACGTCGGCCGCGAGGGGGACACCGACTACCTCGTGATGGAGCTGATCGAAGGGGAGACGTTGGCCGCGCGCCTGACGAAGGGCGCGCTCCCCTTGGCGGACGTGTTGAAGTTCGGCGGGCAGGTCGCCGACGCGCTCGATCGCGCGCATCGCGCGGGGGTGATGCACCGCGACCTCAAGCCCGGAAACGTCATGCTGACGAAGTCCGGCGCGAAGCTGATGGACTTCGGCCTCGCGCGCGCGAGCGGGCTGGGAACGACGAGCGAGCTGACCAGCTCGCCGACGATCGCCGGGCCGCTCACCGCGGAAGGGACGATTCTCGGCACGTTTCAGTACATGGCCCCCGAGCAACTCGAAGGGCAGGAAGCCGACTCACGCGCCGATCTGTGGGCGCTCGGCTGCGTCCTCTACGAGATGGCAACGGGCCGACGCGCGTTCGACGGAAAAAGCCAGGCGTCGCTGATCGCCGCCGTGATGCACACGCAACCTGCGCCGGTCTCGCAGGTGTCCTCGATGAGCCCGCCGGCGCTCGACAGCTTGGTGGCCGCGTGTCTCGCGAAAGACCCCGCCGACCGCATTCAGAGCGCGCACGACGTCAAGCTGCAGCTTTCGTGGATCGCCGCCGGCGGCTCACAGACGGGGGTGCCCGCGCCCGTGGTCGCGCGCCGCAAGAGCCGCGAGCGCCTCGCCTTTGCGCTCGCCGCGGTCGCCCTCGCGGCCGCCGTCATCTCGCTCTTCCTTCTCATCAAGAAGCCGACCGACGTCGAATCGATCCGCGCCTCGATCACGCCTCCCGCCGGGACGGGGCTGGGAGCGTTCTGGTCGAACATCGCCCTCTCGCCCGACGGTCGAACCGTCGCGTTCGTGGCCTTTGGCACGGCGGGCGATTCGATTTGGGTTCGGCCGTTGGGCTCCGATTCGGCAAGACCCCTTCCCGACACGCGGGGTGCCGGACCCTTGTTCTGGTCCTACGACAGCCGCACCCTCGCGTACTTCGACCCCAAAGAGAGCAAGCTCAAGAAGATCGCCATCGAAGGCGGGTCGGCCGTGACGATCGCCAACGCCAAGATCGGGCGCGGCGGGACCTGGAATCGAGACGGCGTCATCGTGTTCGCGCCCGCGGCGGAGGGAGCTCTCCTGCGCGTTTCGTCGGGCGGCGGCGAGGCGTCGCCGGTGACGACGCTCGACGCGGCGCGGCACGAAACCTCTCACCGATTCCCATGCTTCCTCCCGGACGGTGACCATTTCCTCTTCGCGACGGTTCCGCCGGGGCCGGACGGCTGGGACACGTTCGTCGGCTCCCTGAGGTCGAAGTCGGTGAAGAAGGTCCTGACGGCGGGATCGGCGGCGGTTTTCGCCGAGCCCGGATATCTCGTGTTCGCGCGTGAGGGCAGGGTGATGGCCCAACGCTTCGACACCGGCCGCCTCGAGTTGACCGGAGATGCCGTCGCGATCGGCAACGCCCCCGACAACTCGGACACGGACGCCGAACCGGTAGCCTCGGCGTCCCGGAACGGCCGTCTCATCGTGCTTCAAGGCGTCGCGGCCCAGACCAAACTCCAGTGGCTCGATCGTTCGGGCGTAGCAGGCCCCGCGCTCGCACTACCGCCCGGACCGTGGAGCGTGATGGCGCTTTCTCCGGACGGACGGCGCGCCGGCGTCTCGAACGGCACCGACCTCTGGATCGTGGACCTCGAGCGTTCGATGCCGAGCCGGTTCGCGGTCACGAACTCGACCGAAATCGACATGGCCTGGTCCCCCGACGGAAGCCGGGTGGCCTTCTCGTCGAAGCGATCGGGCCGACCGGAATTCTACGTCGCAAGATCCGACGGTTCAGGCAGCCCTGAGCTGCTTCCGGCGACCGATGCGCAGTGGAAATACCTAAGGGACTGGTCCCCGGACGGGAAGTTCCTGGTCTTCCGCGTCTTCGACCCCGTCACGAAGGGTGACATCTGGATCCTCCCCATGACCGGCGACCGCAAGCCCGAGATCTACTTGAAAACGGCCTACGAGGAGGGTGCCGGCGAGGTGTCGCCGGATGGGCGTTGGCTGGCGTACACCTCGGATGAGTCCGGGGCGCAGGAGGTTTACGTCCAGTCGTTCCCGAAACCGGGAGGCAAGGTCCGCATCTCCGGCGACGGCGGGTTCGGTCCGAGGTGGTCGCGGGGTGGGAAGGAACTCCTCTATTCCACCCGCGACAACGCCCTCGTCGCCGTGCCGATCGAGACGGGCGCCGAGCTTCGACCCGGAGCGCCGCACAAGCTGTTCACCCTCTCGGACCTCGTGACCGGCGGCGATGTGACCGCGGATGGCGAGCGCTACCTGATCAGCGTGGCCGCCGAAGCGCCTCACCGCGAGATCCAACTCTTCCTCAATTGGCGGGTGGCAAAATAGGGGACAGTCCCCTTTTCCTAAGAAACTCCCTCACTCGCGACGCTGTTTTGGACGAGTTGGTACCCGAGGTTTTTCGCGCGGCGCGTGAG
>JANMVW010000474.1:0-6591 GCA_031393555.1 Acidobacteriota bacterium
GGTTGACCGGGGCCACTCCATTTTTTCGCGATACGGGTTTTCCGTGTTGTTTTTAACAATATGGCGTGTCCCCCCTTTCTCCCGCTAGCGCCGCTTCGGCCCGCGCTTCTTGGACTTTGAAGCCGCCTCGTGCTCGCGACGCTCGAGGAAGTCGGCCAGCATCCCTTCCTGCTCGCCCCAGACCCGTTGCAGGTGGGCAAGGGCTCCCGCGACGTCGTTTTTTTCGAGCGCGTCGAGCACCGGCGCGAATCCGGGAGTGATCGTCACGCCGCTCGCCGCCCAGGCCTCGAGCCAGACCGGCATGTAGCGAAGACCCGAGAGGATGATCCCGCGGATCGTCTCGACGAGGTACGGGCGCTTGGCCGGCGCCAGGATCGCCTCGTGAAAATCCGCGTAGAGGCGAACCCGCATCAAGGGGTCGCGCGCCTTTTCCATGCGCTGCACGATGGCGCGGGCCTTGACGAGGGTCGCGGGCTTCATGTTCGGCCAGGCCTGCCGGATCCCCTGCGCCGCGAGAGCGGAGCGCACCTCGGCCATCTCGCGCAGTTCCTTGCTCGAGACGGGGCGCACCCGCGCGCCCCGATTCGGCAGGAACTCGACGAGCCCCTCGGACGCCAGGGTATGCAGCGCCTCGCGCAGAGGGATCACGCTGCAACCGAGTGTTGCCGCAAGCTCTTCCTGGCGAAGCTTCACCCCCGACGGGTAAACGCCGCGCAGGATCGCCTCCCGGATCTTTCCGGCGAGGCGCGGTGCGCTCGGCGCGCGTTTTTGCGACCGGGCCGCCACGATGCTCAAATCTTCCGGCTGTGCTCGAGGATCGATTTCAGATCCTCGACGGTGCGATTTCGTTTGGCGTCCGTCAGCCCCAGGATCTGCTGCAGCGCGTCCCCGATGTGCGGGATGTACTTTTCGATGTAGGAGCGCTTCTTTTCTTCGTCGGCGACGCGTCGCCGGTGGCGGACGAACGAGCCGAGGCGCCGGCCCGCCTCCATCAGCGCGAGGCGGAGCTCCTTCAAGATCTCCGGGTACGACGCGACCGACTCTTTCGATTCCGAGGTGAACGGCACCCAGACCGAGGCGATGTGGACCGAAACGACGAGCGGGGCCGTGGGCAGCGCCCCTTTCGACTGCGTGAGG
The DNA here is from genome assembly GCA_031393555.1 of Acidobacteriota bacterium. Lineage (GTDB taxonomy): Bacteria > Acidobacteriota > Polarisedimenticolia > Polarisedimenticolales > DASRJG01 > DASRJG01. The sequence continues at coordinate 1,138 of JANMVW010000474.1, forward strand.
CCGTAAGACTTCCAGTCCACCGAGAGCACCGCTTTCGTCATGGCGCACGCCGACTGCTGGTACTGGAGCGGCACCCGGTTCGCGAAGCGGTAGAGCTCCATCAATTCGTCGGCGGGGAGCTGGCCGCCGTAGGCCAACCCGACCTCGACCTGGAACGGATTGCCGCGGTAGACCGCCGGAGGCCGCGTCACCGCCGTCGCGAAATCGCAAGGCAGGCGCGTCTGCAGTCCCCGGGTGAGCAATGCCTCCCCGATCGGCGAGAGGCACGCCGTCGGCGGCGCCATGATTTTCACCTTCGGGATCGCGCGGAAGATCAGCTCGACCTGCGCCACGCTCAGGCGGCGCGGGTCCACGTCGCCCTTGACGCCGGCGGCCACGCAGATCTGTCCGGCCACCGCCGGGCTGACCCGCGAGAAATCGTTGGACAGCATCGCGACGACATTGCGCGAGGCCGTGTCTTTCATCATGCGCAGGAGGATCCCGAGCTCGACGCCGTAAGGGTGCGGCTTGATCTCTTTCGATTCGACGGGGAGGTCGGCTGCCACGCGCTCGTAGAGCTTGACGTCTTCTTTGGGGGCCAGGTACCGGAGAGTCACGTGGGGATTGGCCAGGGCGGTTTGCTCGATGTAGTCGTCCACCGAGCGGCGGCCCTTCTTGTACGTGGCCTCCATCTCGATCTCGACGCGCGTGCCCTGGTCCTTGTCCCACGGGATCTCGACGTCCTTGTGCACGACGGGCGCGTTTTTTTGCGTGTCGATGGCGATCTCGAACAGGTGCGCCGGACTTTTGATCCCGATCTTCGACTGGACCCGCACGGGCTTCCCCGTCGTCAGGACGCCGTACATCCCGGCCGCGGAGATCCCGATGCCCTGCTGGCCGCGCTGCTGTTTCAAACGGTGGAACTTCGAGCCATACAGCAGCTTACCGAAGATCTTGGGGATCTGCGCCCGGACGATGCCGGGGCCGTTGTCCTCGACCGCGATGCGGAAGCGTTCCTCGCCGACTTCGTGGATTTCGACGATCAGCTCGGGGAGAATCCCCGCTTCCTCGCAAGCGTCGAGCGAGTTGTCGACCGCTTCCTTGATCGCCGTGAGCAGCGCCTTTTGCGGATTGTCGAATCCCAGCAGATGGCGGTTTTTCGTGAAGAACTCCGAGATCGAGATCTCCCGCTGACGCGCCGCCATCGAGGTGGCGTCCTCGCGTTTGGTCACGGCCGGACCGCTCGAGGGCTTCGCTTTCCGCGCGGGTGGGGGCGCTGCCGCGATTGCGGGGGCGCCGACTTCGAACAGACCCTGCTGGGCCGAGCGAGCCACGATGAGGTTTTTCTTGGGCATGCGAAACGGCATTGTAGCAATGCCCGGTGGAGGATCCCGGGCGGACAACGCGGACGCCGCGGACAGCGCGCGGACAACAAACGTGCGTTCCCTCGCCGTCTCGCCCCTGGCACTGCTGTTGCGATCGGAAACGACGCGGCAGGGAGCCAGTCTCCCGGCCGCCGGCGACGGGAACGGGACCCCCGAAGCCGGTGGAAGTTCAGGCCGCCAGGCGGGGGCCGGGGTTCTTTCGAGGAGGCAGCCCCGTTCCCCGCCTGTTCCTTCCTATAATCGGCGCTTCAAGACAACACCGGCGAGGAGCGCGCATGAACCCCGATGCCCACGAGCTTCCCCCCTTCGGCGGCGACGAGGCCGCGTCCACGTTCGACGATGCGGGGGTCGCGGTCCTGCCCGTGCCCTACGAGGCGACCGTGTCCTACGGAGGGGGAACGGCGAAGGGGCCCGAGGCGATCCTGCGCGCCTCAACGCAGGTCGAGCTCTACGACGAGCAACTGGCGTGCGAGCCTTTCCACGCGGGGATCTTCACCGACGCGATGCTCAACGTCGACGGGACGACCGAGCACGTCGTCCGCCGCATCGAGACGCGCTTCGGGGAGCTGATGGACGCCGGCAAGTGGGTCGTGATGTTGGGCGGCGAACACGCGATCACCCCGGGCGGCGTCGCGGCGGCCGCAAGCCGGCATCCGGAATTGACCGTCGTCCAGCTCGACGCCCATGCCGACCTTCGCCAGCAGTACGCCGGGGACCGCTGGTCGCACGCCTGCGCGATGGCCCGTTGCGTCGATCTCGGCGTCCCGATCACGGCCATCGGCATTCGCAACTACTGCGTCGACGAGGCGCAGTGGATCCGGCAGGGCATCCCCGGCTATCGCATCGTCCACGCCTGGGAGATGGAGCACGAGACCTGGATCGAGCGCGCTCTGGACGGTCTGGACGAAAAGCCGGTCTATCTGACGATCGACCTCGACTACTTCGACCCCTCTGTGATCCCCGCAACGGGCACTCCCGAACCGGGCGGAGGGGCCTGGTGGCCAACGCTGAGATTCCTCGATCGGCTGATCAAGCGCACCAATGTCGTGGCCTGCGACCTCGTGGAGCTTGCGCCCTCGCCGGGGCTGCACCACGCCGACTTCACCGCCGCGCGACTTGCTTACAAGCTCATCGGGATGCGCTTCCCTCTGTAATCGGAGAAGCGGGAAAAGGGGACACTCCCCTTTTTCGCCCAAAGCGGTATCCGGGGAGCTTTGAAGAAAAAAAGGAGTGTCCCCTTTTCCCTTCTAGCTGCGGGCCCAGCGGAGAATCTCGGGAATCGTCGGGCGCTTGCCGTACATCAGAATGCCGATGCGGAAGATCTTCGCCGCCCCGCGGAAGATGAGCCAGGTCGTGCCGAGGGTCAGCACGATCGAAAGAGCGATCTGCCAGGCCGGAGGGGTCTGAACGCAGATCCTCATGAACATGACCATCGGCGTGAAGATCGGGATCAAAGACACCACCACGGCGATCGTGGAATCGGGCTGGCCCACGAAAAAGATCGTCGCCATCATCGGCAGCATCAGGCACATCTGGACCGGCGACTGGAGGTTTTGCGCCTCTTGCTCCGAATTGCAGACGGCGCCGATGCACGCGAACAGCGCGGTGTACATGAAGTAGCCGAGGATGAAGAAGATGAGGAAGAACACCAGCTTCCCCGCCGTGAACGACGAAAGGGCGCCGGCCATGTCGGAGTTCGATTGCGAGCTGAGGTAGAGCCGGACCAGCCCCGCCGTCAGCGCGTAGACGGCCACCTGCGTCAGGCCGACGAGGCCGATCCCCAGGATCTTGCCGGTCATCAGCTCGTCCGGGCTCACCGAACCAAGCAAGACCTCCATCACGCGGCTCGATTTTTCCTCGAGAATTCCCCGCATCGTCGCGATGCCGTAGAGCAGCAGAGTGAAAAACAGGACCATCACGAACATGAAGGTGCCGAGATAGGCCTCCATGAAGTCCTTCTTCGTGCTGCCTCCCTCCTTGGAGATTTCGTTGGTCTGCATGTCGACGGGAGCGATCAGTTTCGTGACGACGTCCTTGTCGACCGCGATGTTCGCGCGTTCGAACCGCAGGGCGATGACCGCGCGGCGCAGCGCGCTCTGGAACTCGGCCGTCGACTTGATGTCGCCGACCGTGCGGCCGTAGAACTGGAACGCATCCTTGGCGTCGATGTCTTCGTGGATCGACAGAATGCCGTAGAGTTTCTTGTCGCGGACGCGTTGTTCGAGCGGCTTGCGCGTCTCGTCGAGCGAGCCTTCGACCGGCACGCTTTCGAGCAGGTACCGCGGCTCTCCATTCTTCAGCTTCTCGTCCGCGAGTTCGCGGGTGAGCGGTGCCGCGAGTTTCCCGGTGCCGTCGACGAGAGCGATCACCTTCTGCTCGTTGCCGCCGAGGCCGATCAGGAGCATCGGGAGGAAGCCAAAAGCCACCATGATCAGCGGGAAGACCGCCGTCCCGATCCAGAAAGACTTCTTGGTGGCGCGCTCCAGGTACTCGCGCCGCATGACCATCAGGATGTTATGCATCGCCGACCCTCTCCAGGACGGGCGTCGCGGAAGCTCCGACCTTCTCGATGAAGATGTTGTGAAGCGTGGGGGCGACGATCTCGAATTTCTTCACTTTCAATCGTCCGGCCACCGCCTGGAAAATCGCCTGGGGATCCGCGCCCGCCTCGAGCCGGATCTCGGAGTACGACCCGTAACCATCGACGCGCGCGACACCGGCCAACGAGCCGAGGAAGCCGCCGTCGCCGTCGTACTCGATCAACAACGAGTTCTTCCCGAACCCTTCCTTGACCTTCGCGAGGGTGCCCGACAGCACGAGCTTCCCCTTGTTGATCAGGGCGATCTCCTTGCAGAGGCGCTCGGCGGTTTCCATCTGGTGCGTCGAAAACACGATCGTCGTGCCCTGGCGGTGAAGGTCGAGAATCGTGTCCTTGAACAAGTTCTGATTGACCGGGTCCATGCCGGAAAACGGCTCGTCCAGGATCAGGACCTTCGGCTTCCCAAGCACGGCGGCGGCGAACTGGATCTTCTGTTGCATCCCCTTGGACAGCTCCTCGACCTTCCTGGCCGCCCAGTCGCCGATTTCGAGTTTCTCGAGCCACCCTTGGGATTCTTTCTTCGCGTCGCGCGGCGACCTCCCCTTGAGGGTTCCAAGGAACTCGAGCATGTCGAGGACCTTCATCTTTTTGTAAAGGCCGCGCTCTTCGGGCAGGTACCCCACCGTGCGGCGGACGTTGTGTTGCGACGGCTTTCCCAGCACGGTGATCGCCCCGGAGTCCGGGCGAATGATGTCCATGATCATGCGGATCGTGGTCGACTTCCCGGCCCCGTTCGGTCCGAGCAACCCGAAGATCTCCCCGGTCGGGATCTCGAGGCTGACGCCGTCGACGGCCCTGAAACCGTCGAACTCCTTGACCACATCGCGCAGGGCGATGGCAACGTCCATGATGTTTTCTCCTCCTGGTGCCCGCGAGTATACGAAAGCCGGGGCTCCGGGTTCAGAAACCTCTCCTTGACCCTGTCGGGACACCCCGATACCGTACGCCGCATCATGATCACCGGATTCAACACGGATGTCGATTACGAAGGCCGGATTTTCCACGTCCAGACGGAAGACAAGGGGTTGCTGAACCCGGTCGTGGAAAGCCTCGTGTACACGGCCGGCGAGATCATCACGTCTCACAGGTCGTCCTACGGGGACCTGCTGCGCTCTCCCGAATACTCCGACGCCGAGGTGGCCCGGCGGATGGAGGCCCAGCACCAGTCGATCATCCGCGAGATCATGTCGGGCCGTTTCGACCCCGACGGGCCACGACCGTTCGGCTACAACATCGTGACCAATCGCAGCCTCGACGAAGTGGCGCTCGAGTTCCTCGCGCGCGAGATCGGGCTCGAGCAGATCCGCCTCGAGATGTCCGAGCCCATGACGTTCGTGGAGGGGAGCGAGCCGAGCCTCACGTTGCGCGTGATCGCCGAGTCGTCCGACCGCCCGGTCGCGGAGGCCAAGGTGACCGTGAAGCTGATCTCAACGCGCGAGAAGCCGAAGGAAATCTTCTCCGGCACGACCGCGGCCGACGGACGGGTCGAGG
>JANMVW010000477.1:0-16430 GCA_031393555.1 Acidobacteriota bacterium
CCGCACGGCGTGCTCGCGATGAGTCCGGACATCCCCGGGCTCGTCGAGACCTCGAGCTACCTCGCGGTCGTGAAAGAACTCGAAGGGACGCTCCGCGTGGTCACGTCGAGCCGGTCGAGCGTCGCGCCGGCGCTCGCTTACGCGTTGGAGCAGGTCCGCGCCGTGGCTGGTTTGGCCGGCGCCACGGTCACTTTGAAAGACGGCTACCCCGGCTGGAAGCCCAACCTCGACTCGAAGGCCCTCGCCGCCGTGCGCGAGGTGTACCGCAAGCAGTGGAACAAGGATCCCCACGTCACCGCGATCCATGCGGGACTCGAATGCGGCTTGCTCGGCGAGAAGATCCCCGGACTCGACATGGTCTCGTTCGGCCCGCAGATCGAGGGGGCTCACTCCCCCGACGAGCGCGTCAACGTGGCCTCGGTCGCTCGCTTCTGGGCGGCGTTGACCGAGGTGCTCGACCGCCTGTCGGCCTGATCGAAGCTCAGGCGCCCCGAAACGCGTCGAGGTCTTCGGGCCAGTTGACGTTCGCGAGCACGGCCTTGAGATCGAAGTTCGGAAAGACCTGCGCGGGGAGGCGGCGCACCGCGAGGTCGGGGAAGAGCGCTTGCACCTTGAAGGCCTGCTCATCGAGGGCGGCCGTCACAGCGCGTTCCGCGGTGCGTCGCCACAGGCCGACCAGCGGGTGATCCCGCCCCGCGTCATCGACCGGGAAGATGAGGTCGCCCGCCCCTTCGGCCGCGACAAAAAGCGACCGGAGGAAACTCGTCCCCACGGCGGGGTAGTCGCACGCCAGGACGAACAGATCGGCCTGACCCGTCGAGGCGAAGGCGGCCGCGAGCCCCCCCAGTGGCCCGCGACGCGGCCCCTGATCCTCGACCGGGTGGTACGCGGGCGCCGGGTTGGCTCCGCCCTTCGCGATGCTGACGATCACGCCGCCGCACAGCGGCTTCAAGGCGCGGGCGGCTCGCTCGGCCAGCGTGCTTCCGCCGAGCACGACGTCCCCTTTGGGTTCGCCGAAGCGCCTCCCCTCGCCACCGGCGAGCACCACCCCGATCGTCTGCGCCATGGGGGCATCCTAATAGAATGCTCCCATGGAGCGCTTGGTCCTTTTCGCGAAGACGCCACGGCTGAACGAGGTGAAAACGCGGCTCGCGCCGAGCGTGACGCCTGAAGCGGCACTCGCGCTCCACGAGGCGATGCTCGCGGATCAGATCCTGTTCCTGAACTCCCTTTCGAACGCAGGGCGCTCGTGCGAGGTGTGTCTCGGCGCGCAGCAAGGCGAAGGCGATCTCGGGGCGAGGATGCACCGCGCCTTCGTCCGGTCGTTCGCCAACGGGGCCGCGGCGGTCGCGATCCTGGGAGCCGACGCGCCGACGCTTCCGCGAGCGCTGGTCGAGGACGCCTTCGCCCGTCTTTCCGCCGGGGCCGACGCCGTGATCGTTCCCGCGCGCGACGGCGGCTACGTCCTCGTGGGCGCGTCGCATCCGGTCCCGGCACTCTTCGACGGGATCCCGTGGGGAACCGCCTCGGTCGTCGGCGAGACACGCCGGATCGCGGGCGAGACGGGGCTCAAACTGGCCGAGACCGCGCCCTGGTCCGACGTCGATGTCGCAGGCGACCTCCCCCGGCTCGCCCGAGAACTCGCGGCCGATCCTTCGCGCGCCCCCGCAACCGCGTCGGTTCTGGCGGGACTCGGACTTTACGTCCCGAGAAACCCGGTGGTATAGTCCGGGTTCGCCCCTGATTCCGATCCCACCTGATAAAGGACATCCCATGCCGGAAGGACGCTCCCGCGGTCGCCGCGGACACGGCGGCAACGATCGAGGCAATTCACGCCGTCGTCACGGCCCCCCTGTAGAGATCCGTCCCGCCCTGCCCGTCGACGATTTACCTTTGGACGACGTCTACGCGTCACCGGCGGAGGGTGAGCCGGGGGCTGAGGGCTCCGTCGACCTGAACTCGCTCTACAAGATGGGGAACCAGCAAGTCGCCGACGCCGCGAAGCAGCTCGCGATCGAAGGCGCGACCAGCATGCGCAAGCAGGATCTCATTTTCGAGATCATGAAGGCGCAGTCCGAAAAGAGCGGGCTGGTCTTCGCCGAGGGCGTGCTCCAGGTCTTGCAAGACGGGTACGGGTTCCTCCGGCACCCCGATTACAACTACCTCCCCGGCCCGGACGACATTTACATCTCCCCATCGCAGATCAAGCGGTTCGGCCTCGTCACCGGCGACACGGTGTCCGGTCAGGTGCGTCCTCCCAAGGAAGACGAAAACTACTTCGCGTTGATCAAGGTGTTGGCCGTCAACTTCGACGATCCCGAGCGCCTCAGGGACCGCATCTTCTTCGACAACCTGACGCCGCTCTACCCGCAAGAGAGGCTGCGTCTCGAAACCGACCCCGGCGCCATCGCCGGTCGCGTCATGGACCTCCTGACGCCGATCGGAAAGGGCCAGCGCGGACTGATCGTCGCCCCGCCGCGCACCGGAAAGACGATGCTCTTGCAGGCGATCGCGAATTCGGTCACGCGAAACCACCCCGAGGTCTTCCTCATCGTGCTGCTCATCGACGAGCGCCCCGAAGAAGTGACCGACATGCAACGCTCGGTCGCCGGCGAGGTCGTGGCTTCGACGTTCGACGAACCGGCGCAGCAGCACGTCCACGTCGCCGAGATGGTGATCGAAAAGGCCAAGCGTCTCGTCGAGCACAAGAAAGACGTCGTCATCCTGCTCGATTCGATCACACGGTTGGCGCGCGCCTACAACACCGTCCAGCCGCCGTCCGGAAAGATCCTCTCGGGCGGCATCGACGCCAACGCCCTCCAGCGCCCCAAGCGCTTCTTCGGCGCCGCGCGCAATATCGAAGAGGGTGGATCGCTGACGATCATGGCGACCGCGCTGATCGACACCGGATCGCGCATGGACGACGTGATCTTCGAAGAGTTCAAGGGCACCGGCAACATGGAAATCCACCTCGACCGCAAGCTCGTCGACCGGCGCGTCTTCCCCGCGATCAACATCGATGCCAGCGGAACGCGCAAGGAAGAGCTGCTCATGTCCAAGGAACAGCTCAACAAGGTCTGGATCCTGCGCAAGATCCTGAATCAGATGTCCCCCGTCGAAGCGATGGAATTGCTCATCGACAAGATGGGCAAGAGCAAGGCGAACGAAGAGTTCCTGATGATGATGCAGGGGAGCTAGAACAAAAGCGGCACGATCGCCTTGCGCTCTCGCGGATAGTCGGGGAACGTTTCGCGGTACCAGCGATGGTGGGTGCGCGCGCGCGGCACGAGGTTGGCGGCCGAAGCGAGCGCGAAGGCCAGACCCGCGGGAGAAAACGTGCACAGCGCCCAGCCCATCCATTCGACGAGCTCGCCGAAATAATTCGGGCAGGACACGAACGGGAACAAACCGCCGTACGGGATGCGGTAGCGGCTCGATCCCGGAATGTCGCGTGGACCCGGCTTTCGCAGGTTGAACAGAATCCGATCCGACTGGTGGTTGATCCAGTAACCGAGGGCGAACAGCGCGACGCCTAGGAGGAAGCGCGGGTCGACGAGCCAGCGGGCCTGCCGCTCCGGCCCGAGCGTGTAGAGCCAGCGGGCGTTGAGATAGGCGTTCGCGAGATTGAACAGGATCGACAAGAGTGCAATCGAAAGAGGCATCTCACGCTCTCCGCCGCGCCGCCGGAACGGGAAGATGAAAGCGCGATAGACGTAGTGCGTCTCCCACAGGAGCAGGAAGATGAGGCCCGCCGCCGAAAATCGCCGCACGGGCTCCCCGGCCAACCAGCAGGCGAAAAACACGAGCGGCGAGGGTGCTTCCATGATCACCCAACCCAGAGTGGCGTTGATCTTCGGGCCCCAGCCGTCGCGCAGATGCCGGCCGTACGGCGCGCTGACGAATTGCAGCCAGACGAACGAAATCGCGGCAAAGGCCGAGAAACACCAAAAAATGATCCAGTACATCAGAGGAACGCTCCGGCGGGCAGGCTCGTCCCGCGTTTGACGCCGTTCACGAGAAGGCCCGCCCGCTCGTAGAACGCGAACGTCTCGGCGATCGTCGTGGCCAGCGGACGAGGCGCGAAGCCGAGCTCGGTACGGGCCTTGCCGTTGTCGCACTCGCGGTGTTCGGTCAGGGCGCGCAGCGAGGGGCCGGTGTACAGCGGTTGCGCGCCGCTCAACGACGCGTACGCGCTCACGAACGGGAGGCCGAGTTTGACGAGCCACAAGGGCGACACCAGCCGCGGACCGCGGCGGCCGGTGGCCTGCTCCATCAAAGCGGCGATGTCGGGCATCGATGCCCACTGGCCCGAGAGCAAGTAGTTTTCGCCGGTGCGTCCTCGCGCTTCGGCGGCCAGCGCACCTTCGGCGACATCGCGCACATCCACCCAGTTGAACCCTCCCGCGACGTTCGTCGGGAGCTTGCCGAGATACATGTCGATCAGCGCCCGGCCGGCGAGGTGAGGCCGGTAGTCGTGAGGACCGATCACCGCGGTGGGATTGACGATCACGGCGTCGAGCCCGCGCTCGATTCCGGCGCGGACCTCCCCTTCGCCGGCGGCTTTCGATCGATCGTAGGCTGGAGCACCGGGGTCGCGGTTGGGGGCGCAGTTCTCGTCGGTCACGCCGTTCGAGCCGCCGGGACTCAACGCGTGCACGGAACTGGCGTGTACCAGCCGCCTCACGCGGTGAGCGAGGCAAGCGTCCACCACATTTTTGGGACCCAGCGTGTTCGTTCGGGTCACGTGCGGGCCTTCACTCGGGAGGATCGAGACCTTCGCGGCGAAGTGGTAGACCACGTCGACACCCTCAAAGGCGCCGTCCAAGGAGGATCGGTCGAGGATGTCGCCCGAGCTCTTTTCGACGCCGAGTCCGTCGAACGAAGCCGACTCGGAGTGCACGAGGACACGCACCTTTCTCCCGCGCGCGAGAAGCTGGCGTACGACGTTGTTGCCTAAGTGTCCGGCGGCGCCGGTGACGAGCACGGTCATAGCGGCGGATTCTATCCCTTGGACGGCTTGTCGGAGCCGGTCTCCCCCGCGTATGCTCCGCGCATTCGCCGACACCAGGAGGTTCCTATGCTCACGCGACGGTCGATGTTCCTCGTCTTGGCTGCGGTCTTCGTCTGTTTCGCGGCCTTCGCCGCGGCCGAGCTGCCGCCTGGCGTCCAGAAGATCACCTCGGTCGAGGGGATCACCGAGTACCGCTTGTCCAACGGCCTGCAGGTGCTCTTGTTCCCCGACCCCTCGAAGGACACGGCGACGGTGAATATCACCTACCTCGTCGGCTCGCGGCACGAGGGGTACGGCGAATCGGGGATGGCCCACCTGCTCGAGCACATGGTGTTCAAGGGAACGCCGAAGCACCCCGACATTCCCAACGAGCTGACCTCTCACGGCTGCCGGCCCAACGGCTCGACCGACTACGACCGCACGAACTACTTCGAGACGTTTGCGGCGACCGCGGAGAACCTCGACTGGGCCCTCGACCTCGAGGCCGACCGGATGGTGAACTCCAACATCGCCAGAAAAGACCTCGACTCGGAGTTCACGGTCGTCCGCAACGAGTTCGAGATGGGTGAGAACTCGCCGGAAGGGGTGATGCAAGAGCGGATGATGTCCGCGGCTTACCTCTGGCATAACTACGGAAAATCGACCATCGGCTCGCGCGCCGACATCGAGCGCGTTCCCATCGAAAACCTCCAGGCTTTCTACCGCACCTGGTACCAGCCGGACAACGCCGTCCTCGTGGTCGCCGGCAACGTCGACGAGGCCAAGACCTTGGCCAAGATCGCCGCGGTGTTCGGAAAGATCCCGAAACCCACGCGCGTTCTCCCGGCGACCTACACCACGGAGCCGGCGCAGGACGGGGAACGCACCGTGACGCTGCGCCGCGTGGGAGACTCGCAGGCGGTCGCCGTGCTCTATCACGTCCCCGCCGCGCCGAACCCCGACTTTGCCGCGGTCGAGATGCTGGCGTTCGTCCTGGGCGACACGCCGTCGGGCCGTCTTTACAAGGCCCTCGTCGAAACGAAGAAGGCGTCGGGCGTCTACGGTTTCGCGTGGCCGACGCACGATCCGGGCGTCGTGATGTTCGGAGCGCAGGTGCGAACGGAGGCCTCCCTGGCCGAGGCGCGCGACGCCCTCATCAGCGTCGCCGAAGGGCTCGCCGCGAGCCCGCCGAGCCCCGCGGACGTCGCCCGGGCGCGGGACAACTGGGTCAAGGACTGGGAAACGAACATGCGCGATTCGGGACGGGCGGCGATCGGGCTTTCCGAGTGGGCCGCCGAGGGAGATTGGCGTCTGGCCTTCCTGTTCCGCGACCGCATCAAGGCGGTGACCGCCGACGATGTCTTGCGCGTGGCCAAGCAGTACCTGAAGGCCGCGAACCGCACCGTCGGCGAGTTCATTCCGACCAAGGCGCCCGAGCGAGCCGACGTCCCGGCGACGCCCGACATCAGCGCGATGCTGAAGGACTACAAGGGTGGCGAGGCCCTGTCCGCCGGCGAGGCCTTCGACCCCTCCCCCGCCGCCATCGAGGCCCGCACGACCCGCACCCAGATCGCGCCGGGGATCAAGGTCGTCCTGGTCCCGAAAAAGACCCGCGGCGGAACGGTCCAAGTGGTCATGTCGTTCCACTTCGGTGACGTGAAATCGCTTCAGGGACGCGGGACCGCTGCGGATTTCGCCGGACAGATGCTCATGCGCGGGACGGGCAAGCACACCCGGCAGCAGATCCAAGATGAAAGCGATCGCCTGAAAGCTCAGATCGGGGTGTCCGGCGGGGCGACGTCGGCCCAGGCGTCGATCGAGGTCACACGGGAGAATCTCGCCCCGGCGCTCGCGCTTGCGGCGGAGCTCCTGAAAGAGCCGTCGTTCCCGGCCTCGGAGTTCGAAATCCTGAGGCAGGAGACGCTCGCCGGGCTCGAGGAGCAAAAAAGCGACCCGCAACAGAAGGCCTCGGTTCGTCTCGAGAAATACCTGAGCCCGTGGCCGAAGGACGACCCGCGCTACGTCGAGAGCCCCGACGAATCCATCGAGCTCACGAAGGCGGCGGCGCTCGACGCGGTCAAGAAGGCCTACGCCGATTTCTACGGTGCGTCGGTCGCCGAGATCGCGATCGTCGGGGACTTCGACACGACCGAGGTCCTGGCCCAACTGACCAAGCTCTTCAGCGGATGGAAGAGCCCGACGCCGTACGCCCGCCTCGTCGACGTCTACAGAGATTTACCCGCGATCCGGGAATCGATCGAGACGCCGGACAAAGAAAGCGCGGTCTTTTCAGCGGGGCTCCGGCTGCCGCTCAAGGACGACGACGCGGACTACCCAGCGCTCGTTCTGGGAAACTTCATGACGGGTGGCGGGTTCCTCAACTCCCGCCTCGCGACGCGGATCCGCGTGAAGGACGGCCTCTCCTACGGCGTCGGTTCGTTTCTCAGCGCGAGCCCGTGGGACGTCAGCGGCCGGTTCGGCGGGTTCGCGATCTACGCCCCACAGAACTCCGACAAGCTCGTCAAGGCCTTCGACGAGGAGATCGCGAGAATCCTCGACAAGGGGTTCACCGACGAGGAGATCGCGGAGGCCAAGAAGGGATGGCTGCAATCGCGCAAGGTTTCGCGCGCCAACGACCGCGAACTGGCGCGGACTCTGGCCGGCCGCGAGTACCTCGGCCGAACGCTCCTTTGGGATGAGGCCTACGAGAAGAAAGTCGGCGCCTTGACCAACGAGCAGATCCTGCGGGCGATGAAGAAGTTCATCGACCCCTCGAAGATCTCCGTCGTTCAGGCGGGCGACTTCAAGAAGAAGGCGACGCCGTGAAGCCGGCCCGCTAACCCACCGCCGGAAGCTCGAGCCGCTTCCGCCACGTTCCGCCGAGGCGGGCGAATATCGCCTCGGCGCCGCCGGCTTGCGCGACGCGCATCGCCTCGTCGCGGGCGGCCTCGAGCAAACCGGGATCGCGCAGGATCACCGCCAAGAACTGCAAGTCCGAAAGCCCATGCTGCTGCGTGCCGAACACCGCCCCCGGACCGCGCAGCTCGAGGTCTTTTTCGGCGATCTTGAACCCGTCGCTCGTGTCTTCCATCGTCTTCAGGCGTAGGCGCGCGTTGTCCCCCTCGCCTTCCTCCCCGACCATCAGCACGCAGTAGGATTTCGCGGCACCGCGGCCGACACGCCCCCTCAACTGGTGGAGCTGCGACAGGCCGAAACGCTCCGCGTGCTCGACGACCATCACGGAAGCGTTGGGCACGTCGACCCCCACCTCGATGACGGTCGTGGCCACGAGGATCTGGATCGCGCCGCGGGCGAAATCCTGCATGACGCGGTCTTTCTCTTCGCCTTTGAGGCGCCCGTGCAGCAGGCCGATCTCGAGCGAAGGGAAGACGTCTTTCTTGAGGTGAGCGGCGAAGACGGTCGCCGCCTTGAGGTCCAAGGCCGCCGTCTCTTCGACGAGCGGCACGACCACGTACGCCTGACGGCCGCCGGCGATCTCCCGCCGCAGCCCCTCGTAGGCTTTGTCGCGGTCCGCCTCGCGCCGCACGACGGTCGTGATCGGCGTGCGGCCGGGCGGGAGCTCGTCGATGACCGACAGATCGAGATCGCCGTAAAGCGTCAACGCGAGCGAACGCGGGATCGGCGTGGCCGTCATCACCAGCACGTCGGGGCGCGTCCCCTTCGAGCTCAACGCCATGCGCTGCATCACGCCGAATCGGTGCTGCTCGTCGACGACGACCATTCCCAACCGCGCGAACTCCACCCCGGCTTCGAAGAGCGCGTGCGTCCCGATGACGAGCTGGGCGTGTCCGTTTCCGATGTCTTGCAAAGCGCGGCGCTTGGCCACGGCTTTCAACGAGCCGGTGAGCACCGTGACCTTCACCTCGGTTCCCGCTTCGCGCAGGATCTTGAGGATGCTGCGCGCATGTTGGTCCGCCAGAATCTCGGTGGGCGCCATCAGGACGCCCTGGTAACCGTTTTCGATGGCGACGAGCAGCGTCAGCAGCGCGACGATCGTCTTACCGGACCCGACGTCCCCTTGCACCAGGCGATTCATCGGGTGGGACGAACGGAGATCCGCTCCGATGTCCTTCAGCACGCGCTTTTGCGCGTTGGTCAACTTGAACGGGAGGAGCTTCGCGAGCTTGACCCGCAGCGCGTCGGGGATCTCGTAGTGCGCGCCGCGGGCCGCGCGCTCGACCTGTTGCCGCCTTTCGGCAAGCGCGAGTTGCACCAGGAATATCTCCTCGAAGGCCAGAGCGCGCTGCGCCGGCGCGCGGCGCAGGGTCAGCTCGGACATCGACGTGTCGTCCGGCGGAAAGTGCATCGCGCGTAACGCCGCAAGCCGAGGCGCCAACCGCTGGCGGAGGCGGACATCCGCCGGCACGGGGTCGGCGAGATCGCCTTCTTGCAGGGCCTCGAGCACGCCGTGCATCACCGAGCGCAAGGCGCGCGAGGGCAGGCCGCCGAGCTTGCGATACACGGGAACGATGCGGCCGGTATGAATTCCCGCGTCGTCGGCGTCGTCGAGTCGTTCGTATTCGGGGTTGTCCAGGACCAGCTCGCGGCCGTAGCGATCGGGGGCCGCTTTGCCGAACACGACGACCCGCGCGTCTTTCACAAGGACGCGCTCGAGGTAGGGCTGGTTGTACCAAACCGCTTTGATCGACCCGGAGGCATCGGCGAGCACCGCGTTGAAGATCGTGAACCCGCGCTTGCGCGTCCGGATCAGCTTCGTCGACACCACGCGCAGGTCGAGCGTGGCCTCGGGTCCCTGCGGCCTCAGCTCGCGAACCTGGGCGAACGCCCGCCGGTCTTCCCAACGAAAAGGAAAAACCTCGACGAGGTCCAAGACCTGCTCGATCCCGGCGCTCGCCAACGCCTCGGCACGCCTCGGTCCGATCCCCTTGATGAAACGGAGCGCGACCGGTTCGCTCAAGAACCGTGCCGCTCGAAGGACTCCCGGATCGCCTCGACGGACGACCCGGCGCCCAGAAGTGCCATCAGCTTGATGCGCGCTTTCGGCGCGGAGAGGTCTCCCGAAAAAATCGCCCCGGCATCCCGGAGCGTGACGCCCCCGCCCTCGTAGCCGTACCGAGGCGCCGTACGGCCGTGACCGCACCGGCTCGCGACGATGACGACGACTCCCGCCGCCACGGCCTCGCGCACCCCGGCGAGCATCGCCGGGGGCACGTTCCCCCGCCCCATGGCCGACAGCACGATCCCTCGCGCGCCCGAGGCGACGGCGTGCTGGAGGAACTTCGCATCCGCGCCGGCGTAGACCGCGACCAGCTCGACACGCGGATCCACGCGTTCCGTGGCGATCCGCTCGCAAACCGGCACGCCTTCATTGGAAGACGTGAAGGCATTCCACGCCTCGGTGTGCGACTTGACGACCTCGCGCGCGGCGTGAAGCGTCTCCGCCATCATGACCGTCACGCGGGCGTCGCCTTCACGCCAGGCGGTCACCGCGCGCACGGAGGCGATGAGATTTCCCGGACCGTCCCAGGCCGGGTCGTCTGCGGTTTTCATCGCGCCGGTCAAAACGACCGGCAGCTCCGTGCGCAACACGAGGTCGAGCAGGTAGGCGGTCTCTTCGAGTGTGTCGGTCCCGTGGGTGACGACCGCGCCGCGGAACGCGCCTCCGGCGAGGCGGGTGTCCAGATGACGCGCGAGCTCGAACATCTTCTCAGGGCTCCAGTGCGGGCCCGGCAGCCGCGCGAAGTCCTCGCAGGCGATCTGCGCCAACGCGGCGAGCTCGGGGACCTGATCCAGGATCTCGCGTCCGCTGCTCGCGGGCACGGCGCCTCGTCCCGGGACGATCTTCATCGAGATCGTCCCTCCCGTGAACACCATGAGAACGGACGGCAGGGTCATGCGGCCGCGGATTATAGACGGAGCGGGTGGTCCTAACGTCGTGGCGCCGTTTCGGCCTCGCTCCCCTCGGGGACGGAGCGGACGAGCCCTCCCGCGAGCAGGGTGCAGATCGCCTCGGCGACTTGCGCATCGGGGAACGGACTCTCGTCCAGGATGCTGGCGACGGTGACGCCGCCTTTCGAACGCAGGAGGAGATCGAATTCGACCGGCTGCAGCTTCCGACCTTGGATCAGGCTTCGCGCAGGGCTTGCCGGCTCGATCCGCGTTTGCGGGCCGGGCAACTGCTCCCCCCATCGCACCCAGTCGTCAAGGGAAACGAGGCCTTCCATGAGCACGGACGCGGTCGGGGCGGCGATGGTCGATTCGGGCCCCTCCCCTTCGCGGGCCGTCAATCGAAAGGTCGCATCGGCCCAGCCGAGCATCCGGCAGAGCGCCTTCATCCCGCGGGCCGATCCGGTCTGGGCGTCGACGATCCGGCCCCCGACGAACTCGATGCGCCCCTCCTCGCCGGCCTGTCGACGCAGCCTGACGGTCCCATCCTTCCCGTTCAACGCCAAGATCTGGAGCAGGTCGGAGATCGCGAGGTGCTCCACCGTTCCGGCCAGGAGCGCCTCGCCGCCGTTCCCGCGAGCGCTCTTTTGGGCGGTGCTTCGCGCCAGGAGCCGCTCGATGCGCGCCTGGAGTTCCTCGACCGCGAAGGGCTTGGTCATGTAATCGTCCGCGCCGAGGTTGAGCCCGCGAAGGCGTTGCGGCAGCTCGCGCTCGACGGTGAGGAAGACGAACGGAACCGAGGCCGTTTCCTTACGCTTGCGCACTTCCTCGAAGAACGTCCAGCCGTCGACCCAGGGCATCAAAATGTCCGACACGATGACGTCGGGTGTGATCTCGATCAGAGCGTCTTGCGCCATTCTGACGGTTTCCGCCGTGGTCACGTCCCAACCCTGCGGGACGAAGTGGTCGTGGATGACCCGCAGGATCAGGCGGTTGTCGTCCAACGCCAGCAGTCGGCGCCGCGGGGCCGGCCGCTTGGGATCGGTCGTCATCGGATTTGGTCGATGAGCTCGTGGATCGACGGGGTCGATGCGGGCATGGCGTCGTGAACGCGGCCGTTGCGGTGCGCTTCCAAGAAACACTCCACGAGGGTCGGGTCGAACTGGTGGCCGGATTTATTGCGGATCTCCGCGACCGCCCCCGCGACGTCGGTCTTCGTCCGGTAGATGCGATCGGTCGTCATCGCATCGAAGGCGTCGCCGATGTGGATGATCCGTCCCTGCAAGGGGATGCCTTCCCCTCCCAGACCATGGGGATAACCCGAGCCGTTCCAGTACTCGTGGTGGTGGAGAATCCCCGGGATGACGTTTTCGAGAGCCGGGATGTGCTGCAACATCTTCGCGCCGGCAATCGGATGCCCCTTCATGATCTCGAACTCCGCCTTGTCGAGACGTCCGGGCTTTTTGAGGATGTCGTCCGGAATTCCGATCTTGCCGACGTCGTGGAGAATCGCGGACAGCAGCAGAGGTTCGAGCTCCTCGCGCGGCAGGCCCTTTTCTTGGGCCACGATCAGGGACATGCGCGCCACGCGCAGTGAATGGCCGTGCGTGTACGCGTCCTTCGCGTCGACCGCCCCCGCCATCGACACGATGATACTGAGGAACATCGAGCGCACTTCGCGCTCGAGCCTCGCGTTCGCGAGGAACACCGCGGCCTGGGAGGCGAGTGCGTAGAGCAGCTTTTGCTCGTTGACGCTCAGCCGGCCTCGCCGCTCCCCGAGGTGGAGCTCGATCCCGCCGACGAGCTTCTCCTTCGAGACCATCGGCACGAACACGACGTGCCGTGCGACGTCTTCGTAGATCCGGATTCCGATGGGACCGGCGGCATCGGCATCCACGACCGGGAGCTTGTCGGAAATGCGATGGCGATCGCCCACCCTCGGGTCGTTGTCGCCGTCGCACCCCAGCGTGCCGCGCACCTCGAGCGCTCCTTGGTCCTTGTCGAGGAGGAGGATCGCCCCCTTCGAGGCCTGCACGGCGACGAGCCCTTGGCGCAAGATGATCTCGACGTCGTCGTCGACCTTGAAGGGGGAGGTGATGGTCGACCCGATGCCGAACAGCATTTCGAGGTAGGACTGGCCCAGCCGCTTGGAGGCTCGAATCGAGTCGTGGCCCCGGAGGTGCCTGCGCAGGCGGGCCAGAAGCTCCTTCGTAAAGAACGGCTTGGTCAGGTAGTCGTCGGCCCCGGCGTCGAACCCCGCCAGTTTGTCCTTCAGCTCGTTCAACGCCGTGATCATCAAGACGGGAGTCTCGGCGGTCGCGGCTGCGGCTTTCACCTGGCGGCAGACCTCATAGCCGTCCATTCCCGGAAGCCCGATGTCCAGCAGGATGACGTCCGGCCGGAGATCGCGCGCCATCTCGAGCGCCTGGGGGCCGTCCTCCGCGAGGTGAACGTCGAAGCCCTCCGCCTCGAGCTCCTCACGGAGGATCCCCCGAAGGAGATTCGAGTCGTCGACCACCAGGACGGACTGACGCACGTTCGTTCCGGAGACCACGACGCTCATCGCTACGCTTTCCGCCCCGCCGAAGTCCCGGACGGTGGCTTCACCAGAAAAGCGCTGTTAAACGTAGGGAGCGGGGTCGGCGGAGTCAAGGAAACGGCGGCTCACCGCCAAACGTAAAGAGCGACGACCACCGCGGCGGCCCACAGCGAGACGTCCAAGATCAGCGGCAGGTCGGTCAGCACGACCACGGTGGGGTTTTCTCCCACACCGCGCTGGTGCACCAAGTAGAGGTATCGGAAGATCCCGAACAGGACGAACGGAATCGTCAATCCCAGGTGCTCGGTGCCGAGCTTTTGGGCGACCTCCGGCGAGAACGCGTAGAGCGAGTAGGCGACGACCGTGGCCCCGGTCACGATCGCGATCATCTGGTCGAGAAACGGCAGCGAGTATTCCTTGAGGATCGGCCGCGTCGCGGCTCCCCCGTCGAGCGCCGTGATCTCCTGGCGGCGCTTCACGAACCCCAGGAACAACGCGAGAAGACCGGTGCAGAGCACGAGCCACCGTGAAATCGCGACATCGATGACGAGCGCACCGGCGAGCGCGCGCATCAAGAACCCGGTCGCGACCAACATCACGTCGAGGATGACGACCTTTTTCAGGCCGAACGAGTATCCGAAATTGAGAACGAGATAGGCGACGGCAACCGTTCCGAGTCCGCCCGAAAGCCGGAACGCCGCGAGGAGCGCGGCGACCGCGAGGACCACCGATGCCGCCGAGGCAGTCCCCGGCGAGATGTCTCCCGCCGCGATCGGCCGGCGACGCTTGTGCGGATGCCGGCGATCGGCTTCGCGGTCCCTCACGTCGTTGATCAGGTAGACCGCGGACGACAGCACGCAAAATACGCAAAACGCGCCGACGACGCGCAGGACCGCGATGGGATCCGTCAAACGCTCCGCGAACACCAGGGCCGCGAACACGAAGACGTTTTTCACCCACTGTCGCGGCCGCAGGGCCAGCACGAAAGAAAGGGCGACGGGTCGGTCCATGGCGGCCGACTATAATACGGCGCGCTTCTGGAGGGCGTTTTCGCTGATCGTCGACGTCGTGATCCCCGCACGGGACGAGATCGTTTCGCTCCCCAAGGTGCTCGCCGATCTCCCCCGGGAGCGGGTGCGCGACGTCATCGTCGTCGACAACGGATCGACGGACGAAACGGCGGCGGCCGCCGCGTCGCGCGGTTGCGTCGTGGTTTTCGAGCCGCGGCGCGGCTACGGGAGCGCTTGCCTCGCGGGATTGGCCCATTTGGCCGCGCGCTCGTCTCCACCGGACGTGGTCGCTTTTCTCGACGCCGACCATTCCGACCACGCGGACGAACTGCCGCGGCTGCTCGCGCCGATCTTCGAGGGCCGGGCCGATTTCGTGGTCGGGTCGCGTTGCTTGGGGACGAGCGAACGCGGCGCCCTGTTGCCCCAGCAGCGATTCGGAAACGCGCTGGCCGCATTCCTGATCCGCCGCCTTTACGGGGCCATCGTGACCGACCTCGGACCGTTTCGCGCGATCCGCTGGGACGCGCTGTCGACGCTTGGCCTGTGCGACCGCGATTACGGGTGGACCGCCGAGATGCAGGTGAAGGCCCTGAAGGCGGGATGGCGCTACGCCGAGGTCCCCGTGTCCTACCGGCGGCGCGAGGGGAAATCCAAGATCGCGGGGACGCTACGGGGCACCGTGGGCGCAGGCGTCAAGATCCTGTACACGATCTTCCGTTACGCCTGATTCAATCCACGTCGTGGATGGTCTTGATCCCCACGATGTCGAAACGCTTCTTGCCCGACGGGATCTCGATGACGACGGTCTCCCCGTCCTTGCGACCCAGAAGCCCCCGCCCGATCGGCGAGGCCGCAGAGATCAGCCCCTTTTCGAGGTCGGCCATTTCCGGAATGACCAACTGATAGGTGATCTCGACGTCGCCGTCGAGATCGAGGAGCACGATCGTCGAGCCGAGGCCGACCCGGTCCTTCGGGATCCTATCCATGTTCATGGTCCCGATCTCGGAGAGCCTGCGCTGCAGCTGCCCGATCCGCGCGCGCACGAATCGCTGGCGATCGAGGGCGGCGTGGTACTCGGCGTTTTCCCGCAAGTCACCCATCGCCACCGCGATCTTGATCTCGCGCGGCAGGTCGATCGTGAGCTCGCGCTCGAGGGCGTGGAGCTCAGCCTCCAACTTGTCGCGAACCGCCTTCATCGAATTCCTCCTGGGACAACCTGTCGAAAATATCACCGGGCACGCCCGGCCGTCCAATCCGGCCCAAAATGGTCCGCTTTCATTGACAACGCGCCAACCGCACCCCTACCATGCCTTTTCGAAGCCGGTTTTCGAGGAGAAGCGCGATGGATGGTCGCCGCACCAAATTTGTCCTCATCGGTCTCGGGATCGTCGCCACCATGGTTTTCATGCTGGTGGTCGCCACCCAGAAATCCGACGGGGGGTTCGCCTATTACGTCAGCGTCAAGGAGTTCACCGAAAAGGGTGAACCGAAGGGCCGGTTCCGCGTGAACGGCAAGGTGGAGCCCGGCACGATCGAGCGCATGCCCGACGGGCGCCAGGTCAAGTTCACAATCAAGGACAAGGACGGGGGCGCGACGCTGCCGGTCGATTTCGCCGGAATCATCCCGGACACCTTCGTCGACGACGCCGACGTCGTGGTCGAGGGCAACCGGCGCGCGGACGGCGTGTTCGAGGCGACCACCCTTCTGGCCAAATGCCCGTCGAAGTACGAAGCCGCCGGTGGCGGCGGTGCCGACCCGAACGGAACGCGGTGATGTCGACGCTCGGCCACTTCGCCCTGTTCCTCGCTCTGGTGTGTTCCGCCTGGGCGGCAACGGCCGCTTGGCTGTCCACCATCTCGAAGGGCCGCGGGTTGCAGCGCAGCGCGGAGCGGGGCGTGCTGGCCGCGTGCGGCCTCGTCGCCCTGGCTGTTTTCGCACTCGAGTACGGCTTCGTCACGAACGACTTTTCGTTGGACTCGGTGTATCACTATTCCAGCGTCAGCCAGCCCCTCCCCTACAAGA
>JANMVW010000009.1:0-9555 GCA_031393555.1 Acidobacteriota bacterium
AAGCCGATCTCGCGCGTGCGCTGCGTCACGTTCACCAACATGATGTTCATCACGCCCACGCCGCCGACGAGCAGGGCGATCCCCGCGATCACCAGCATCGCCGCGGCGACGCCGCCCGTGATCTGCTGAAATTGCTTCAACTGCCCCACGCTCGTGAAGATCGCGAAATCATTGTCCTCATTGGCCTTCAAGCCGCGCCGTGCTCGTAAGATCGCGGCTTCCTCATCGATCAACGCGTTGAAGTCCTCGGGCCGTCTCGGCACGGTGGCGATGTGGATCGTATCGCCGCGCCCGTTTTTCACCTCCGGGAAATGGTCGTCGAACGCGGTGATCGGAATCGCGATGAAGTTGTCATTGCTTCCGCCCATGAACGCGCCCTTGTGCTCGAAGATCCCGATGACCTCGTACACGCGGCCTTCGAGTGTCAGCTGCTGGCCGATCGCGTCGCGTTGAGGCCAGAGGGCGTCCGCGACGTCGGTGCCGATCACGGCAACCCGCGCCGCATGACGGACGTCGGCGTCGGTGATGAACCGGCCGTCCTGCGCGAAGTGCGTGTTCGCCTCGCAGTAGTCCGGAATCGCGCCGAGGATCGTCGGACCGTTCGCCTCGTGGCGGCCGGCCTTCACGACGGACTCACGGAAGAGATACCGCTCCGCCGAGACCGCTTTCACGAGCTTCGAGAGGCGTTTCAGCGCCAGGGCGTCGTCGATGGTGAGGTCGCGTCGATTGCGCTCCGCCTCGGGGCGATCGGGGCCGCCGAAGCGCGGCTCGAACTTCTGGAATTGGACGAGGTGGGTGCCGAACGAGGTGAACGCCGCGGTCACTTGATTATTGAACCCCGTCACGAAGCTGACCATCATGATGACCGTGGCGACGCCCGCCATCACGCCGAGCAAGGTGAGAAAGCTCCGCAATTTTTGCGCACGCATCGCGCCGAGCGCGAAGCGCACGTTTTCGATCCACGCGATGCGGAATCGGCCGGAGCGCGTCACGACTCGTCCCGCAGCGCATCGACGACGATGAGATTCGAGGCGTTTCGCGCCGGGAGGTAACCGGCGATCAACCCGACGAGCGTCGAGAGTCCCAGCCCCATGGCGGCGATCGCCGGCGTGAGCTGCGCCGGAAAATTGAGAAGCGCGCGGACCGCCACCGGGGCCGCGCCGCCGAGAAGAACTCCGGCCACTCCGCCCGCGGTGGAGAGGATGGCGGCTTCGAGCAAGAACTGGCGCCGGATGTCGCGCTTGCGCGCTCCCACCGCCATCCGCAAACCGATCTCGCGCGTCCTTTCGACGACGCCGACGAGCATGATGTTCATGATGACGATCCCTCCCACGCCCAAAGAGACGGAGGCGATCAGGATCGTGAGAATGAACGCCGCCGCCGAGATCGTGCGCCACAGGACTTGAAGGCTCTCCACGGTGACGACGCCGAACGGGTCGGGCGAGCGAAAGGGGGTGTGGCGCATCGCGCGCACGATGGCGCGCACTTCGTCCGCCGCCGCTTCGACCCCGGGCACGCCGCCGCGCGCCTTGATCAGCATGTCGATGGAGTTACGCGTGCCCCAGGTTTTTCGGAACGTGTTCAACGGGACGAAGACCTGGCTGTCCTGGCTCTGCCCCAAAGTGCGCCCCTGTTGGGCGATCAGGCCGATGACCCGGAACGGAACCTCGCCGACGAGCACCGTGCGGCCCAACGGATCGATCTGCGGGAACAGCTCGGTCTTGACGTCCCAGCCGATCACGACGACGGCCTGGGAGGCTTGGTCGTCGGTCTCGGCGAACCAGCGGCCCGTCTCGAGGTTGACCCCGGCGAGGTCGGCGTAGTTCGCCGTGCAGCCATGCACCTGGATATCGGCGAGCCGCTTGTCGGCATGTTTGACGGCCGACTGGGTGCCCACCTGGGCGGCAATCGCATCCGCCCGCGTCAACGTCCCCGCGAGCTTCTGGAAATCGCGGACGGTGAGGTCGGGCCGTTTGATGGCGTCGAGGAACTCCTCCCGGCTCGTGATCACGCCGAACTTGGTCACCACGAACACGTCGGGCGACAGCTGGATGACTTTGTCTTGGACGTACGCGTTCAATCCCGAAATGACCGAGGCCACCGCCACGACGGTCGAGACGCCGATGATGATGCCGAGGAGCGTCAGGAAGCTCCTGAGCTTGTGCGCCCGGATCGACTCGAGCGACGCGCGGAGAAGCTCGCCGAGATTCACGTCAGCCCCGCGACGGCGTTTTTTCTTCGGGCTTGGCCTCGCGCACGGCGTCTCCGGGCTTCAGCGTGCGCAATTCGCGAAACGGCCCGGTGATCAGGGTCTCGCCACCGGCGAGCCCTTCCGTCACCTCGACGGCCAGCTCGCCGAGCAGCCCCGTGGTGATCGGCTTGAAGACCGCCTTCCCCGACTCGACGAGGTAGACGCCTTCTTGTTCCTTCGGGGGCGCCGCGGGCGGCGGGTCTCCGGGCTTGCGCTCGCTCGCGTCGCGCACGACGAGCGCCTGCAACGGCACGGTCAGCACCTTCGGACGGAAACCGGTGAGAATGTCCGCCTGGACCGAAAGCCCGGGCTTGATCCCCTCGGGCGGATTCTTGATCTGCACCTTGACCTTGAACTTGATCGCCACGTTCGAGAGGCCCAGCGAGGCGTTGATCGGCGAGTTGCCGACCTCGGTGACGACGCCGTCGAAGGTCTTGTTCGGATAGGCGTCGACGTGCACGCGCGCAACCTGACCCAGCGCGACCGACGGGATCGACGTCTCGTCGATTTCCATCTCGGCCTCGACCACGGACATGTCCGAGATGGTCAAAAGCACCGTACCCGGCTGGTTCTGGATGCCGATGATCGCGACCTCGCCCTCTTCGATACGCTTCGCCGTCACGATTCCGTCCATCGGCGAAACGATCGTCGTCTTCGAGAGCGAGTTTTGCGCGCCCTCCAAGGTCGCGCGGGCCTGCGCGACGCGCTGCTCCGTGCCGAGAAGGGCGGCCTGCGCGGTGGACGCGTTGGTCCGCGCCCGCTGCAAGTCGGCCGCCGAGAGAATTCCCGCGGCGTTGTTCTTCACGGCGCGGTCGAGATCCGCTTGGGCCTGCTCGGCATTGAACCGCGCCCCGTCGAGATCTTGGAGCAGCGCCTGCATCGAGAACTCGGAACTCTTCGCCCCCGCGCGATAGTTGACCGCGTCGAGCTGCATCAGGAACTGGCCCTTCTTGACGAAGTCCCCCTCGCGCACCGCGAGGTGAATCACCTGACCTGGGACGGTCGCCGAGATGTCGACTTTCTTGGTGGCCTGCACCTTGCCGTTGGCGCTCACCTTGGCCTGGAGGTCCTGGCGATCGACCTTCGCGATCTGAACATCCTTGGGCTTGGGGCCCCGCTTCCAAACCGCGAACCCGCCGCCCGCGCCGGCGAGCACAACAAGGATGACGATTCCCCAGACGATCTTCCGCTTCATTCGGTGTGATCTCCCCTCGTACTTGGTACTTACGCCCCTCGGAGGATGACGGTTTCAGCCCCGCGGGTGTAGCCTTGTGCCATGAGCGAAAAACCAGTCCTCTACATCGGCGAAAAAAACGTGTCCTCCTGGTCCATGCGCGCTTGGGTCGCCCTCACCTGGAAGGGGGTCCCCTTCGAGGAGCGCACGATTCTTTTGACGCAGGACAAGACCCGTGTGGAAAGACGCAAAGTATCACCCACGGGCAAGCTCCCGGTCCTTCACCACGGCGGGCTGGTGATCCCCGATTCGCTGGCGATCATCGAATACCTCGAAGAGGCCTTCCCTCCCCCGTCCTACCCTGCCCTCTGGCCGGCGGACCGTGCCCTCCGCGCCCGCGCCCGGTGGCTGGCCGCGTCGATGCACTCCGGGTTCATGAAGGTCCGGGATGGCATGTCGTTCAACCTGTGCTTCCTACCGCAGGTCCCCGAGGCCTCGCCGGAGGCGATGGCGGAGGCCCAGGAGGTTCTGGGGCTTTGGGAGGCTGCCCTGATCCGCCCCGAGCGTCGCGGCGGGCCTTATCTCTGCGGCGCGTTCTGCGCGGCGGACGTGATGTTCGCCACGATGGCAGCTCGCCTCAGCTCGTTCGGGGTCCCCGCCGCTGATTACCCGCACGCGCGAGAGTACCTCGCCGCGGTGCTAGCGGCGCCGCCGGTCAAGGCATGGATGGACGAAGCGAGGAAGCTCCCCCCTCGCGAGACTTACTGACAACGCAAGCAAAGCAAAGGGGTCTCGGTCCATGAAAAAACTGTTCGCCGTAGCCATCGCTCTGTCCTTTCTCACCGCAGCCGCCGCCTTCGCTGCCGACGAGCCGGATCCCTATCTCTGGCTCGAGGAGGTCGAGGGACAAAAAGCGCTGGCCTGGGCCAAGGAACAAAATCAGAAGACGACGAGCGACCTGGAGAAGGTCAAGCAGTACAAGCCGATCTACGACAAGACGCTGCAGATCCTGGACTCGCAGGAGCGCATTCCGAACCCGAGCCTGGTGGGTGACAGGGTCTACAACTTCTGGCAGGACAAGGAGCATGCGCGCGGCATTTGGCGCCGGACCACGCTGGCTTCGTACCGGACCCCCGCGCCTCAGTGGGAAACCGTGATCGACGTCGACGCGCTGGTCAAGGC
The DNA here is from genome assembly GCA_031393555.1 of Acidobacteriota bacterium. Classification (GTDB taxonomy): domain Bacteria; phylum Acidobacteriota; class Polarisedimenticolia; order Polarisedimenticolales; family DASRJG01; genus DASRJG01. The sequence goes on from JANMVW010000009.1 coordinate 4,608, forward strand.
GGACGGCATCCCCTGGGCCTGGAAGGGCGCCGATTGTCTGCCGCCGGAACAGCGGCTCTGCCTGGTTTCTTTAGCCCGCGGAGGCAGCGACGCCGCCGTCGTCCGAGAGTTCGACGTGAACACCAAGAAATTCGTCGAGGGAGGCTTCTCGCTGCCCGAGGCGAAGTCGAACCTCTCGTGGCGCGACGAAAACACGCTCTGGGTCGGCACCGACTTCGGGGCCGGCTCGATGACCACCTCGGGATATCCGCGGATCGTGAAGCTGTGGAAGCGCGGAACGCCTCTCTCTGAGGCGCGGACCGTGTTCGAGGGCCAGCCGGGAGACGTCGCCTCGAGCGGCTCGACCCTGTTCACGCATGACGGCAATTACGACTTCATTTCCCGTACGCCGGCCTTCTACCGGCAGGAGTCCTTCCTCGTTCTTGGGGATCGCCTCGTGAAGATCGACGTGCCCGAGGACGCGAACCCCGAGGGGTTCTTCAAGGGCCGGATGCTCGTCTCGCTGCGCACCGATTGGACCGTGGGCGGGACAACCTACAAGCAGGGGAGCCTGCTCGCGATCGGGCTCGATCCGTTCCTGCGCGGCCGGCGCGATTTCGAGGTGCTGTTCGTGCCGTCCGAGCGGGTCTCGCTGCAATCCGTCAATCAGACGCGCGACACGATCCTCATCACGACGCTCGACAACGTGCGCGGAAAGCTCACCACCCTGACCCCGGCTCCCGACGGCTGGACGCGGGAGGAGCTCCCCCTTCCCGGGCTCGGCACGGTGCGCGTGACCTCGACGGACGACTGGCAGTCGTCGTTTTTCTACAGCTACACCGACTTCCTCAACCCCTCTTCGCTCTTCCTGGTGGACAAGGGGAAGGCGGACAAGGTCAAGACCGCCCCGGAGTTCTTCAACGCCTCCGGGATGAAGGTCGAGCAATATCAGGCCACCTCGAAGGACGGCACCAAGATCCCTTACTTCCTGGTCACGCCGAAGGGGTTCAAGGGCGACGGGAACGTTCCGACTCTGCTCTACGGGTACGGCGGCTTCGAGGTTTCCGAGCTTCCTCGTTACGACGGCGTCAACGGCTCGGCCTGGCTCGAGCGCGGCGGCGCCTACGTGCTGGCGAACATTCGCGGAGGCGGCGAGTTCGGCCCGGCGTGGCACAGGGCGGCGCAAAAGGAACACCACTACCGGAACTTCGAGGACTTCACGGCGGTCGCCGAGGACCTGATCGCCCGGAAGTTCACCTCGCCGAAGCGCCTGGGCATCCTGGGCGGATCGCAGGGAGGCCTCTTGGTCGCCGGCTCGATGGTCCTGCGACCCGAGTTGTTCGGGGCCGTCGTCTCCGCGGTGCCCCTCGCCGACATGCGGCGCTATAACAAGCTCTTGGCCGGCGCGAGTTGGATGGCCGAATACGGCGATCCCGACGTTCCGGCGGAGTGGGCCTACATCCAGAAGTGGTCGCCGTACCAGAACTTGAAGCGGGACGCGGTCTACCCGAAGGCGTACTTCTGGACGACCACCAGAGACGACCGCGTACACCCGGCGCACGCGCGCAAGATGGCCATGAAGATGATGGAACTCGGCCACCCCGCCTACTACTTCGAGCAGATCGAGGGTGGTCACGGTTCCGGCTCGGTGAACTCGCAGCGCGCCCGGACGACGGCGCTCGAGTATGCCTACCTCTGGAAGATGCTCGCGCCGCGCTAACGGTTCTCGATACGACTCAAGTCGAGGACGCCGCGGTCGGGGTAGTCCTGCGCATCGACCTGTCCGAAGATCAAGTCGCTGTGCGCCCAGAAGCCCGGATCGCTGCGGCGAATGCCGTAGCGACCCATCAGCTCCGAAAAGCCCGGCTCGTCAGCGAGGTCAATGACGGCATCGACGAAGTGCGGCAGATCCGCCTGCCGCACCTTGAAAAACGCGTTCGGATAGGACCCGAGAATACCGGGTACGACCGTCAGCGTGTCTTCCTCGGGTACCCGCCGTTTCTGCTCGCCAAAAAGACTGGCGACGTTGGTATGTCCGTCGTTGTGGATCACCGTGAACGATTGCGGCCCCCCCTGGGTCTCGACCGTGAGCACCGATAACTCCGGTAGCCACGACACGGCGACGCCGCGCGAGGAGCCCAGTCTCGACAACTCGTATTGCACGTCGGCTGGGATCGAATCGCGGCGAAGATCGTACTGCTGCGACAGCGCCGGGCCGATCCGAGCCTTGAGATGTTGGTACAACTCGTGCTTCGGCTCGCGACCCGCATAGGGGATACCCGTGTCCTTGTCGAACAGCTGCTGAGACTCCGCCACGTATTTCGCGATCGTCTCTTCCGCGCCGCGGTACCAGTTGTCGAGCGCGGCCGTGCGCGCCTCTTTCGGCAGGAAATACAGGAAGTTGAACTCGCCGCCGATGCGCAAGAAATCCATATACAAGCGCGAGAAGAGCTGCAGGCCGACGTTGCCGTAAACGTCGTAACCGGCGACCAACAGATAGTGAATCCGTTCGAGCAGTGGATAGTCGATGACCCAGGCGGTCTTGGGCTCGTCGCCGACGAGCCCTTTCACCACGGTGGCGCTATCGAAATGGCGAAACACCGTCAATGCGGCGCTCTGATTGACGCCGCCTCCGTTCCAGATCATGTCCAAGGTCGGGTTGCGGCCCTTCGGATGGGTCGCCGCATCCTGCGCGGCTTTTGCCGCCATGTATTTCTTTTCGTTCTTCGCGTAGTGGTTCCAGTGCAACAGCCGCAGATTACTACTGCCTTCGGCTGAGGGCAGCTCGAGATGCGTCAGCTGCGTGGCGAGGAACTCTCCATCGTTCGACGCGGACTCGGCCCGGGGGTCGATGAACCAGACCCAGAAGTGATCCTCGATGACGTTGAGGGCGATCTGGCCGCGGCAGACGGGTCCCTTGATGAAGCCCATGATCGTGAATTGCGCTTCATCGAGCATGAACTGATAGCGGCTCTGCACGGGAAGCTGGCGATAGGTCACGAACGGGTTGGCGGCATCGACCGTTTGGTAGCCCGGTAACGCAGACACCTGGTAGTCGGGCTCGAGAAACAGCGCCTTCCAGCGTTGCATCCGCTTGGCGTTGAGCGCGTACGCCATGTTCGTTTTCGAGACCAGCGTGTCGACATTGCGCTGGAGGCGATAGTACGGCCGCGACACTTTGGGATCGTCGTAGGGACGCCGTGTGGCGATGATCTCGATGGGTTGACCCGGCGGTGTGGTCGATCGAACCATCCGAAAGCGTTCGCCGGTGCCCAGCTCATCGAAGTAGATATTCGCGAGGAACAGGTGCTCGTAGATGTAGCGGCTCATCAGCTGCTCTTTCGGCGAGTCCCCGTTGAGGAACGACTCCCACGCGGTGATCGCCGGTGCATAGGCTTCCGGCATCGCCGGCGGTCCCTGCGTCTTAGCGCCTGCCGAAAGCCACGTCGCGACGGAGAGCACCTCTCCTTCCGTCAGCGCCGGCATTCCAAACGGCATGCCCCATTGCGGATGGTCCTTTTCGTAGTCCGGCAGTTTGGCCAGCGTGGTGCAGGTCTGCTTGCGAGAGATGGAAAAGTCGAACGTTTCTTTCGAAAGGATGCCGGCCGGCAGCGGATTGCGCGACTTCAACGCCAATAGGTTGTAAAGCACGCTGGCGTTGACGTCGTTCGCCGCGGTCTGATTGCGCTCGTTGAGAACCGGATGGAAGTCCTTCTCCCGCCACTGCCCGGTCGAGTGAGCGTCAATTCCAAGGCGCGTCAGCGGCGCTTCCAGCAGCCGCGTGGCGTTGTAGACCAGGGCCGGGCTGGCGCCCCGGTCGAGACCCGTGAAATTTTCCATCTTCAACTGGCAGGGCGCGTCGTAGCACGCGTGACACACCAGACACCGGCGATTGAAGATCGGCGCGACGTCGTGCTCGTAGGTGACCCCGCTCGATGCGGCCATGCGATCGCGCGGTTCTTCCGGGCCATAGCGCGTGTCGAGTTTGCGGACCGCGAGCGCCGCGCATCCGGAAACACAAATGACCAGGAGCAACAAGACACAACGTTTGACCATCGAGATCCTCGTACGAATTGACGTGCGACAACAACAGGTTGCGGCGTCGGTCGGCTGACAGTAGCACGCGCGCGACCCCCGAAGGGTGCTTTCAGGGGAGCCGGATTGGGTTTTGGCGGGCCACGCGGGAATCGGTGGACGACAACTCCGATTCAGACCGCCATGCGGCATCGCGTCTGGGCTGCGGTTGATTGCGTTTCTTGGCGTTCGACGCGCGCGCGAGCTGGAACTGTCCGGGACCGCTCGATGGCGCATTGCTTTCGGGGAAGTCGGCGGGCGGAGCGTAGAGCCCTTCGGGATGGGTGGTCGACAACGACTCCGGTGACGGGGATCGCTCGTTGCTGCGAACAAGCCACACGCGGTAACGATCGAAGTCGGTGAAATTTTCCGGCTCGCTCACGAACGCATTGCGGATCCAGAGGCCGATCCGATCGTAGCGAGCAACGTACCTGCGTACCGACCCGGCAAGACGATTTCCTGCGGTGACCGCGAGGGTCGCCCCGGCATGTCGCGCGTTACGGATTTCGATCGCCGAGAGACTCCGCCCGTTCTGGTCGATCACTTGGAGCTCGAACAGGGGATCGAGCATGGTCCAACGCGATTGATCCGCAAGCCAGGTCTCCACGACCTCGTGCTCGACAATTGTGACAACGCGCGCCGGCTTTCCGAAAGCCTGGAGAGCCTGAACGAGCACGAACGCATACTGCGCGCAGAACCCCCCCGTTCGTCCCGCGCGAATCTCCGACAACGTCGTCATCGCGTCCGGTGGCGGATAGGGGTCGGGCCTGCCCGGTTCAAATTGTGCGCGCGTCCAGTGCAACAGCTTGCGAGCGCGTTCCTCGTCGGATGCAACCTCACCGACGACCGCGTCGAGGCTCTCCGCCTGACGAAAGCGCGCAAGAGGCGTCGGCCC
>JANMVW010000045.1:0-6387 GCA_031393555.1 Acidobacteriota bacterium
CTGCGCTGCCGCGGCTGGCTTCACCCTGGCGGTGTGGCTTCTGCTCCGGCTCGTTCGGCCCCAGCTGGGAGATGCGGGGGGCGCGCTTCTCACCCTTTGGGTGGTGCTCGTCCTTCAGGATCGCTTCACGGTTCGCCCGGAGATGGTCTCGTTTCCGCTCCTCGTAGGGCTGCTTTCCGTTCTGGAGTTCGCCCGGGCCCGGGAAGGTCGGGGGCTTTGGCTTCTCGTCCCCTTGATGGTCCTCTGGGTCAACGTTCACGCGCTGTTCATCATCGGTGTCTTTGCCATCTTGTGCGCCTTCGCCGGGGCTCCCTCCCGCAAGCTCGCGCTGTGGGGTTTGGCTTCGATCGTGGCCGTGATCGTCAATCCCTTCGGGATCTCCGGCGCCCTGCTCCCCCTCAAGCTCTTCACCCTGATCGACAAGGCGAGTCCGGCCTTTCAGGCGATCGCCGAGTTCCGTTCACCCTTCGCCTCGGACGCCGCGGGACTGGGATTCGCGGCCTACAAGACGCTCTTGATCGTCGGCGGCCTCTCGGTCCTCGCCTCGCTCGTCTTGAACCCGCAAAAGCGCCGGGTCGGCGACGTCGCCTTCTTCGCCGGACTGGCCGGGCTCTCTCTCATCGCGCGCAGGAACACCGCGCTTTTCGCGCTCGGTGCAAGTCCGATCATCGCTCGGTCGGTCGCGTCGGTCACGTCGAGGTTCCCGGAAACAGGGCGAGCCTGGCTTCGGAAGATCGAGCCGTTTTGCGCCGCGGCCTTGGTTTGCGTGGCGCTGTTGGCCGGGACCTCGGTCGTGACGGGCGCGTTTTACCGCTTCGATCGCCAGCCACGGGAATTTGGCGGGGGCGTGCTCGAGGGATCCTTCCCGATCCGGGCCGCAGCGTTTGCGCGCGAAGCCAAGCTCCCCCCCAAGCTTTACAACGACGTCGCGGCCGGCGGCTACCTCGCCTGGGACGATCCGATCGGCGATGGTGTCTTCATCGATGGTCGCCTCGAGGTCTACGACACGGAGTTCTTCTCGGATTACGTCGCGGCCATGTACGACCCGGCTCGCTTCGAGGCCGATGCCGATCGCTTCGGAATCCAAACCGTGATCCTCTTCCACCGATGGGAAAATCGCCGCCGGCTGCTGGAGCGTCTGGCCGGGAGCGGCGTTTGGTCGCTCGTTTACGCCGACGAGGTTGCCGCGGTATTCGTGAAGGCGCGCGGAAACGAGCAGGCGCTGGGGAGAGCGGCGGCGATGAACGACACCTGGAATCAGACGACCCGAGCGTGGCTCGACCGCCCGGTCTCCCCGTGGCGCTATCCGGCGGGGCGCGTCGAGGGGACGAGGTCGTTCGCGCGGCTCCTCGCGACCGTCGGCGATGCCGAGGGCGCGGTCGACGCGTACACGAAACTCCTGGCGCTGCGCATCCCCGCCGATGAAGAAATCGACGTCCGGCTCATCCTCGCCCGGCGCTTTTCCGCCACGGGACGGGGCGAACGGGCGCGAGAACAGGCCAAGCGCGTTTTGGCAATCGCCCCGTTGAATCTCGAAGCGCAGAGGCTTCTCCAATGACGCGCCGGCTCGCCGTCGTCCTGCTCGCCGTCGCGACGCTTCTCGCGTTCGCGCCGATCGTAGACACCGGATTCGTCGACTTCGACGACGACATTTACGTTTCCGCCAACCCTCACATTCAACAAGGCATCGACCCCGGCAGCCTTCGGTGGGCGCTGACCTCGTTCTACGCCGCCAATTGGCATCCGGTCACCTGGCTCTCCCACATGGTCGATTGGGATCTTTACGGCTCGAAGCCGCTCGGACACCACCTTTCGAGCCTTCTCGTCCACCTCGCCGGCGTCCTCGTCTTGTTTTTCGCTCTCTCGCGGATGACCGGAGCACCCGGCCGGAGCGCTTTCGCGGCCGCGCTGTTCGCGGTTCACCCCCTGCACGTCGAATCCGTCGTCTGGCTCGCCGAACGGAAGGACGTGCTTTGCGCCTTGTTCTGGTTTCTCTCGATCGCGGCGTACGCGCGGTGGCGCGAAACGCCGCGCCTGTTCTTGGGCTTTGCGGTGACCCTGTTCGCGACGCTGGCGCTCATGTCCAAACCGATGGCGGTCACCCTGCCCCTGACACTCCTGCTTCTCGACTTCTGGCCGCTCGGAAGCACGCGACCTCGAACCGCGCTGGCGGCCCTGCGGGACAAGGCGCCGCTCTACGTTCTTTGCGCCGGCGCGGCGTGGCTCACCGTGATGGCTCAGCGCGCGAGCCAGGCGATCTCGTCCATCGAGGCGTGTCCCCTCGGACAACGGATCGAGAACGCGCTCGTGGCCTACGTGATGTATCTCGTGAAGATGGTCTGGCCCGTGGAACTCTCCGTGTTCTACCCGCATCCGGGAGCGACGCTTCCCGCGTGGGAGGTCCTCTGCGCGGCGGGCGTGCTCGTGCTGTTTTCGGCGGTGGCCATGCGCCTCCGCCGCGCGAGGCCTTACCTCTTGTTCGGATGGCTCTGGTACCTCGTGACGCTCGTTCCCGTGATCGGTCTCGTGCAGGTCGGCGAACAGGCGATGGCCGATCGGTACACCTACGTCCCGCTCGTCGGGATCTTCGTCGCGCTGTCCTGGGGAATGGGTGACATCGTGGCCTCGCGCGCGCCGCGCGTGGCGATGGGCGCGGCGATCGCCGTCGTCGTGCTTTTGATCGGGCTCACCCGGTTCCAGGTCCGTTTTTGGAAGGACGCGGAGACGTTGTTCGCGCGCGCCCTCGCGGTGACCGAAGGCAACGACGTGGCGCACGCCCATCTCGGGATGCTGCGGGGACGACAGGGACGGTTCGAGGAGGCGGATGCGCACTTTCGCGAGGCGTTGCGCATTCACCCGAGCAGCGCCCTGGCCCACCTGGACCTCGGCACGAATTTGGCGCATCTCGGGAAGACGAACGAGGCGTTGGTCGAATTCCGTGTTGCGCTCCGCCTCGACCCGACCGACCCGCGGGTGCACACGGATCTCGGCGGCATCCTCTTACGCCTGGGAAACCTCGACGAAGCGCGATCGCATCTCGAGGAAGCGCTCCGCCTCGACCCGGAATTCACCGCGGCCAGAATCGAGCTCGGCGCGGTGTTGAGCCAGAGCGGGCGTCTCGACGAGGCCGTTTCGCAGTTTCGCGAGGCGATCCGTCTCGACCCGACGCGCGCCAACGCGCACGCGCGGGCCGGCACCGCGCTGGCCAAACTCGGCCGGTACGACGAAGCGTACGTCCACTTCGCCGAGGCGATGCGCCTCGATCCGCGAAACGCCGAGACCCAGTGCGACTGGGGCACCGCGCTCGCGACGCAGTCGCGCTACCGCGAGGCGGCAGCTCACTTCGCCGAGGCGATCCGCCTCTCCCCCACGCTCGCGCGCGCTCACTTCAGCCTGGCTGTGGCCTCGTTTTTCCTCGACGATTACGTGGCGTCCTGGCGCGAGGCGCGCCTTGCGCGGAGGCACGGGTTCGAGCCGCCGCCCGGTTTCCTCACGATGCTTTCCGAGAAAATGCCGGAGCCCCGTTGACGATGCGCAAAACGCTCCTCGTGCTTGCCGCGGTCGCCACGCTTGCCGGCTGCGGACATTCTCCGAAAGCGCCGGCAGCGGTTTCGACGGCTATCCCGAAGCGCATCGTGCTCGTGACGATCGACACGTGGCGCTCGGACGCGCTGGGAGCCTCGGGGAGCGGACGAGTCAAAACCCCCAACCTGGATGCGTTCGCCAAGGGCGGACTCTACTGCCCCAAGGCCTGGTCCTCGGCGACGCTCACGGCCCCGAGTCACGCCACCTTGCTCACGGGATTGGAGCCCTATCACCACGGCGTGCGGGACAACCACGGCTTCCGGTTGTCGTCCTCGATTCCGACGCTGGCCTCGCTTCTCAGAGCAAACGGTTACGCGACGGCCGCATTCGTGTCGGCCCATCCCCTGGCGCGGATCATCGGGCTCGACAACGGCTTCACGGTTTACGACGACCGTTGCGCCCCGGGCGATCTGCTCTCGGTCGTTCCGCGCTGGCGGCCGGGGGCCGAGACGATCGAGGCGGCGCGCGCCTGGCTTCGCACCGCGCCGGAGCGGTTCTTTCTGTGGGTCCACATCTACGAGCCGCACGATCCGTACGCGCCGCCCGAGCCGTATAAGACCGCTTATCGCGAAGCTCCGTACTTCGGCGAAGTGGCCTACGCCGACGAACTGGTCGGGCACCTGAAAGCCGCGATGGGAGCGGCCGGCGAGAACGAAGCCCTCTGGATCATCAGCGGAGATCATGGCGAGAGCTTGGGCGATCACGGTGAAGCCACGCACGGCCTGTTCGTCTACGACCAAACCGCGCGGGTGCCGCTGATCGTCTGGGCCCCCGGATCGATCCCGGCGGAGCAACGGGAGTTCGCTCGACTCGTCGACGTCACACCCACGGTGCTGGCGCTCGCCGGCTTGCCTCAGCCCGTGGGGCTCGACGGCCGCGCACTCGTCGGCGGAGCCGCCCCGGCTTCCGAAACCGCGTACGTCGAGACGATGTACCCCTTCCTCGATTTCGGCGTAGCCCCCGTGCGTGCTCTCACCGACGGCATGTTCAAGTTGATCGATGTCCCGAAGAAAGAAGCCTACGACCTGAAAACCGATCCCGCGGAAGTCCGCAACCTCGCCGGCGGGAAACCCGTACCGCAAACGGAGGCGCTGGGTTCGGCCCTCGCCCTGCTTCCGGGACCACCGGCGCCGCCCGAGCAAAGAGCGAGCGACGACGAAGCGAAGGCGTTGCGCTCCCTCGGCTACATCGGAGCCGGCGGGGAGTACGCGCTGGGCCGCGAAGGGATGGATCCCAAGGACTTCGCTCCGCTCTATGGCCAGCTGAACGAGGTTCGCGCCTTGTGCGACGCGAGGCGGTTCACGGAAGCGGTCCCGATGTACAAAGAACTCCTCAAGGCGTTTCCGCGCTCGTCTCTGCTCGCCGGCGAGCTAGGCCTCGTGCAGATGGCGTTGGGACATCCGGCCGAAGCGGACTCGTTCTTGCGGCTCGCGTTGGACCGCAATCCCGGCAACTCCCACGCGCTTTTGGGGATGGCCAATCTCGCCATGGGTCGCGGAGACTTCAAGGGCGCGGAAGGACGGCTCCTCGATGTGCTGAAGCTCGATCCCGACGACGTCGAAGCGAACTTCAATCTGGGCGCGCTGTACTTCCAGAACCTCGCCGAGCCTGCGAAGGCCGTCCCTTACTGGCAGCGCTTCTTGGAGCTGCAACCCTCGGACCCGGAGGCCCCCCGCCTTCGCCAGCTCCTCGAGCAAATCAAAACGCGGTCTCCGTAGCGCTCACGGGCTCGACTTCTTTCGCCGCGATTCGAGAGCGGCCGCGTTGTGGAGCGCGACCGTGTTTTGCGGGTTCAGGCGCAGGGCCCGCGCAAAGTGCGCCGCGGCTTCATCGAGCGCGCCTATCGCGAAGAGCGCGCCGCCAAGATTCGCCTCGGCGTCGTCCGATTGGGGCTCGAGCGCTTGGGCTTCCTGGAACAGCCGGAGCGCCGTCGGCCAATCGCCGCGGCGGACCGCCGCGTTTCCGAGGTTGAGGCAGGCCAGGAAATTCTTGGGGTCGACATCGTACGCGGCTTGGTAGTGCGCGCTCGCGCCGGCCTCGTCCCCGCGCTCGTCGGCCAAGCGCCCGAGGTTGTAGTGGACGAGGTCCATGCGCGGCGCGTAAGGAATGAGCGAGAGCGCACAGGCGGCGACAAGGCCCAGGGCGCCGAACACCCAGCCGCGTGCCCGCTCGCGCCAGGCGTCCCAGGCGCCGGCGAGCGGAATCGCGGCAAGGGGGAGGATCGCCGGCACCAGCGGCAGGCGATATCGAGAAAAAATGAAAAACGCGATGGTGGTGGACATCCACCCCAGGGCAAACAGAAGGCACGGCGCGAATCGCGGGAGCTTTCGGCGCGACATCCACAATCCGGCGACGGCGAGAACGGACAGTGTCGAAAACTCGATCAGCGGAAGGCGGTAGACGGGCGAGATCCCGCGCACCCAGTAGTAGTCGACCGCATCCGGCTGCTCGTACCAGTCGAAAAACCGTCCCAGCTTGCGCAGCTGCAACCGCGCGAAATCCATGGGGTGCTCGCGGGCCCAGCCGAGCGCCCGGTGAAGCCAGAACGACGACACCTCACCCGGAGCGAGTGGGCGTCCCAGCTCCTGTTCGGCGACGCGCGCGGGCTCCTTGCGTTCGAGCGTTGGGGTTTGCTTCCCCGGGATGATCGGCCGATACGTCCCGTCGGCCGACGGGTTGTTGCCGATGTAGAAATTGACGCCGCCTTGATAGGTCGTCGGCGTCCACGTCCCGCCGACGAGGCCGTTGCGAACGGCGACCGGGGCAAGGACGAGCGCCATCCCCGCGAGAAACATGAGCGCG
>JANMVW010000082.1:0-13476 GCA_031393555.1 Acidobacteriota bacterium
GCCAAATACTACGAAGAGCGGTACAGGCGTCGCGTCATCGAAAACCTCACGCGCCGCGCGAAAAACCTCGGGTACCAACTCGTCCAAAACAGCGTCGCGAGTGAGGGAGTTTCTTAGGAAAAGGGGACTGTCCCCTATTTCGTGTTGGGAGCTGCGAGCGGGCCGCCCCCGTAGCGCTCGAACAGCCGTCCCCACGGCGTGCCCGCCTGCCACGTCTCGAACGTCTTGCGGTCTTTCATCGGCCACCGGTAGTAGTCGTGGTACGACTCGGAACCGAAGATGAAAAGATTCACGAGCGGCGTCCGGAAGAAGAGCTTCTGGAATCGCTTCAGCGGCGAGAACCAGAGGAGGTGGCCGACCAACGACGCCCCGTTGTCGCCGACCTTGAACCCCCAGGATTCGTTGGCGGCGTCGGTGTCGCCGACGATTTCGATCTCTCTCGGGTCGCCCACACCCAGGCCGTCGTCATGCGCGACGCGAATGTACTCGATCGAGAGCGGATCGAATCCCATCATCTTCGCGGCGACCGCGTCGATCGCGGTCTGGTCCGACGAAGCGAGCATGACGTTCTTGATCTCGGGGAACATCGTGCGCGGCCCCGGACCGTTCCCCGCGGTCGTGCCGTCCATGACGGCGAAGACCCCCGGGTGGATCTCTTTCTGAATCGCGAGGAGGTCGACGAGCGTGCGGTGGATCCACGAGTGGGTGTAGTGCCGGTGGTTGTGGAGAAGACCCCCGAACGCGTTTTTCATCGCGCCCGTCGTCGTCGTATAGATGTGACACTTGACGGTGGGAAGGTGGACGATGTTCTTCCCGAAGAAGAAATCCGGAACGTAAATCCCGTCCGGGAAGATCGTGTCGAGAACGTGCATCTTCGCTTTCGGCGTGAACCGCACCCAACTCATGTCGGACGGGCGGAAGTTGTAGCGGACGGGAACGTCGTACGCCTTCAAGATCGGGAGGTAGTGGTTCAGGTCCTCGCCCTTGAACGCGTCGGTGACGACCGTCTGATTCTGTACGCAGACCAAGTCCGAAAGCCCGGCCCCTTGGAGCGCGCGAATCGTCCCCTCGAGCTGCCACGGCGTGGTGTTGGCGGCCGGGAACGGGAAGTGCCACGAGATGTTGTCCTTGAGGATCGTCGTCGCTCCGGGGGCGAGAGTCTCGCGCAACCCTGCGAGCTCGCACAAGCGCGAGACGTCTTCGAGGACGCGTGCCGGTTCGACGCGTAAGACGGCGACCTTGGACTTCATGTGGCTCGTGTCTCCTTCCGCCGGGCCACGGTAGGGGAGCACGAAGGCACCGTCAAGGCTACGGATCGGGTGGGCGAGGCTCCTTGAGGAACGGGCGCCAAGCTTCGAACACGCGTAAGGCGGCGAGGATGCGATCCCACTGTGCGGCGGCCAACTCGCGATTCGGCGCGTTCTCTTCGCCGCCGAATCGGACGCGCTCGTCGTAGTAGCGCTCGCAGGCCGTGAGGCAGGCCGTGAACCGGGGAGCCCACAGTTCGTTTTCGAGCCCCGGCGCGTGTCCGCCGCGAAGCAGTTCGGTCAGCTCGTCGAGGGATCGCTCGATGGGGCGCACGATCTCGTTGCGCGCGAGAAGCCAATCGCGGCGGTCGTCCCGATTCTGGGGGATCGGACCCGCGATCACGGGGTCCGTCGAGGTCCGCAACTGGTCGACGCCTCGGATCGCGGCGGCCAGCCGCGCGAAGTAACGGAGGGTCGGAACGTCGGGCGCGGCACCCGGACTTTGCAGCCGATCTCGCGCCGCGACGGCGAACTTCAGAAATTCGACTTGCCAGGTGCACGCGTCGGCGGCAGCGTCGGTCGCCGCGAGCACCGCGGCACGGAATGCGTCGACCGCGTCGTACACCTCGGCGGTCTCGAGGTTTGCGCCCCGCGGAGCGCTCGTATGACGCGTCCACACGGGCGGCGGGGGGGGCGGCGGCGGCGGGGGATGAAGCTCGGCTTCGCGCCGCGCGACGATGTCGGGGGCGTCGGGTGTCGTGACGCGCAGCGATCCCGAGGCTTCACCGCGGGCCGGAAGCGCCTTGACCGTCAGTTTGAAGCCCGTGCCCCGGGCGAGCGACGCCGCGTCGACATCGAATCCCACGATTTGAGGCGATGGGCCCGACCGCCGGGCCACCGAGACGCGTCCGGGCCCTTCCACTCCGAAAAAGAGGAGCCGAGGCCCGGTCCAGTTCGCCTCGATCGTGACGGGCCCTGCGTATTCGACCGGGAACGGCACGACGAACGTGGCCTCGCGCCCATCGGGGACGGAAATCGTGTAGTCCCAGAACGCCGCCCGCGCCGGGGTGAGGCCGCACGCGGCGACGAGAAAGAGGGACCCAAGCGAGGCGCGCATCGTCGCGAATATAATTCCCGGTTTCCCGGGAGCCACACCATCCTCGAAAACCCAGTCCCTTTGCGTATCGGCACCTCGTCCTGGTCGTCCCCCGACTGGCGAGGCCCGTTGTACCCGGAGGGGGCGGATGCGGCGAGCTTTCTCGCCCACTACGCGACCCACTTCGACACCGTGGAGTGCGACGCGACGTTCTACCGGATCCCGTCGGCAAAAACCGTCGATGGGTGGCGCGACCGGACGCCGCCGGGGTTCCTGTTCGCCGCGAAGCTCCCGCAGGACATCACGCACGAGAAAGGGCTCGTCGATTGCGCGGCCCCGCTTTCCGAGTTCCTCGCCGTCATGGAGAGACTGGGCGAAAAGCTCGGGCCGCTCCTGGCCCAGTTCGCCTACGTCGCGAAGGGAAAAGACGCGGGCGAGTATGCGACGGGGGCCTCGTTCCGCGAGCGTCTTGCCGCGTTCCTCGCGCTCTGGCCGAAAGGGCGTCCGCTGGCGGTTGAGGTGAGAAACGCGACCTGGATCGCTCCCCCTCTCCTCGATCTCCTGAAAGAGCGCGGCGTCTCGCTCGCGTTTTCGGCGTACTACACCCTGCCCGCGCCCGAGAAGCTCTTCGCGGGGCCTGACCCCCGGACCGCCGAGCTCACGTACGTCCGGTTCATCGGCGATCACAAGAAGATGGACGCCCTGGTGGCGAAGCTGAAGGGCGAAGGGAAGCGCGCGGGGGACTGGAGCGCCCTCGCGGTCGATCGCACCGCCGAGTTGAGGCGCTGGGCCGTCGCGCTGAAGTCGGCCGCCAAGGGGCCGGTGCTCGCCTACTTCAACAATCACTACGCCGGGTTTGCGCCGGATTCGGCGCGCCTGTTCCGCGAGTTGTGGGACGAGGTTCCTTCGTGATCGCCGCGCGATGATCCACGTCGACCGCATAGGACGCCGCTTCGGCGCGCGCGTCCTGTTCGACGGGTTGTCCTGGATGATCCCCCGCGGGGCGCGATGGGGGCTCGTCGGCCCCAACGGCGCGGGGAAGACGACAATTCTGCGCATCCTCGCCGGCGAAGACGCGCAAGACACCGGCGAGATCCACCGCAGCGGAACGGTTCGCATCGGCTACCTGCCGCAAGAAGTCGAAACCGTCGGCGAAGGGAGCGTGCTCGCCACCGTGCTCGACGGGTTCGCCGAGCTTCGTCTCATGGAAGAACAGCTGGAAGCCTACGAGCACAGGATGGCCGGGCTGCGCCCCTCGGATCCCGACCTGTCGAAGCTCACCACGGCCTACGGCGAGCTCCGCCACCGTTTCGAGATGATGGGCGGCGATCGCGTCGAAGCCAAGGCCCGCGCGATCCTCTCGGGGCTGGGCGTTCCCGAGGCACGCTTCCATGAGCCGCTCAAGAATCTCTCCGGCGGCTGGCGCATGCGCGTCGCGCTCGCCCGCCTGCTGCTCGCAGCACCGGATCTGCTCTTGCTCGACGAGCCCACGAACCACCTGGATCTCGAGGCGATCGACTGGTTGGAGCGATTCCTGGACGTGTGGGAGGGAGCGTTCATCGTCGTATCCCACGACCGCTACTTCCTCAACCGGATGGTGCGGGGGATCGTCGAACTGGATCGCGGCAAGCTCATGGAATTTCCCGGAGGCTACGACGATTACCTCGAGGCGCGCCAAGCCCGCATCGAGGCGTTGGAAGAAGCGGCGAAGCACCAGGCGAAAGAGATCGCCCGGGTCGAACGGTTCGTCGAACGATTCCGCTACAAGAGCACGAAGGCCAAACAGGTCCAGTCGCGCCTGAAGGCGCTCGACAAGATCGAGCGGATCCAGGCGCCGAGCCGGGCGAAGCGCGTGCGCTTCGGATTCCCGCCCGCGCCGCGATCCGGGGATGTCGTCGTCCGAGCCGCCGGTCTGCAAAAAGCGTACGCCGAGGCCCGGGTGTTCACCGACCTCGACCTGCTGCTGCGCCGCGGCGACCGGGTCGCTCTCGTCGGACCCAACGGCGCGGGAAAATCGACGTTGCTCAAGATGCTCTCGGGGCGTCTGGAACCGGACGCCGGGTCTTTCGAGCTCGGCCACAACGTGACGATCCAGTACTACGCGCAACACCAGTTGGAGGCGCTCGTCCCGCAAGACACCGTGCTCGAGACCTTGGAGCGCGTGGCCGAACCGGGGGCGCGGCCCCGCCTGCGCACGCTGCTCGGGTCGTTCCTGTTTTCCGGCGACGATGTCGAAAAACGGGTCGCCGTGCTCTCCGGTGGGGAAAAAGCACGGTTAGCCCTCGCGCGCATGTTGATCCGCCCCTCGAACCTGATGCTGCTCGACGAGCCGACGAATCACCTCGACCTCCAGAGCCGCGAGGTCTTGGAGGAGGCGCTCGACGAATACGAGGGGACGCTGGTCGTGATCTCTCACGACCGGTACTTCATCAACCGCATCGCCACGTCGATCGCCGAGATCGGCGGCGGCGTGGCTTCGGTGTTCACCGGCGACTACGACACGTTCCTCGAACGTCACGTTCCCACGGACGCGTCCCCGAGCGTCCGGGGTCAGGCGCAAGCGGACGACGCCGACGCCGGCTCCCGCGATCAGAAGCGCGAGTCGCGGCGCGTCGAAGCCGAAGAACGCAACCGGCGCTACCGGGAGAAAAAAGCGCAAGAAGAGAAGCTGCGTCCGGTCGAGGAGGAGATTCACCGTCTCGAGGCACGGGACAAGGAGATCGAGTCCCTGACGTCCGATCCCGAGGTCTATCGGGACCGGGACCGGGCGAAGAGCCTGGGGCGCGAGCGAGCGGAGCTCACCTCGCGGCTGACGACCCTCTACGAGCGTTGGGACGAGCTGACGGCCGACCCGACCTAAGCGGGAGACAGGGGGCACTCCCCTTTTTCGCGCAACGCGGTATCCGGGGAGCGTTGAAGAAAAAGGGGAGTGTCCCCTTTTCGGCGCTCCCTAGTTCCAGGCCGCGTCCTCGGAGGAGAGCTTCTTGCCCTCTTCGCCGAGCCAGGCCTGAAAGCCTTCCGGGCTGTCGATCGTCACGTAACCACGCATCGAGTAATGCCCGAGACCACACAGCTGCGCGCAAGCGATCTCGTACACGAAGTCGTCCTGGCCAAGGCGCTTGCGCATGTCCTCGGTGGTGATCGTCGGCACGAACCAAAGCGGAATCACCACACCCGGAATGGCGTCCTGCTTCACGCGGAACTCCGTGAGGTTGAAGCCATGGATAACGTCTTTGCTCGACAGTTTCACGATCGCGGGCTTCCCCACGGGGAGGTGGAGCTGGTTGACCGTCGTGATGTCGTCTTTCGCATCGGGATCGGAGCGATCGAGTCCCAGCGGGTTCGTCTGGAGGTCGATCAGCGCGATGTCGGTTTTTCCGAACTTCCCGTCGGGGCCGGGATAATGAATGTTCCACGCGAACTGTTCGCCGACGACTCGAACCACGACGGCGTCGCTCTCCGCGGGGAACTCCGCGACGCGCTTGGCCCAAAGGGGGACCGAAAACCCGATCAGAAGGACGGCCTCGACGACGGCCACCGCGATTTCCAGATAGGTCGACGTGTGGCCGGTCACGCCCTTGTAGTCCGCTACGGGGTTA
The DNA here is from genome assembly GCA_031393555.1 of Acidobacteriota bacterium. Taxonomy (GTDB): domain Bacteria; phylum Acidobacteriota; class Polarisedimenticolia; order Polarisedimenticolales; family DASRJG01; genus DASRJG01. The sequence goes on from JANMVW010000082.1 coordinate 5,943, forward strand.
CGGTTGCGCCGGAACCGGTAGAGCGCGTAGAGGAAAAAGAGCGCCCACCCTACGAAGAGCACCGCCATCAGGATGTGGACGAGGACCATGGTCTGGTCCACCTCGCCCGCGTGGGCCGAAGCCGCTAGAGGAAGTCCCAAAGGTCCGTTCATGGCTTTTCTGAGCTCCCCTGGGCGCGCTTGGCACGCCTCCACAACTGGATGAAAAACGCCGCGAATGCCCCTTGCACCCCGAGCGTGACCGAAAGGAGCAGCCACACGCCCGATTTCGCGCCGTCCACGAGCGGGGAATCGACGTTGGCGCTGAAACAGGCCGCGCAGGCGAGCATCGAGGCGGCCGTCACGTCAGCTTCCGCGTCTTGCGGAGGAACCAGGTCTCGTAAGCGACGAGCGCCAGCGCCGTCCCGGCCGCGGCCACAGCCCCCACCGGTTGGGCCGGAAGGCACCACCAAGCCAGACCCAGAGCCAGGAGCACCGAGGCCGAGATGAAAACCACGTGAAACGCCCGGAGCGACATGGGTCTCAGCGTCCGATCCGGTCTGCGACCGTGAAGAATGGAACGAGAAGCAGGACGATGAAAAACACGACCGTGAGCGCCATGACCCACAGGATGAGCTTCTTCTCCGAGATGAGGTGCATGAAGTAGCACGCCACCAACGAACCCTTCACGCTCGCGATCACGAGCGCCACAATGATGGCCTGGTGGACCGGAAGGTGGAGGTACGACACCGCAACCGTGACGAGCGTCAAGACCATGAGCGAGACGAAGACCAGGATGTAGGTCCGGACGTGCTTGTCGAGGTCCATCGAGTGGCTATCGCTCATGGTCGCTCCTACAGCAGATACAAGATAGGGAACAGAAAGATCCAGACAAGATCGACGAAATGCCAGAACAACCCCGAATTCTCGACGCGGTTCGTAAAATGCTCTTTGTCTTTCTTCCAGAGCTTGGAGCCCGGCCCCCAAAGGTAGGCGTTCACCGTCATGCCGCCCAGGACGTGCAGCATGTGGAGGCCGGTCATCGTAAAGTAGATCGCCAGGAAAGTGTTCGTGCGCGGGAAATAGCCGTGGTGGAACTTCGCGGAATACTCGAAGTACTTGACCACGAGGAACACCGCCCCGAACAGAATCGTCGCCGCCATGTACACGCGGAACTTCTTGAAATCGTCGCGTTTCAGCGAAGCCCAGGCCATGACCATCGTGACCGAAGAGCTGATCAGGACGATCGTGTTCAAGGTCGCCAAGGGAACGTTGAGGTAGTGAGCGCCGTGGGGCCACTCGGCGGCACCGGTGCGCAGCAGGACATACGAGGCGAAGAGCGCTCCGAACAGCATCACCTCGGAGGCGAGGAACAGCCAGATCGCGATCTTGCCGTTGTTGAGCCCGGTATCGGGCCTGGCGGCAACGGTGTAGGGAATCTCCATGTCGCTCACGCTTCCGTCCTCTCGCACTGCGGCGTGAAGTCCTTGGCGGCGCCCGGGACGCTGTATTCGTAGGGCCCGCGATACACGACCGGGAGTTCCTTGAAGTTGCCGTGGCCCGGGGGCGAACCCGCGGCGGCCCACTCGAGCGTCGTGGCGCCCCACGCGTTCGGCTCGGTCTTGGCGCCGTGTTTCATGCTCCAAAAGAAATTGATGATGAAGGGAATCTGTGCGATGGCCAACGCCCAGGCCGAAAACGACGACCACTGATTGTAGTGGGTGACGGGCTTCGTGAACGCGTAACTCGCTCCGCCGTCGGCCAGCCGCCGTGACATCCCCGCCATCCCGGTGATGAACATCGGCAGGAATACGCCGTTCATGAAAATCAACGACGGCCAGAAATGCCAACGGCCAAGCGTCTCGCTCATCGAGCGTCCGGTCGCCTTGGGGAACCAGTAGTAGATCCCGGCGAAGAGCGCGAAGAGCGTTCCGGGAGCGACGACGTAATGGAAGTGGCCGATGACGTAGTAGGTGTCGTGCAACGGGATATCGGTGATGTTGAGGCCCAACGGGAGTCCCGTCAGTCCGCCGATGCCGAACATGGGAAGGAACGCCAGCGCGAACAGCATCGGCGTGTTGAACCGGATCGAGCCCCCCCACAGAGAAATCACCAGCGACGTCAAAATCGCGACGGAAGGGATCGAGATGATCATCGTCGTGGTCTGGAAGAACGCGGCCATCGTCGTTCCCATGCCGGTCATGAACATGTGGTGGGCCCACACGATGAACGACATGAAGCCGAGGAAGATCAGCGAGTAGACCATTGTCAGATAGCCGAACAGGGGCTTGCGCGTGTTGTTCGCGATGATCTCCGCCACGATCCCCATCGCCGGGAGAATCAAGACGTAGACCTCGGGGTGCGCCAGGAACCAAAACAGGTGCTGCCAGAGGAGCGGGTTACCGCCGCCCGACACCTGGAGCGCCTGCCCGCTCACCACGAGGCCGGTCGGGAGGAAGAAACTGGTCCCCGCGACGCGGTCCATGAACTGCAAGACCGCGGCCGCCTCGAGCGGCGGGAACGCCAGAAGGAGCAGGAACGCCGTGACGAATTGGGTCCAGACGAAAAACGGGCAGCGGAAGAACGTCAATCCCTTCGCGCGGAGTTGAATCGTCGTCGTGATGAAGTTCACCGCGCCCAACAAGGACGAAGTGATCAGCAACACCATGCCGAGGATCCACACCGTCTGTCCGCTCCCGGCGATGTCGGACAGGGGGGCGTAGGACGTCCAGCCCGACTGCGCCGCGCCGCCCGGGACGAGAAAACTGAACAGCATCGTGATGCCGCCCAGGAAGAAGAACCAGTAACTCGCCATGTTGAGACGAGGGAAAGACATGTCCGGCGCGCCGATTTGCAGCGGGAGCACGAAGTTGCCGAAGCCGCCGACCGCGAGCGGCACGACACCCAGGAAGACCATGATCGTGCCGTGCATCGCGCCCAGCTCGTTGTAGAAGGTCGGGAGCATCGTCCCGCCGGGCATGCGCGCCTCACCGAAGAAGCGGCCGATGAGGGGCAGGGCGCGGCCCGGGAACGCCAACTGCCAACGCATCAGCATCATCAGGGAGAAACCGAAGAAGAGGAACACCAACGCCGTGACGGCGTACTGGATCCCGATGGTCTTGTGATCGGTCGAGAAAACGTACTTCCACCAAAAGGAAAGCTCCTCGTGGTGGGAGTCGTGTTCCGTCGCCTTGGATTCCGTGGGACCCATCCTCACCCCCGCGTCCGTGACCGCCCTGCCGCTACTTCGCGGCTGGGGCGCTGAACTTGAAATTGACCGCCTTCGTCTCGCTGCCCGTCACGGTGACGGTCGCCTTCTGCAGGCCCAGCTTTTCGTGCCACGCCTGCAACTCGTAGGTGCCCGCATCGAGCCCGGAGATCGTGAACTTGCCGTCGCTTTTGGTCACCGAGAAAAACGGGTTGGAGAAGACCCCCGCGAAAGAGCTCATCCAGGGATGCACGTCGCACTTGATCATGAACATCCCCTCGGCCTTGCCGAACGACTTCGTGGATTCCTTCACGGTCGGGGGCATCGCCATGTTGAAGGGGGCGTTCACCTTCGGGAGCGCGTGGACGTTGTGCAAGATGCCGTCCGAGTTCAGCACCTTGAACGGCTGGCCGACCATGAGCCCGAAAACGTGCGGGTCGTAGTGGCATCCCTTCTGATCCATGACGACCGGATCTTTGGGCACGGGCCAGGTCTTGCCGGCCGGAACGCCGGAAGAGACGCTGACCATGATGTTCGCCATCGTGTTCCCTGATCCCAACACGAGGACGTCACTCGGCTGAGGCGCCCCGTGCATCTTCGCGCAGGCGGCGTCGGCTCCCATGTCGATCGGCTTCAGGTTCGGGACCTTGCCGTCGTAGGTGACTGTTCCTGTGATCGTGGCCGCGAGGGCGGATCCACAAGCGAAAAGTACGATTGCGGCGTGACCCAATAGACGCATAGCGATCTCCTTCGGATCTTCGGACCCGGAGCAAAAACGCGACTCTACACTCAGAAGTTCTCGAACGACAGGGATTCCGGAAGCCTCGGGTCCCCCACGGGGATCAGTGGCGAGCCCAGCATCAGCCAGGAAACGACGGCGACGAAGAACCCGCCCACGGCGAGAAACGTCGAGATGTCGAGAAGTCCCAGGCTCACGCCCCCGGGATGCAGTGCGGGCATCACCAGCCAGTACAAGTCGACGCCGTGCATCAGGAGCAGCCACGAGGCCCCGACGGCCAGGAACCCGGGGTGCCTCTTGATCGTGCGAGGCATGAAGAAAAAGAAGGGAATGATGAAGTGCCCCACGGCGAGCAGCAACGACACCGTCCGCCACGAGCCCACGAGGCGAAGTCTGAAGAAGATCGTCTCTTCAGGGATATTCCCGTACCAGATCAGGAAGAACTGGGAGAACCCGATGTAGGCCCAAAACACCGTAAACGCGAACAAGAGCTTCCCGAGGTCGTGGAAGTGCTCGGTCCCCACGGCGTTTCCCATCAGGCCCGCCTTTCGGAACAGCAGCACCATGAGGGTCAGGAAGGCGAAGAAGCTGACGAACGAACCGGCGAACCAGTACACGCCGAAAATCGTCGAATACCAGAAAGGATTGAGCGACATGATCCAGTCGACCGCGGCAAAGGTCTGTGTGAGGGCGAGCACGATGATCGCGGGCCCGGAGAGGCCGCGCAGCGAAAGCGAAATCGAGGCGTTTCCGGTGGCGTCTTGCGCGCGTGAGCGACGGACGTAAAACAACGCGACGGCCGACCAGCTCGTGAAATAGGCGACCGCGCGCCCGACGAAAAACGGCGTGTTGAGATACGGCGCTTTCCCGGTCAACACGTGGTCTTTCCCTGCGGCGATTCCATGGATCCAAGGAAATAGCTCCCCCATGCCGAGGGTCACCGGCACGAACAAGAGTCCGAACAAAGGCAACGTCCCCATCGTGTTTTCCGCCAGCCGGCGGACCACGATCCCCCAACCGGCTTGCGTCGCGAAGTGGATGAGCACGAAAAAGAGGGCGCCTAACGCCAAGGAGAGAAAGAAGAGGAACGCCACGAGCCACGAAAACGCGAACTGCTTGGAGTCCCCCGCTCTCAGGATGAAAGACACGACCAATCCGACCACACCGATCAAGCCACCGATCCACGGGATGCGCGAAAACGCGTGCCCGCGCGGGATGGTGACCTGGTCCGCGCGCAGCCCGTCCTGCGCAACGTCGCGACTCATGCGAGGTCCTCGACGAGTTCGATGTGGGAGGCCCCGACCCCGGAAAGCAGACGGGTCGTGGCGGCTTCGTCGAACCTCGGGTCGGCCGCCTCGATCGAGATGAAAAACGCGTCGTCGGAAAACCGCGCGAATCGCGCCGCCTCGAAAAGCGGGTGGTGATGCTTCGGAAGCTGATTGAGCCCGAACATCCCGAAAACCGCGGCCAACGCCCCGCCCAAAACTCCCAACTCGAACGTGATCGGGACGTAGGCCGGCCACGAAAAATTGGGCTTGCCGCTGATGGTCAAGGGGTAGGCCACGCTGTGGACCCAGGTCTGGAGCAAGAAGCCGGTCGCCGCGCCCCCCAAAGCGCAGGCGAGAACGACCCAAGGGAGCCTCGACCGCCTCATCCCCATCGCGCCGTCCAATCCGTGAACGGGGAACGGCGAGTGCGCATCCCAGCGGGTGTACCCGGCGTCGCGGACGCGTTCGCACGCCACGAACAAGTCGGCCGGCGTCTTGAACTCGGCGAGGAGGCCATACGAGGGCATCAGCGCGCCCCCTCTTCGGCAAGATGCTCGCCCACGGGGGATCGCGCGGGGCGAGGATCCGCGTGCGGATCGGCCTGGGGAAGCACGGTTTTGACCTCGGCGGTCGCGACCATCGGGAGGAAACGCACGAACAGGCAGAACATCGTGAAGAACAAGCCGAAGCTCCCGAGCAGGCACGACACGTCCCAAACGGTCGGGCGGAAGTAGCTCCACGATGACGGCAGGAAATCGCGATGCAGCGAGGTCACGATGATCACGAACCGCTCGAACCACATCCCGATATTGACGAAGATCGACATCACGAAAAGAATCGGAATACTCGTACGCGCCTTCTTGAACCAGAAGACCTGGGGGCTGATCACATTACAGGTGATCATCGTCCAATATGCCCAGGCGTACGGGCCCATCGCCCGATTGGTGAACGTGAACATCTCGTAGGGATTCCCGCTGTACCACGCGATGAAAAATTCCATCCCGTAGGCGTAGCCGACCATCGTCCCCGTGACCAGGATGATCTTGGCCATGTAGTCGAAGTGCCGTAGCGTGATGATGTCCTTCAGACCGAAGGCGCTGCGGCAGATGACCATCAGCGTGATCACCATGGCGAACCCCGAGAAGATCGCGCCCGCCACGAAATACGGAGGGAAGATCGTCGTGTGCCAACCGGGGATCTGCGACACCGCGAAGTCCATCGAAACGATCGAGTGCACCGACAGCACGAGCGGCGTCGCGAGTCCCGCCAGAGTGAGATAGGCGATCTCGTAGTGCTGCCAATGGCGATTCGAGCCGCGCCATCCGAGCGCGAAGAAGCCGTAGATCCGCTGCTTGAGCTTGGTCGGAGCGCGATCCCTTATCGTGGCGAGGTCGGGGATCAGCCCGACGTACCAGAACAAAGCCGAGACCGAGCCGTAGATGCTGACCGCGAACACGTCCCACAGCAGAGGGCTCCTGAAGTTCGGCCACATCCCCATCTGGTTCGGAATCGGGAACATGAAATAGGCGACCCAAACCCGTCCGACGTGGATCCCGGGGAAGATCAACGCGCACATGACGGCGAAGATCGTCATCGCCTCGGCGGAACGGTTGATCGAGGTCCGCCACTTCTGCCTGAAAAGGAAGAGAATCGCCGAGATCAGGGTTCCGGCGTGGCCGATACCGACCCAGAAGACGAAATTCGTGATATCCCACGCCCAGCCGACCGGGACGTTCAGTCCCCAAACCCCGATCCCCTCCCAAAAGAGCCAGGACACGGCGACGCCCAGCAGCCCCAGGAGCCCGAGGGACGGCAGGAAGATGAACCACCAAGCCAAAGGGGTCTTCCCTTCGAGGGGCCGGGCCACGATCTCTGTAATGGCATGAAAATCATGCCCCCCCAGGATCAGGGTGGGGCGGCCGGCGACCGGATCGTAGCGGTCGTTCTGGTCGATCGGCGGCATTTCCCGCCGTTGATACCATTCCGGCCCTAAACGGTCAAGAAATCAGTTCGACTTCAAGACGCCCCGGCCCAGCGGGTGGGATCGCGGTATAGCATCTCATCGTGCAGCCCTTACGCTTCATCCCCCGCATCGCTCGCGCGCAACGGATCATCGGCTGCGCGTTGGCGATTTTCGCGGGGACGGCGATCTCACCCGGCGGCGTGCGCGCGCAGAACACGGGGATCATCCCCCTGAACGATCTCGGACCGGCGCTTTACAGGGGGTTTCCCGGCGGCCTCTACCCGGGGAGCACGAACGATCCTCCGGTCGCCCACGAGACCGCGGCACTTGCCGCTGCGGGCCAGATCCAGCCCCGAGATGCCGCCGGAATCCCCGACC
>JANMVW010000093.1:0-2637 GCA_031393555.1 Acidobacteriota bacterium
CAAGGACGTCCCCGCGGGCATCGTCTACGAAGACGCGGACGTCGTCGCGTTTCGTGACCTGAGCCCGCAGGCTCCCACGCACGTGCTGGTGATCTCGCGGCGTCATGTCGCCTCGCTCAACGACATGATCGAGGCCGACGCCGCCCTGCTGGGGGCGATGATGCTCGCGGCAAAGAAGGTCGCGCTCGCAGCGGGTCTCACCGCGGGTTACCGCGTCGTGACCAACAGCGGCCCGGACGCGGGCCAAAGCGTCTCTCATATCCATCTTCACGTCCTCGGTGGCCGGCCGATGTCGTGGCCTCCCGGCTAGCGCCTAACTTGACCTCATGAGCCGCCGAACCGCGGGACTTCTCCTCCATCCCACCTCGCTTCCAGGGCGTGCGGCCGGCGTCGACACGGCGGCTGCGGGCTTCCTTGCGTGGGCTCAGCAGGCGGGTGTTTCCGTCTGGCAGGTCCTCCCGGTGGGCCCACCAGGCGAAGGGGGATCGCCCTACGCGGCGCTCTCCGCGTTCGCCGGCGACGCGTCGTGGTTTCCCGAAGCCGGTGATCCCACGTCCGAAGCTCTGGCCGCATTCGGCGCCGAGCATGCGGCCTGGCTTGACGACTGGGCGCACTACGCCGCGCTCAAGGACGCGTACGGCGGTCTTCCCTGGTTCGCCTGGGAAGAGCCGATTCGCCGTCGCGACCAGCGCGCGCTCGCCCGAAGCGCCGAAGCGCTCCGCGAGGCGATCGAGCGCCATCGCCGCGGGCAATACGTGTTCATGACGCGCTGGGCCGCGCTCCGCGAGCAGGCGCGGGAGCGGGGGATCACGATCCTGGGCGACGTGCCCATCTACCCCGCGCTCGATAGCGCCGACGTGTGGGCGCATCAAGATCTCTTCCACCTGGACGACGACGGCGCGCCCACGCAAGTCGGTGGCGTGCCCCCTGATTACTTCTGCAAGACCGGGCAGCTGTGGGGGAATCCTCTCTACCGTTGGGATCGACTCAAAGAGACCGGCTACGCATGGTGGATCGAGCGTCTGAGGCACGGCCTGTCCCTTCACGACGAGCTGCGACTCGACCACTTCCGCGGCTTCGCCGGCTACTGGGCGGTTCCCGCCGACGCCGAGACCGCGGAAGAGGGGGCGTGGGAGCCCGGCCCCGGCCTCGCGCTTTTCGACGCCGTTCACGCCGCGCTCGGCTCGTTGCCGTTCATCGCCGAGGATCTAGGCGTCATCACCGAAGACGTCACCGCGCTGCGCAAAACCCTCGGCCTTCCCGGGATGCGAGTGCTTCAATTCGGCTTCGATCCGTTGGACGGCGACCACGCGCCTCACCGCCTGACCCGCGACATCGCCGTCTACACCGGCACCCACGACAACGACACGACCCGAGGCTGGTTCGCGTCGCTGGAGGACCGTCTGAAAGACCGAGTGCTCGACTATCTCGGCGGAACGGCGGACGAGGTTTCGTGGAGCATGATCCGCGCGGCCTACACCTCGGTCGCGGACCTTGCGGTGGCCCCACTTCAAGATGTGCTCGATCTCGGTTCCGAGGCGCGCATGAACGTCCCCGGGATCGCGCACGGGAACTGGAGCTGGCGGGCCCCTGCCGACGCTTTCACCGAAGAGCGGGCCCTCCGGTTACGGCGGCTCGCGGACGATACCGAGCGCCTTCCGTAGAAAAAGGCCGCAATGGCGACCTGTTTCTCGACGGAAGCCCTTTTTTCCCCTTCCGAAAGCCCTCTTCGCCGGAAAACGACCTCCGTAAATGACCCATAAGCCGCGATCCAAGGGCGAGCCAAGCAATCCCATTCCGGATTTTCCTGGCCCGTGCGGAGCTCGCAACCCATAATCTACGCATGATGTGCGGAGATTAACCGATGTACCTCTGGGACAGGCCGGATTGGCCTTCACTGACTTGGAACGAGAGCAGTCTCTCCAAGCTGCTTTTGGCAACCTCGCGACAACAAGGCCGCCTGCTCGGGAGGATGGAAGCGCTCGGTTTCGAGCTGCGCGACGACGCTCATCTCCACACGCTCACCGAAGACGTCGTCACATCGAGCGAGATCGAGGGCAAGAAGCTGGAACGCGAGCAGGTTCGCTCGTCGATCGCCCGGCACCTCGGCCTGGACGCGGGCGGGCTCGTCCCTTCCGATCGGAACGTCGACGGCATCGTCGAGCTGATGCTCGATGCGACCGGCGGCTACGACCAGCCGTTGACCGAGCAGCGGCTGTTCGCGTGGCACGCTTCGCTCTTCCCCGCGGGTCGCAGCGGAATGCGCAAGATCATCGTTGGAAACTGGCGCGACGATCGCGACGGACCGATGCAGGTGATCTCGGGAGCGGTCGGCCGCGAGAAGGTGCACTACGAAGCGCCCCCCGCCGCGCGAGTTCCGCAGGAGATGGCGGCGTTCCTGGAGTGGTTCGAACGGCCGGGTGACATCGACCCGCTTCTCAAAGCCGGGCTTGCGCATCTGTGGTTCGTCACGATCCACCCGTTCGACGACGGCAACGGGCGGATCGGCCGTGTGATCACTGACATGTCGCTCTCGCTTTCAGAGTCGAGCCGCCGTCGTTTCTACAGCATGTCGGCGCAGATCCGACGCGAACGCGACGAGTACTATGCGACGCTCGAGGCGACGCAAAAAGGCGA
>JANMVW010000101.1:0-19012 GCA_031393555.1 Acidobacteriota bacterium
AAGAACAAGGTCATCAGGGCCCCCGTCGTTTGGAACTGGATCAAGCTCAGCAATCGCGAGCTTCTCTGGGAAGAGTTCCCGTTCTGACGCGTCGCGCCGTCCCACGCGCCTTGCTGACGATCGGGCTCGTGATTTTTTTCATCGCCGGCTACTTCGGAGTGGCCCGGGGCGTCGACCCCGCCCGGGCGCGGGACCTGGGCACCGGCCTCGATCGTCGCATCCCCTTCGTCGCGGCGTCGGTGTGGATCTACCTCTGGGTCTTCCCGGCCTCGCTGCTCCCCCTGTTCTTGGTGCGCTGCCCGCGCTTGTTCCGGCGCACCATCCTGGCCTACGGGCTCGCGATCGCGTTCTCCCTGATCATTTTTGCCGCGTTTCCCGTGACCTCGATCGGATTGCGGGCGGACGAGGCCTCCCTCGATGTGACGCGCTATTCACTCTGGGCCGTTGCCGTCGTTTACCGGCTCGATCCGCCGGTCAACCTCTTCCCGTCGCTCCATCTCTCGATCGCGGCCCTGGCCGCTCTCGCCGCCTGGAAGGCGCGCCGGGTCTATGGCGCCGCGGCCTGGGTCGGCGTGGCGTTGATCGGGGTTTCGATCTGCACCGTCAAGCAGCATTTCGTCCTCGACGGCCTGGGCGGCGCGGCGTTGGCCGCCCTCGTCTACGCCCTGGTGCTCCGGCCCTACGCACCCGCGCCGGGGACCAACCCCGCCTACGGGTGGCGCGGGCCGGCGGCCTACGCGGCGCTGATGATCGCCGTCTACGCCGGCTTTTACGCCGGCTTCCTGAACACGCACCCCGGGACAATCCGTTGAGACCGACGACCGCGTGGCGTCAGGGGGAGGGCTCGCACGCTTGCGCCTGCTCCGCGCGCGAAACCGCCGGCGGAATCAAGCCCTCGCGCAGCAGGAACGCCATCAGGTAGCCCACCGTCTCGCTCAGGCGAGGATCCGGCCGCCCGCTTCCCGAGCGGTCTCGCGCGTTGCGGTACCGGTCGTTGTTGTAACGCTTGTGGGACATCGCCGCGATTTTGGCATGGGAGCGATTGAAGAAATCGAGCAGCGGGAAGATCGGGTCGTCCTTCGTGCAGCGGCGATTCATCTCGGCCACGAACTCGGCGATCGGGTAGTACACGAACGGCGTGCCGTGCCTCCGCGTGATCTCTTCGGTCACGTCCACCATGTTGTAGTAATCGTCGACCGTGACGTGAAACGCCGCTCCCGACGGGCCGGGCTCGGCCAGGAGCACCGCGATGTTGTGCGCCGCGATGTCGGCCGGCAGGAAGCTGACCTGGTTTCTTGCGTCGGGAGCCACGCCGTGCTTGATCATGAACGCGAGCAGGCGGACGCCGATGTCGTCCTTGCTGCCGACGCCGCCCGACGACGCGGAGATCAAGGAGGGGCGGTAAACCCGCACGTGGAGCCCCTGCTTTCCGGCCGAAAAGACCAGCTGCTCGGCGACCCACTTGCTCTGGGCGTAGCCGAAATCCAGGTTGTCCATGGCGGCGTTGTCGTCCGTCTCGTAAAGCACGTCCTTCACGGTCCAACCGAAGATGAACGTGCTCGAGACGAAGTGGAACGCCTTCGGCGTGCCGGTGAACGCGAAGCGGATCAGCTCCCGCGTGCCGTCCACGTTGTGAGGCCGCAGCGCGTCGTAGCTTTGCACGTAGTTCACGAGCGCGCCGTTGTGACAAACCGCCTGGACCTGGGTCGTCAGCGCCCTCCACTGCTCCGCGCGCAAGCCGAGGTTGTGGCGCGTGAGATCGCCGCAGACCACGCGCACGCGCTTTTCGAGCTCGCCGGCCAACGCCGGCGTGAAGATCCCGGCGCGGCGGAGCGAAGCCCGGATTCGATCCATCCCGTGCACGGGGTCGGCGGCTCGGGTCAATGCGTAAAACGTGAACGGGGTTTCGCGCAAGAGGCTGCTCAGCAGGAACGGCCCGAAAAACCCCGTCGTACCGGTCAGCAACACGTGCGTCACCGCCGCGGTGCCCGCCAAGGGGTCGCCGCGGTGAACCACGGGAAGGTCGGCATCCCGGCGCATGCACTCCCGCTCGTAGTTCTGGTGCTCTTGCGAGACGCGTTTCAGCACGTAGCGCAGCGCCGCGATCGGCTCGTCCGAGGCCTTTTCGAACTGATCGAGCAGCGCGAAGAACTCGGCGATCGTCAGGCGTTGCAATAGCCTCACGTCCACGTCGTTGACGAGCGACCCGGCCCCGTGCTCTTCCAACAGCTCCTTGATGTCCGCGAGGAGCTCCACCGTCGTCAAGGAATCGATGCCGAGCTCCGCGAACGAGTACTCCTCGTCGCCGGTCAGGTTGTACAGCTCGACGATGTACTGGAACCGTTGCCGCAAGCCCGCCGGCTCGGCGGCCGGCTCCCGGTCTCGCGCCCCGGCGTACGACGCGATGATCGGAAGCGAGCCGGCCTGCCAGAGTTGCTTGGCCCGGCTGCGGGAGACCTTTCCGGAGGTCGTTTTGGGGATCGCGCGGTGCGCGACGAACGCGATCGTGTGAGCCTCGACGTAGTACTGCGTGCGGATCGCGCGCGCGATCACCGCCGCATCGGGCAGGTCGTCGGCTTTCTTCAACTCGACGAGCACCACCAGGCATTCGCCGTCTTCCGCCCCGTCGAAGGCGACGGTGCCGCCCGTTTTGATCTTCTTCGAAGAGGACGCGACGATCGCCTCGATGTCCTGAGGGTAGTAGTTCACGCCGCGGATGATGATGAGGTCCTTGATCCGTCCGCAGACGTACAACTCCCCCTCGTGGAAAAAGCCGAGATCGCCGGTCCGGAGATGGCCCCGGCGCCCCTCCGGATCGTCGGCGCGCACCGCGTCGAACACCTCGCGATCGCTTCCGGCCCGGTTCCAGTAGCCGTGGCAGGTGCTCCTCCCCGAGGTCCAGATCTCCCCGATGCGGTCCTCGCCCAGGGTGACGCGGGTGTCCGGATCCACGATGTCCACCGAAACGCCCGCCACCGGCCGGCCGCAGCTCATGAGGCTGAGCTGGTTATTGTTCTTGTCGTTGGGAGGTTCGATGTGCAGCGCGCGCTGCTGAAGGCGCTTCTTGTTCACGGTCACGGAGCGTCGTCCGTGCTGCGCGACGGCGATCGTGTTTTCGGCCAGGCCGTAGGCCGCGATCAGCGCCTGCGGATTCAATCCGAACGGCACGAAGCGGTCGAGGAAGCCGGCGTGGGTTTCGGGGCGTACGGGCTCGGCGGCGTTCATCATGATCCGCAGACTGCTCAAATCGACGTCGACGAGTTCGGCGTCCCCGAGCTTGTCGTCACGCAGGCAGTACGCGTAGCCGAAGTTGGGCGCGCCGGTGTGACTGGCTTTGACCCTCGAGATCGTCTGGAGCCACAGTGCCGGGCGCTTCAGGAAGTCCAGCGGAGAAAAGCCGTAGGTCGTGCCGCCTGTCACGAGGGGGAAGAGGTAGTACCCGATCAACCCCATGTCGTGATACTGCGGAAGCCACGAGACGCACGTCGGGACGAAGTCCAGCGTGGCGGCGCAGTTTGCGATCACGTTGTCGTGGGACACCACGACGCCTTTCGGATCGGCGGTGGAACCGGACGTGTATTGGAGCAGCAAGACGGGATCCCGGTCGTTGCCGAAGTCTTCGGAGGCCACACCGCGCACGTCGTCGGTCGTGATCCAGGCGAGCGCCGGCAGCGCGGGCGATTTCGACCAGAGAGCAGAAATCCGCCGCTTCGCGAGGAGGAGCTGGTACGACCGTTGAAATCCTCGCGTTGTCAGAGCGGCCGAAGCCCCGCAATCGCGCGCGACGAACGTGAGCTTCGCGAGGCCGGATTCGAAGTTCATGGGCGTGGGCGGATAGACCGGGACGGGGATGACCCCGATACGGGCGCACGCGACGAGCGCCACGATGATCTCGAGTCCCGGCGGATAGACGAGCAGGACCCGATCGCCCCGGCGGAGGCCTTTGTGCCGCGCCAGGTGCTCGGCCAAGTGCCGCGTGCGCTCGTGGAACGCCAGATAGCTGTAGGTGTCCCTCTCCCGCCCCAACCCGTCGAGGAAGCTGTAGAGGAGCTTGTCGGGATGCGCGCTCGCGCCGCGTTCGAGAAAATCGATCATCGAATTCATGCGTGATCCTGCGGCTGAACATTACGATACGGCCGTGCGTCGATCCATTCCGTTTCGACGGTATCATCGCCTCTTTTCGAGGTCCCGATGACCGTGACGGAAAAAGTGGCGCAGATGAACGGCGCCGACCGCTCCGCTTCGGCCGGGAAGGGCTAGCCCGATGCACCCGTTTCTCCTGGAGCTCGGCCGGTTCAGGCTGCCGACGTACGGGTTCATCTCGCTGTGCGCGCTGGCCGTGGCGGTCCTTCTCGTCCGCCGCTACGCGCGCCTCGAGGGACTCGACCCGTCCCGGACGACCGAGGCGATCGTGCTCACGATCGCCGTCGGTTTTTTCGGGGCGCGCGTCTTCGAAGCCGTCATCAATTGGCAGACGTACTTCGGTCGCCCCGGCGGGCTGAAGCTGCTGTTGTTTTCGACCGGGGTGTTCCTCGGGGGCCTGATCACCGCGATCCCGTTTTGCATCTTCTGGTTCCGGCACATCCGGCTCCCGGTGCTGCAAGGCCTGGACATCCTCGCGTTGACGGGCGGCGTTGCCGAGGGGGTGGGGCGCTGGGGGTGCTTCTTTTCGGGGTGCTGCTACGGGACGCCGACCCAGCTCCCGTGGGCCGTGACCTTTCCCGAAATCGGGCGCCGATGGCACGCGGGTCTCCCGAACGTTCCGATCCACCCGACGCAGATCTACATGTCCCTCAACTCTCTGGCCATTTTGGGGATCCTCTTGCTGCTTTACCGGCACAAGCGATTCCACGGCCGGATCATCTCGGTCTACGTGCTGCTCTACGCGATCACGCGATTTTTCCTCGAGTTCGTCCGCGGCGACGCCGACCGAGGCTTCGTGTTCGGCGGGCGGCTGAGCACGTCGCAATGTCTCGGGCTCGTGTTGGCCGTGGCCGCCGGGGTGGCGTATCGGATTCTCGACACACGGCACCGCCTCTCGGGCGAGCCGGACTGGCGGCCGGCCTCGAAATGACGGCGGGCGATCGCCGTCGGTCATGGGATCATGGGCGTTTTCGGAGCCTCGCGTGACGTTTCTCCGACGATCGAAAGGCCTTTTCGCCGCCGCACTGGCCGCCCTCGCGCTGCTTGGCGCGCCCGGCGTCCTCGCGGCGCCCCTCAACACCGACCCGGGTTTTGCGGTGCGCATGGTCAAGCTCGGAGGAAACCCCGCCGATCCCGCGACCAGAATGCACGTGCGTTTCTGCCGCAGATTGGGGTTCAACGCCCTTTGGGTTTACGGCCACGAGGCCGGGTCGTGGACGAAGCGCCTCGCGCCCGACGGGCCGACGCTCGACCCCGACTTCCTCCGCCTCGCGCGATGGTGCCATCGACACGGCATGGACCTGTGGGTCTCGATCAACCCGGTGGGAGAAACCGGGGGCAAGTTCGTTTTCACCGACCCCGACGGCGAGCGCCGCCTGATGGCGTTCGTCTCGTTGCTGCGCGAGAAGGCCGGCGTGCGGCGGATCGTGCTCTCGTTCGACGATCAACCGACCTCGTTGCGCGAGCTGTCCGACATCTTTCGTTACGGCGCCAGTTCCGCCCCCGCCCATTTGGACCTGACCCGACGCGTCGCCGCGTCGCTGCCTCGAGACGCCGCGTTGTGGATGTGCGCCTCGGCGTACTGCGATGAGCACCTGGGTGACGGCACCGGACCCTACGCGAAGGCGTTCCTCGCGGGCCTTCCCGCGCTGCCTCAAGACGTCGGGATCGTCTGGACGGGACCCACGGTGCTCTCCCCCACGATCACGCGCGCCGACCTCGAGGCGACGCGCGAGCGTCTCCACGGCCGCAAGCTCCTGCTTTACGACAATTTCCCCGTGAACGACGATGGCGCCGACGACACGATGGCCCTGATCCTGGGGGCGTTGCGCGGCCGCGAGGCCGGGATCCGCGACATCGTGGCGGGGTATCTCGCCTGCCCGGAGCGTCCCCTGGCCGGCTCGCGATTGTCCCTGCTCACCACCGCCGAGTTCCTGAAACACCCGGCGACGTACGACCCCGATGCCGCCGCGGCGAGGGCGATCGCGCGCTTGGCGGGGCGCAACCGGGAGGCCGCCACCGCGCTCGAAACGCAACAACTCGAATGGGGCGGGTTCATCGAGACGCTCAACTATTGGCCTCGCGATGAGGCCAACCCGGGGCGCACCGCGGAGCGCTTGTACGACCCGGCCTTCGTCGAGTCGTTCACGTGGACCGCGCTGCGTTATCCCGGCCGGGTCGCCGCGCTCGCGCAGGCGACCGATGCCGCGTTCCGGGACGACCTGATCCGGATCATGCGGCGGCGGCTGGCGATCGCGCAGGCCCTTCCGCTCACGATCGACTACCTCGCAAGCCTGCGCGCGCGGGGCCAAGACACCGGCACCCTCCTCGCCCGCATCGCCGCGCTGCGGCGCTTCTGGGACGACGACCCCGACGCCACACGGATCCTCGATCTCTTCCTCGTCGCGGCAGGAGTCCCCGTGATCGGAGACACGCCATGAATCCCGCGTCTCGCGTCTATCGCCTCACGATTCTGGGCCTGGCGAGCTTCATGATCTTCGGAAGCTACTTCGCCTACGACAGCGTCGCGGCGATCGCCCCGTCGTTGATCGAGGCGCTTCACGTGAACCGCGCCGCGATCGGCACCATGTACAGCGCGTACAGCTTCGCGGCGATCGTGGCGGTGATCCTCGGGGGCGTTCTGATCGACAAGATCGGGACGCGCCGGGCGAGCCTGCTTTTTTCGGCGGTCCTGACCGCGGGGGCGTGCCTCGTCGCGTTCGCCCCTTCGATCGGCTGGATCTACGCGGGACGCATGCTGTTCGGCATGGGCAGCGAGCCGCTCGTCGTCGCGCAAAGCGCAATCCTCGCGCGCTGGTTTTGCGGCAAGGAGCTCGCCCTCTCGTTCGGGGTCGCGTTGACCGTCAGCCGCCTCGGCACGCTGTTCACCTTCAACTCGGAGGCGCTGATCGCCGATCGCCTCGGGTGGCGCGCCGCGCTTTGGGTCGCGGCGGCGCTGTGCGTCGCGAGCCTCCTGGCCAACCTCGTGTACAACGTGCTCGACAAGAAGGCCGAGCCGGTGTTGGGCCTTGCGGCTTCCGGAGGCGGCGACGAGATCGACTGGCAGCAGGTCCGGCGCGGCGGATTCTCGCCGTCGTTTTGGTACGTCACGCTTTTGTGCGTGACTTTTTATTCCGCGATCTTCCCGTTCACCGACCTTTCGACGGATTTCTTTCACGCCAAGTGGGGGATTCCGGAAGCGAGCGGGAACGGACTCCCCTTCTTCCAGGCGGTTTTCTACAACATCACCCACATGTTCAGCACGGCTCAGGGAACGACCTCGATCATCATCACCGCCTCGATGCTCCTGGCGCCCTTCGCCGGGCGGCTCGTCGATCGCGTGGGGCGGCGCGCCACGTTCATGATCGTCGGCTCGCTGCTGATGATCCCCGCTCACCTGGCGATGGGATGGACTCTGCTGCCGCCGGCGCTTGCGATGATCGTGCTGGGCGCGGCGTTCGTGCTGGTCCCCGCCGCGATGTGGCCCTCGATCCCGCTCGTCGTCGACAAGGATCGCGTGGGAACGGCCTTCGGCTTGATGACCGCGATCCAGAACATCGGCTTGCTCGTTTTTCCCTACCTGAACGGGAAGCTGCGTGACGTGACGAGCGGCTACGGGTGGAGCCAGACCATGTTCGCGGGCTTGGGAATCGCCGGCCTCGTGTTCGCGCTCTTGCTTTTGTCCGCGGACCGCAAAGCCGGACACGTGCTCGAGCGGCCGACGCCGCACGTCTAGCGCCGCACGTCTAGCGCCGCGCGCCTCGACGCGGCTACGCGGAAGCCGCTTCCACCCCGTGTTCGGCCTCGGTGGCCGGGAGCAGCGCGCGAAAGAGCGCCCCGCGCCCGGGGGCGTCGTCGACCCAGATCGTCCCGCCGTGGGCCTCCACCGCGAGGCGGCAAAACGTCAAGCCGAGACCGCGGTTGGCTCCCGGAATCGACGTCCGGTTTTCCAGGCGCTGGAATTTCTCGAAGATCTTCTCGCGGAACTCGGGCGGGACTCCGGACCCTTGGTCCGCAACAGAGATCTCGATCCCCTCGTCGCAAACCGTGACCGCCACCCGGACGATCCCGCCTTGAGGCGAGTGCTCGATCGCGTTCGCCAGGAGGTTGTCGAGAACGCGGCGCAGCACGGCGGCGTCGCCCTTCAAAACGGCGGCCGTCTCGTCGGGGACGAGCTCGAAGCGGACACCGCGCTGGGTGGCCCCCCCCTCCATTTCCTGACACGCCTTTCGTGCGAGCGAGCCGGCGTCCAACGACTCGGGACGCAGGAGGAGCTTGCCTTCCTCGAGCTGGCCGATGTCGAGGAGGTTCAGGATCATCTGGTGCATCCGCCACGCGGCCGCCTTCGAACGGCGCACGAGGTGCAGCACGGACTCGTCGGCCTTCCGCTCCATGAGCTCGAGGTTTCCCAGCACCGCCGCCAGTGGGTTTTTCAGATCGTGAACGAGCGTTTGCGTGAGCGTTTCTTTCAGCCCTTCGAGCTCTTCGAGCTTGGCGTTCCGGAGGGCGAGCGTCTCCCTCGCCGCTTCGAGCTCCGCGAGCAGCCCCCGCGCGCGGAGCATCGAGCGCACCTTCGCCATGAACTCCTCGCGACGCACGGGCTTCGCGATGTAGTCATCGGCGCCGGTGTCGAGCCCCTCGACCCGATGCGGCGTGCCGTCCAAGGCGGTGACCAGCACGACCTGGCAGAGTCGGGTGCGCGGGTCGTTTTTGAACTTTTGGCAGACCTCGAGCCCCGAAAGGTCCGGCATCATCACGTCGAGCAACACGAGGTCGGGCGGTTGCTCCGAGGCCAACGCCAGCGCGGTGCGCCCGTCGGGGGCGACGCGGACGTCATATCCCGCCGCCAGGAGGTACTCCTCGAGAAGCTTTCGATTCCTGGGGTCGTCGTCGACCACCAGAATGTCGGGCGTGTGCGAGACCGTGTTCATGCCGCTCCTTCCTTGGGGACGAGATACGAGCCGACCTGCTGCGGAAACCGCGACAGTCGGATCGGCTTGGCGATATAACCGGAGCACCCCGCTTCGCGGGCGCTCGCTTCGTCGTGAGCCTCGACGTGGGCCGAAAGCGCGATGACGGGGATCCCGCGCGTCGCCGGGTCGGCTTTCAGCCGGCGCGTCGCCTCGATTCCGTTCATTCCCGGAAGCTCGAGATCCATCAAGATCAGATGCGGAAGCTCGCGGCGCGCGACTTCGATCCCCTCTTCGCCCGTGTCGGCCTCGAGCACGCGGTAGCCGCGCGAGCGCAGCACATTGCGAGCGAGCTTACGGTTGACCGGGTTGTCCTCGACGACGAGCACGGTGCTTCCGCGCGCCGGCTCGCCCCCACCGCGGGCGGCGATCGGCTCGCGGAATCGTGGCGGGTCGGTCCGCACCGCGGCCACGAGGGCCGGGCGAGAGGTCCGCGCGCCGGGAAAGACGCATTGGAAGGCGGCACCGTGGCCGCGTCGCGAGGTCACCGTCACGCTGCCGCCGTGAACCGACATCATGCGCCGGACGAGGGCTAACCCCAGGCCGGTGCCTTGATAGCGACGCGCATACGACGCGTCGGCCTGGTAGAACTCCTGGAAGATCTTTTCTTGATCTTCCTCCGCGATGCCGATCCCGGTGTCGGTCACGCGAAGGACCAGGTCGTCCTCCTCGAAGTACGCGGCCACCTCGATGCGTCCGTCCTCGGGCGTGAACTTGACGGCGTTGCTCAACAGATTCACCAACACCTGGCGCACCAGGCGGAGATCGACGTAAGCCGCGACGGAGAGCTCGCATCGCGCCTCGACCCGGAGTTTCTTCTTTCCGGCCTGCGGGCGCAGCATGGTCATGGAGTCCTGGACCAACTCGGCGACGTCGGTGTCCTCGCGATGAATCTCGAGCTTACCGGCCTCGATCTTGGAGAGGTCGAGGATGTCGTTGATGAGCGCCAAGAGGTGCTCGCCGCTGTCTCTGATGTCCGAGAGGAACTCGCGCTGACGGACCGACAATTCGCCGAAATTCGTGTCGCTCAAAAGCTCCGAGAACCCGATCACCGAATTCAACGGCGTGCGCAGCTCGTGAGACACGTTGGCGAGAAATGCGCTTTTGGCCTGCGACGCCTCGGTGAGCGCGCGATTGGCGTCCGAGAGCATCCGGTTGGCGGCTTCGAGCCCTTCGAGGGCGGTCGCCAGCTCGTGCGTCCGCTCGACGACTTTTTGCTCGAGCGCGGCGTTCAAAGCGCACACCTCGTCGACGCGGCGCTCGTGCTCGTGCATCGTCTCGCGGTGCGCTCGGTAGAACGCCAGGAGCAGCCAGCACGGCGGGATCGCCAAAGCCAGGGCCCAGAGCCCCCACGCTTGCAGCGCGACGATCATCACGGCGGCCAGCGTCAGTCCGGTGAAGTACGACACCGCCGTCCACTGGAACGTCTCGCGCCAGACCACCATCACGGGGGTGTGTTGCTGGAATGCGATCGCGACGGTGACCAGTCCCGTGTTGACCAGGAAGTACGCCGCCGTCGCCGCCGCCAAGGGTCCGAACGACACCCACAAAGAGCCGCCGACCTGTCCGCCCGTCACGAAAAACGCCCAAGAGGCCGCGGCCGAAGCGAGCGTCACCGCGCCCAGGTTGAACGCGGTGCGCATCGGGTCCAGTCTTCGCCCCGGCCTCACGAAAACGCCGGTGAGGCCGATCAACGCCACGATCATGGCGTCGAGCGGGCCCAAAACCGCGGCCGCGAGCAGGACGAACGGATGCGTCGCCGACAACTCGGTCTTGAAGCGCGGGAAGCGCACGGGCCGCAGGCCGGCGAGCGCCGCCAGAGCCGCCACCAACGACAAGGTCCACGGGTCTTCCGGCCAGCCCCGCGCCGTCGCCAGCGCCAGCGCGATGAGGGCACACGCGTCCACGGAAGCGACATAGCGCTTGAGCCACGGCGAGACCCCGATTCCGGCCGGCGCGGCGGGTGTCACACGGTTCTCCCCCCCTGACGAGTTCGTGCCGCGTCTTCAATACGCAAGATCGGTTCCTGCGCAGCCGCTCGGAAAAGCCCCAAAACCCCTCCGCGAGTCACGAATCCGTACTCGCCTCGCGCCTTCACTGCCACTTCGCGTCCCGCGGGCTGCCACAAGACGTCAGCGCTAGAATCCTCGGCCGCAATGGGGGGACCCCCCGAAGGAGGCTGGGATGGCCGTCACGCTCGACGTGGTTTACGAGGGAGACCTGGAGTGCACGCTGACGCACGGCCCGTCGGGAGACCGGATGAAAACCGACGCTCCGGCCGACAATCGGGGACGGGGAATGCACTTCTCCCCGACCGACCTCGTCGGGGCCGCCATGGGGTCCTGCATGCTCACGGTGATGGGAATCGTCGCGCGCGATCGAGGCTGGGACATGCTGGGCGCAACGGCCAAGGTCGTCAAAGAGATGGGGTCGGAGCCGCGCCGCCACATCGCCAAGCTGATGGTCACCATCGTCCTTCCCGCGGCGCTCGACGACAAGGCCCGCGTTATCCTCGAGCGCACGGCACGCACGTGCCCCGTCGAGGCGTCCCTCGGCGTGTTGACGGAGGTCGATGTGACCTTTCAGTATGTCTAGGAGTTGGCGTCCCCAACGGGATTCGAACCCGTGTCGCCACCTTGAAAGGGTGGTGTCCTAGGCCAGGCTAGACGATAGGGACGTCTTCGATGCGAAGCGGGCGGGGAGTGTAGCGGACGGGACGTCCCTCATCAACAATCGGCTGCATGCGCGGCGGGAACGCCGCAAGGAGACTGTATGAAACGGGAGCTCTCCATGAAATTCGTCGTGACGGGCATCGCGCTCTTGCTCGCCGTTTTGGCGCTTCGGCCGGTCCGGGTCGTCCCCGATGCGAAAGCGTTGGATGCGGTGAATTGCACGGGAACCTTGAAGGGGAGGCTCAACGATCCCACCGCGAAAAAGACCATCGACGGCCAACTCACGTCGTCGAAGGACTTCGACGTGTACATCACCTGCCGCTAGAGGCGGGCTCGGCCTCGAGGTGCCGCTTGGGCGTGAAGATGTAGTCCTGCCGCTGGGTCCAATTGCACGGACCACATCCCGACACGTTGGTCAAGGACGACGTCGGGTCGCACGAGTCGGGCCACGGAGGTGGATCCGTTCCGCAGTTGTTCGTCCAGCACGAGGCCACGGCAATGGCACCGCCCGACGGCCTCTCGACCGCGTGGGGCTCGCACCGGGTCAACGTGTGCCCTTCGGTGTGGGTCAGTCCGTACCGCTCGATCGTCCCCCCGTCCATCTTGATCCTGACCACCTCTCCTTCGTATTTGCGGTGGGCGCCCGCTGTCCACGGGTAGTAAGTGGCGACCACCCAGCCGGGCGCTTCGTAAGCGAGACACGACGTATGCATCGCCACCGCCTCCGGGCTTTGGGTTGTGGAGTGCGTGAGAGAGGTGACTCGTCCCAAGGTCAGGTCTTGCATGACGACGTACCCGACGTCGACCAACGAGGGATGCCCCGCCGGGCTCGTGCCGGCCAAACCGGCGCAAGCGTTGACCCCCACGACCACGTCGTGCTCCGTCACGGGATTGCGACCGACCGACTTGTGCCCGAGGTCTGTGATGAATCCATGCGCCAACCCCGCTTGCGAGTTTTCCATGAAGCATCCGGGAAGAGCCTTGAGGCCGGCAATGGCGGGAGCGACGCGATAGTCGAGTTCGCGCAAAGAGAGATCGGTGGGATCGACCGCCAAGACGCGGGTGACGTCGCCCGGGTAGTTCAGCACGACGTATTCGCCCGAGGGCGACACCTGGGCCTGCGTGATCCGGCATCCCGTCTCAGGGGGCGAAGGGTGGCACAGGGCCGAGGCGATCCCCTGGGCCTGGGTGTACACGTCGAACTCCGGTCCGACGATTCCACCGGGGATCGCCTCGATCAGCTGGATCTTCTTGTGGTCGGCCTTGATCGCGACTTGGATCGTCCCGTCCCACGACTGGCCTTGAGAATCGCTCAAGGCGAGACCGCCGGTGAACGTGCTCGCCCAGAATGACGGCGGGTCGTCGACCAGCATCTTGCTCGTCAGCGCATCGTATTTGAACAGTCCGACCTTGCCGCGCACGTTACTGATCGCCACGCGAATCGACTCTTCTCCCGGCAGGAGACTCCACCACGAATCGGCATCGCGATAGCCCGCGGACGTACCGTCCGAAAAAGCGATTCTCGCGTGCACGTTCGCGATCGGGGCGTAGGTCGTTCCGTTCAAGACCAGATTCTCGCAAACTCCCAAACACGGCGGCGGGAGGTCCAAACATGTCTGCGTTCGACCGTCCGGCGGCGGCAAGGTCGGGCAGGCCGCGAGGCAGTTGGCTTTCGTGATCGAACAGTGCCCCTGACCTCTGCCGTTTTGAAGCAGGAAGTAGGTGCCCGTCCGGCTCCACGGTTGGTCCGTCGTGAAGTGGTGCCGGGAGTCGTTCCCGAACACGTCGCGGCCCACCGAGGCGATTCCGGAATCGGCGGCAATTCTGACGAGCCGGCTGTCGTACACTGCGTCAGAGGTGAGCGCGTTGTACGCCGGCTTCGCGGTCGCAACCGGAGGGATTACGCTATCGTTATTCACCAGCTGAGCGAAGCCCCGTGAGCACCACAACACGGCGAGAAGCAGGGCGCCCTTCTTCATGCGGTCTCCGCCGGACCGGCCGAATTCACAGCTTTCCCGTGGCCGAGACACATGTACGGCGAGAGGCCGCCGCGCGCAACGTATTGGCCTGATTGGTGAGCCGTGCTGGACTCGAACCAGCGACCCTCAGCTTAAAAGGCTGGTGCTCTACCGCCTGAGCTAACGGCCCACGTGTGGGAATGCGTCGGAGAGACTAGCACCGAGGCAAGGTCAGATCACGCGAGCCCCAGGCGCCGGGCGATCGGGCCACCGGGCTTGATGATGCTCTGTTCGCGATCGGGACCAACGGAGACCAACCCGATCTCGGCGCCGATGACCGCTCCGAGCCGCGCGACGTAATCTCTTGCGGCCGCGGGGAGACCGTCCCAACGGCGCGCGCCCGTGATGTCTTGCTTCCACCCCGGGAGCGTCTCGTAGATCGGCTCGATCCGCAGCGCGTCCGCCACGCAGGGAGGAAACGAGCGCACCTCCCGGCCATCGAGGCGGTAGCCGACGCACAGAGGGATCTCGTCGAACGTGTCGAGAACGTCGAGGAGCATCACGCAGACGGCGTCGAACCGGTTGATCCGGTTGGCATACGCGGCGGCGACGCCGTCGAACCAGCCGCAACGGCGCGGCCGCCCCGTGACCGTCCCGAACTCGCGACCCCGCGCGCGCAGCAACTCGCCGAGCCCCGCCGGCCCGTCGAGCAGCTCGGTGGGCATCGGCCCGCCGCCGACGCGGCTGCAGTAGGCCTTGAAGACCCCCGCGATCATGTCGACCCGGCGGGGCGAAACCCCCAAGCCGGCGCACAGTCCGCCGGCAACGGTCGACGACGACGTCACGAACGGATACGACCCGTGATCGAGGTCGAGCAGCGTGCCTTGCGCTCCCTCGAACAGGATCGACAGCCCGTCATCCATCCAATCGTTGAGCAGCAGGGTCGTGTCGGCGATGTAAGGGGCCAACCGCTGGCCGTGAGCGTAGGCCGCAGCGGCGATTTCTTCCGGAGCCCCCGGATTCTCGCCGCCCGCGAGGAGACGGCGTCCCGGCTCGCCTTCGACGATGCGTCGGATCTTTTCGACGAGCGCGACGCGATCGGCGAGGTCGCCGACCCGCAGTCCGATGCGGGCGGCCTTCGCCTCGTACGTGGGCCCGATCCCCCGCTGCGTCGTTCCGATCTTGGCGGCGTCGTCCGCCGAGGCTTCACGCAGGGCATCGATCCGCGCGAGCAGGGGGAGAATCACGTGGGCGCGATCGCTGATGAAAAATCGTCGATCCAACGAAACGCCGCCCGTGAGCAGGTTGTCGATTTCGGCGATCAATTTGGCGAGGTCCAACACCGTCCCGTTTCCAATGACGATGCGCGCTTCGGGACGGAACACCCCGGAGGGGATGTGTTGCAGGGCGTGCCGCCGTCCACCGATCGTAACGGTGTGACCCGCGTTGGGCCCGCCCTGGTAACGCGCGACGACGTCGAACCGATCGGAGAAAAGGTCGACGACCTTCCCCTTGCCTTCGTCGCCCCATTGGGCGCCGACGACGGCGAGGTTTCCGCGCGCGGGGTTCACGCGGCGCCCGAAGGCGGAACGAGCAGGCCCGCAACGCGAAACGCCAGCGCTTCCCCGATTTGCATCTTGTCGAGAAAACCCTGCGCGCCGAGCTGATGAAGGAACTCGAGAATGTTGTCTTTGTAGACGGAGGAGATCGCCAGGACGATCGTGTCTTTGACCCGCTCGTCTTGGCGGAGTTCCCGGAGTACGTCGAATCCGGTGAGGCGCGGCATCAGAAGATCGAGCACGACCAGGTCGGGGTGCTCTTCGCGGATGAGGCGCAACGCTTCGGCCCCGTCCAACGCCAGCAGCACCTGGTACCCGGCGCCGGAGAGGAGAGCCTCGCATTGATTGAGGATCTCTTGCGAGTCGTCCGCGACGAGGACCGTGCGCCGGCGCGGCACCGCGCGGTACGAGCCCGACGACGACGAGGAGCGCACCTCGTCGAGCTCCAGATCGATCCGGACGATCGTCTCGCAACCCGGACACATGTAAGGGACGACCTTCTCGGCGGGAGCGTCGCCCGCCAAGCGAATCTCGGTCTTGCATTGAGGGCAGCGAACGAGCATGCGGGTCGAAACTATATCACGCGGCTCTCACGGCTTACGGTTTGAAAGCGCTTCCTGCTAGCATCCGCGCATGAAGAAACGAGCTCCTTCGAGTGTCGTCATCGTCGACGGCCGCACGCTGACCCTGGAGGCGGTCGAGCGCGTGGCCTTCGGTGCGCGATGCGCGCTCGCACCGTCCGCGCGGCGTCGCGTGACGGCCTCCCGGCGAGCGGTCGACCGCGCGGTGCGCGGCGGCCGACTCGTCTACGGCGTCAACACGGGCTTCGGGCACTTGGCGAACATCACCATCCCCCAGGATCAACTGGCCGAGCTTCAAGTGAATCTGATCCGCTCGCATGCCGCGGGCACGGGCTCACCCCTCGAAGAGCCCGTGGTGCGTGCCATTCTCGCGCTGCGCGCGAACTGCCTGGCCCGAGGTCACTCGGGACTGAAGCTCGAGACACTGCTTCGCATGCTCGCGATGCTCGAGGCCGGCATCATGCCGGTCGTCCCCGAGAAAGGCAGCGTCGGCGCCTCGGGCGATCTCGCGCCGTTGGCGCACGTGGCCTTGGCGCTCATCGGCGAAGGGGACGTCATCTATCGCGGGAAGACCCTGCCCGCGCGCGTGGCGTGGAAGCGCGCGCACTTGCAGCCCGTCACGCTCGCCGCGAAGGAAGGCATCGCGCTGATCAACGGGACCCAGGTCATGACCGCGATCGGAACGCTGGCCCTACTCACGGCGGAGCGTCTCGCGATCGCGGCCGATGTCGTGGGCGCGATGAGCCTGGAGGCTCTGAAAGGCTCGCATCGGGCGTTCGACAAGAGGATCCACGATGCCCGTCCGCAGCGCGGCCAACGCATCTCGGCGGCCAACTTGCGAAAGATCCTCGCGGACAGCCCCATCGAGCGCGCGCACGCCGATTGCGGCCGCGTGCAGGACGCCTACGCGCTCCGGTGCATGCCGCAGGTGCACGGCGCGGCGCGCGACACCTTCCGATTCGTGCGCGAGATCCTGACCATCGAGATCAACGCGTCCACCGACAACCCCATGGTCTTCGCCGAGTCGGGAGAACTCGTCTCGGGCGGCAATTTCCACGGCCAGCCCGTGGCGGTCGGTCTCGACCACCTGGCCGTGGCAACGTGCTCGCTCGCCGGGATCAGCGAGCGCCGCATCGAGCGCCTGCTCAATCCGGCGCTTTCGGACCTGCCGCCGTTCCTCGCGAAGAATGCAGGCCTAAATTCGGGTTTCATGATGGCGCACGTCACGGCGGCGGCGCTGGTTTCCGAGAACAAGGTCCTGGCCCATCCCGCCAGCGTGGACACCATCCCGACCTCGGCCGGGAAGGAAGATCACGTCTCGATGGGCGTGCACGCCGCCCGCAAGGCGTTGGCCGTCGTGGAGAACACCGCCACGGTGCTGGGCATCGAGTTGCTTGCGGCGGCGCAGGCGCTCGATTTTCACGAGGAGCGGCCCGGAAAAGGGGCCCTCGCGGCCCACCGGTTCTTCAGACGCCGCGTCGCGGGCATGGAACGCGATCGCATCCTGGCGCCGGACATCGCGGCGGCGCGTGCCCTCGTCACCGATCCCGCGTTTCGAGAATCGGTGGAGCGGGCGGCGGGACCCTTGGCTTAATACGGAGTCGAGGTTGGTGGACGGCAAGGGGATCGAACCCTCGACCTCGGCGTTGCGAACGCCGCGCTCTCCCATCTGAGCTAGCCGCCCGTATTCGACCTGCCCCGGTTGGTGGGGCGTGCAGGATTTGAACCTGCGACTTCCACCGTGTGAAGATGGCACTCTACCGCTGAGTTAACGCCCCTTGAGTCGATAAAACTCCACTCAGTCACGCCCGGAGCGCGGCGGGTTATAGCACAGACGTGGCAGACTGGCACCGCGCACGGGCGCCCGAGAGGAGGCTTTTCGGTTTTGAGCACAACAGACCCTTCAGCCGGCCACGTTCTCCTGGTGTGTGACGACCGCCCCCAGTCGGAGAAGCTCTCCCGCTGGATTGCGAAGGCGGGCCACGAGGTGGTCGTGCTATCCGGCTCCGAGAAGTTCCTCATGCACGAGGGGGATGACCTCCGGGTCAACCTCGTCGTCACCGACCTCGACTCGGACGATCCCGCCGTGCGCAGCCTTCTCGATCGCCTCCTTTCGGGGGACCTGTTCCGCGCGATCCCGCAGTTGCATGTTTTTCGAGACCTGGCGCTCATGTCCGCGTGGCGCCTGGCCAACCCCGCGCTCGCGCCTTACGCAATGGCCTCCCCCCCGTCGGCGGAGGACTTCGAGGCGCGCTTGCGACTCGCGGCCGAAGTGGGACGCCTGCAGCGCGAATTGGCCCACCACTCGACGCGGGACGGGTTGACCGCTCTCGCCAACCGACGTCATCTCCTGACGCGCCTGGACCAGGAATTTTCCAGGGCGAGGCGCTACCGAACACCGCTGTCTCTCGCCCTGTTCGACATCGATCGTCTGAAAGACGTCAACGACGCTCACGGTCAAGCGTCGGGCGACGCCGTCATCCGGCGGGTGGGCGAACTCATCCAAGGCCAGGTGCGTCGCGAAGACGTCATGGGGCGCATGGGAGAGGACGTATTCGGCGTCGTCCTACCCGGAAACCGGTATCGCGGGGCCGCGATCCTCGCCAACAAGATCCGGACCGAAGCCGAACTGGCAGCCGTTTCGTACGGCGGTTTCGAGATCGCGATCCGATTGTCCTGCGGGATTTCGACGTATCCCGACAACCAGACGATCAAGACGCCCGACGATTTCGTGGCCCGCACGGAAACGGCGCTTCGCGAGGCCAAAGCCCGCGGCGGCAACCGGGTGTTCATCGATGAGGGGGTGCTGCGCATGGAGCGCCCGATCGTGCTCGTCGTCGATGCCGACGGGCACCTTCTTGACCTCGCCGAAGACCTGCTCGCGCTTGACGATTTTCTCGTCGTGAAGTCGGACAACGCGCGCACCGCGCTCGAGACTTTGGTTTTGCGACGCCCCGAGCTTCTGGTGCTCGACCTCGGGATGGCCGATCCCGACGGCAGCGCGTTGCTGATCGAGAAGGTTCAACAACTCTACCCCGCGTGCCGATTCCCGATCATCGGGCTGTCGAGCGACCCCGGAGCCGACGCGGAGGCGCTCGCTCGACTCGGGGTCGACCGTTTCATCACGAA
>JANMVW010000103.1:0-2683 GCA_031393555.1 Acidobacteriota bacterium
CTTTCGAGCGCACCGCGATTTTCGTTCGTTCTCCCGCATCGCGGGCGACGCTGACGATCAAGACTGTGGCGTCGTAGATCTCGGGCACTTCCATTTCGAACAGCTTCTTGACGAGCAATTCACTGGCGCGCGAGAGGGTCAACTGCGGACCCTTCCCGAGCCGCTCGACGTTGACCAGGACGGCCCGGATCCGATCGCCCGGGTTGTAGTGCTCGGCGCGCGATTGCTCGCGGCGGGGGATGATCCCCTCGGTGCGACCGAGATCGAGGATCATGTCGCCCCGATCGAATCGCTTGACCTGACCGGTCAGAAGCTCGCCGATCCGGTCGCCATATTCTTTCCAGACGATCTCGCGCTCGGCTTCTTTCACTTTTTGGTAGATGACTTGCTTCGCGGCCTGGGCTGCGATGCGGGTCAAGGGGACGTCGATGCCGTCCTTCACAGTCTCGATCACCGCTCCCAATTCGGCATCGGGCCGAATCTGGCGCGCGTCCTCTACGGTGATCTCGATGTGGGGATCCATCAACTCGTCTTCGGTGACGACCGTCTGCTTCGAAAAGACAATGAAGCGTCCGGAGTCGCGATCGAAGCGCGCGCCGAAGTCCTCCTTGCTGTGCAGGTACTTGCGCGACGCCGCCGCGTAAGCCTCTTCGACGGCTTGGATGATGACATCCGGGTCTATGCCCTTCTCGCGGCCGATCATCTCGATCGTCTGATAAAGCTCGTTGCTCATGGGCCGATCACCCCTCCATCGTCGACACGCCCAGGCGCGCGAGAGGCATTCCAATCCCCAAAAACATCCGGGTCCAGACGCACCCTTCCTATAACCGGTGCACCCGAGACTCGCGAATGCTCCGCTGGGACCGAAAGACTATACCACGCGGGTTTCACGGGTTCTTCCGCCTCCCGCCACCGAGCGTAACGTCCTGCTTCATGAGCACGATGCGTTCGCGAGCGACCTGAACCTCGCCTCGCTGTGCCGAGATCGTGACCGTGTCCGATTCATGGCTCCCCGAAAGGGTGCCGCGAAGCTCCCGAACCGTCCCGTTCTCGTCCCGAAACTCCATCCAAACTGGGCGCCCCGCGTTCCGACGAAGGTCGTCATCGGTTCGGATCGGTCGGTCGATCCCTGGGGAAGACACCTGGAGGTCGTAGGGGGCGTCGAAGAACGTGAGGTCTTCGATCCGATCTCCCAGGGTGCGGCTGAACGTCTCGCAGTCGCCGAGGCCGACCCCCGGCATCCCAGGGCGGTCGATGTCGATACGAAGCAGCGAGTGCCGTCCCCGGCTGTGGAAAACGAACTCGACGATTTCAAGGCCAAGGGATGTGGCAACCTCGCGGGCGATCCGTTCGACCTCGGCAAGGACCTGCTTTTTGTCTTCGTTCATGGCCCCATCAACGAAAAAAGGTGGACTTGCGCCCACCTTTCGGCGAAACACGCGCGGTACTGTAGCGGAATCCAGGCGGGGCCTGCAATTACCGGCGTCGCGCGCCGTTTTCACCCACTCCAAGACGCGCTGCGAGTTGCCGCAGAGCCAGGCTGTCCGGATACCGCAGCATGGCGTCGTCCACCACCTTTCGAGCTTCGCCCAGTCTTCCTGCCCGCGCGAAGGCTAGGGCGGCACCGGCGTCGGCGCCGGGCCCGGCGTGGGCGGAAGTGCGAGCACTGCGAAACGCCGCAACAGCCTTGTCGGTCTCGCCGAGGCGGTCCCAAGCGGCGCCGACGGCCATCCAGCCCTCCGCCTCTCTGGGCGGGAATCTGTCGGCCCAGGACAGCGCACTCAGCGCCTCGTCGTGCCTTCCGGCAGCCGCGTAAGCCGATGCCAGGTGCCCGAGGTATTCCGCGTTTTCCGGCTCGATGTCGGTCGCATTCTGAAACCGCTGAATGGCGGAGGAGACCTCACCACGGGCGAGCGTGAACTGTCCTGCGAGGTCCCAGTACGTATCCACTTCCCGGTGCGCTGCCAACGTCTTGGTCAAGAACGGCTCCAGGGCAAAAGGCCTTCCGGCCGCGGACTCGATGGATTGAAGGCGGAGCGCGGTACTGACCAGCAACGGATCCTCAGCGAGGGCCTGCCGGTAGTGTGTCGCAGCTGAGGCCGTGTCTTCACCGGCCTCCGCGAGTCTCCCGTCGACCGCCAGACGCACGGCAACCGACATCTTCGGGGCCCAACGCTGAGCCATCGCCGCGGCGGCGCTGCCATCGCCAGCGAGGAGCTGCAATTCGACGATCCATAGGAGGCTCGATGGCTCCATATCGCCTGGAACTCGGGTCCAACCCTCTTCGAGGGCCGCCGAGGCCTCGGCGAAACGACCGTCACTCGCACGGGCTTCGCTCAGCATGGCGTAGGTCTTGCCCAGCGGCCGACGCTCATTCGCGAGCAGCAGCTCGGACTCCGCCTCGCGGTATCGTCGTTGGCGCATATACGACACCGCGAGGTTTCTGTGGAAGAAGAATTTGGTCTCCGCTGCTGCGCCATCCCCAATCGAACCCTTCTTCGAAGTGGACGGCTCCCCTGCAGGGGGAGGACGATCTTCGGAACCTCCGACATAACCGAGAGCCTGCAAATTAGCCATCATTTCCCGCATGACCTCGGGGTCGGCCGGAACGGCAGCCTCGTGCTCGAGTCGTGCTCCCACCAGTTCGTATGATTTCGTACTCAAAGGGCGGCGGCTGTCGAGA
>JANMVW010000107.1:0-3083 GCA_031393555.1 Acidobacteriota bacterium
GGCCCCGGTCACCGGCCAATGCAGCACGTCGCCTGTGCGTACTTTCCATCCCATCGGGATCAACTCCACCGCGTAGAAGCCGGCCACCGCCTTTTCGTTGTGTCCGTGTCATCCGCCAGTTTCTGATCCGAGTCCGGGAGTCGACGCGTCGACTGCGCCTGGGCGTACTTGGTGGCCCAGTAAGGTTGATTAAGCCACCACACCTAGTCCTGTGCGGCTCCGTTGAAAGTGAAGTCGATCAGTTTCAACGCCATTTCGTTCTCGGCGTCGGCTTCGACGAGTGTGGTGCGATAGGTATAGAAATACCAATCGCGCGGCGCGAACAGCGGATCCCAGTCAACCGTTACGGTCTTTCCGTCACCCCTGTTTCCCGTAACTGTGCCCGTGGCCTTGATCCGCATGCAGGAGACCGGCGCACCGCCGACGTCGAAGGGCAAACGGTTCTTCTGGACGAAGGAGGCCTTGATCGCAATCCGGTCCCCTGGCTTGATGCGGGCCACGAGGTCTTGGTATTGGTCGTCATAGCCGTTGATCCAAACGCCGTCGGCGTGGAATCGCTCGATTTGATCCTCGGTGCTATTCCAAAGTGCTCCAGCGAACCAAAAAGACGGGCTCTCGTTGAGATCGGGCTCAGGTGCTGGCGTAGTCTCGTCGTCCGCCGCCCCCGGCCTGTTCGCATCACGGACACGGACGTAAACTTCCCAAATTGTTTCTGGCGAGAGACGAGTATCGCGTCCCGTCGGTGTCACGCCCCAGAGGCCACGCTTGGGGCTCGCGATCAGCCCTGCCTTGGCCAGATAGAAGCGTGCCCAGTGAACGTCGTTCTCGAAAATCGTCTGGCGGCCGTTAACGATCTTCCTCGACAGGTCTTGTTCCGGTACGTCGACACGGTCGCGGATCTACGCGAAGGCATCGGCCGGATGCATGGGCGCAGGGTCAGCAGAGCGAAGGGCATCGAGCAGCAGCGGAAAATACTTCGTGAATCGATTGCCATTGTTCACGGACATCCTCGCCCGCTGTAAACTGCGATTTCCCGTTCCACCACGATTCGGGGATCGTAGCGCGGGTTTGCGCGCGACGAAAGGCGCAAGCGATCGCCGCCGACGGTTATACTCCCGGCCGCGATGACCCTCCCTTCCGGTACCCGCTTCGGAATCTACGAAATTACCGCCAAGCTCGGCGAGGGCGGCATGGGCGAGGTCTATCGCGCCAAGGACACGAAGCTCGGCCGAGACGTCGCGATCAAGGTCCTGCCCTCGGCGGTGGCGCAAGATGCGGAGCGCCTCTCACGCTTCAAGCGGGAAGCACAGGTGCTCGCCTCCCTCAACCATCCCAACATCGCGGCGATCTACGGACTCGACGAAGCGGACGGCCAACAGTTCCTCGTGCTCGAGTTGGTCGCGGGGGAAGACCTCTCCGAGCGCCTGAAGCGCGGAGCGATACCTCTTGAGCAAGCGTTAGAGATCGCCAAGCAGATCGCGATGGGTCTCGAGGAAGCGCACGACAAGGGGATCGTCCACCGCGACCTGAAGCCCGCCAACGTTAAGCTGACTTCGGACGGCATGGTGAAGGTCCTCGATTTCGGCCTGGCGAAGGCGTACACGAGCGACGCCTCGGGGATACGCTCGCTGGATTCGGGGAACTCGCCGACCATGACCCACGCCGCGACGATGGCCGGGATGATCCTCGGCACCGCGGCGTACATGGCGCCGGAGCAGGCCGCGGCCGTTGCGGTCGACCGGCGCGCCGACGACTGGTCGTTCGGCGTTGTGCTCTACGAGATGCTGACCGGCCGGCGCCTCTTCGATGGGGAAACGGTCTCGCACGTCCTGGCGGCCGTGCTGAAGGACACCCCCGATTTCGGAGCGCTCCCCGCGGGGACTCCGGAGCGGATCGTCGATCTCGTCCGCCGTTGCCTGCGCAAGAAGCCGCGCGAGCGGCTGCAAGCGATCGGCGACGCGCGCGTGGTCATCGAAGAGGTGTTGGCCGATCCGCGCGGCGGCGACCGGGCCGAGTCCGTTGCGGCGCGCGGATCGAAGCTCCCGTGGGTTCTCGCGGCGGCCGGCATACTCGCCGCCGGGGTTTTCGCCGCGCTGTGGCTCGGCTCCGGCCGGAGCGGCCCACCGCCGCGCTCCCTCCAAGCGGCGCTCGTGGCTCCTGCGGGGAACGGCTTCGGGGACACCTTTGCGCTATCGCCCGACGGGAGCCGGATCGTCTTCGAGGCGTTCGACCGGAAAACCGGCGCACGTTCCTTGTGGCTGCGCTCGCTCGATCGCGGTGAAGCCACGCGGTTGGCGTTAACCGACGGCGGCGAGATGCCGTTCTGGTCCCCGGACGGCAGCCGTCTGGGGTTTTTCGCCGACGGGAAGCTCAAGCGGATCGACCCGCAGGGCGGGCCCGCGCAGGTGATCTGCGACGCGCCCACGCCACGCGGCGGCGCCTGGGGAGCCGACGGCCGCATCATCTTCACCGCCGCGTTCCGCACGGGGCTGTCCATCGTGCCGGCAGGCGGCGGAACGCCCGCAACCCTGACGACGCTCGATGAGTCGCGCCACGAGAAGAGCCACCGTTTCCCGGTGTTTCTTCCCGGCGGGAAGTCGATCCTCTTCCTGGCTCAAACGGCGGAAGGGGGCGCCAAGAACGACGAGAGCGCCATCGAAGCGCTCGAGCTGTCGAGCGGGAAGAGAACCCGCCTGATCCCCGTGAACTCTTCGGCGCTGTTCGACCCCGCGGGGTACATCTTGTTCTGGCGCGACGGCACCTTGTTCGCCCAGCACTTCGACCCCGGCAGCCTCAAGCTCTCGGGCGATCCGTCGCCGATCGCCGCTCCGGTCTCGTTCAGTCAGAACGAGCAGATGCTCGCCTGCGTCGCCAACGACGGCACCCTGATCTTCCGAGAAGGCCTCCGCGGCTCTTTCTCGTCGCTCGTCTGGCTCGATCGGAACGGCGTCGGCACGCAGTCGATTCGCGAACGAGAGCTCTTCCGCGACGTCGCGCTCTCGCACGACGGAAAGCGCCTGGCCTATTCGGTGAGCAGTACCGGCCAGGACGCGACGGATCTCTGGATTCACGACCTCGCGCGT
>JANMVW010000177.1:0-4279 GCA_031393555.1 Acidobacteriota bacterium
GATCGTCGCTGGAATCATCCCGGCGATCGTCGTGGCCGCGTAGGTCGCCGCCGGGATCGCGGTCAGCCCGAACAGATAGTTGACGTAGACGAACGGAAAAACAGGCGACAGGCGTACGAGGAAGACGATCCAACCTCCCCGGGAGGCGATCGCGTGGTCGAGCTTGTCGAAGTCGGGGTAGGCGCGCGCCCACCTGCGAACGGTCTCCCGAAGCCCGGTGCGTGCGAGGGCGAACGCCGCCATCGCGCCGAGTGCGGCTCCGACGAGCACGAGGACGCTGCCGCGCGCGACGCCAAAAACGGCGCCCGCGGCGACGGTCAGGATCCAAACCGGGAGAAGCAGCACCGAGGCCGCCGCGTACACGAGGACGAACACGGCGCCGGCCCAGGGGCCTAGCGCGTCGATCCTCCGGACGAGGGCCTGGAGCGTCTCGCCGACCGGGAGGGTCCCGTAGACCCCGGCGATTCCCACGAGAATCGCGGCTCCGAGCAGGACGCGCCCCCACGGAAGGCGGTAAGATCCGATCTTCGGTGCATTCACGCGGGGGAGACTAGCTCATGGATTGGGGACTCTCGAACAGACTCGCCCGGATTCTCAAGCCGCCTCATGGCCGCACCGTGATGCTGGCCGTCGATCATGGTTACTTCCTCGGGCCGACCTCGGGCCTCGAACAGCCGCAAAAGACGATCGCGCCGCTGCTGCCTTACGCGGATTCGTTGATGCTCACGCGCGGTGTGCTGCGTACCTCGGTCGCGCCCTCGGCGAACGTGCCGGTCGTGCTGCGCGTGTCGGGTGGCGCGTCGATCCTGCGCGAGCTGTCGCACGAAGGGCTGACGGTGGCGATCGAGGACGCGATCCGCCTCAACGTTTCCGCGATCACCCTATCGATCTTCGTCGGCTCGGAGGGAGAGCGCACCACGCTGTTGAACCTCGCGACGCTCGTGGACCTGGGCGAGAAATACGGCATCCCGGTGCTTGCCGTGACGGCGGTTGGGAAAGAGATGGTCCGCGACGCTCGCTACCTCGGCCTGTGCTGCCGCATCGCCGCCGAGATCGGCGCGCACTTCGTGAAGACGTATTACTGCGAAGGGTTCGAAGAGATCGTGCGCGCCACGCCGGTGCCCTTGATCATCGCCGGCGGGAAAAAGACCGGCGAGCGCGAGGCCATCGAGCTGGCCGCGAGCGCGATGCGGGCCGGTGCCGCGGGAGTCGACATGGGCCGGAACATCTTCCAGTCGGACTGCCCCGTGGGCATGATCAAGGCCGTTCGTGCGGTCGTGCACGACGGGGCAACGGTCGATCGGGCGTTTGCCGTCTACGAGCAGGAGAAATCCAAAGGTCCGCGATGAGGGTGGCGGTCTACTACTCGAACCGCGACGTACGCGTCGAAGATCGCCCGCGACCCGCGGCGGGGCCCGGCGAACTCGTCTTCCGCGTCATGGCCTCCGGCGTTTGCGGCAGCGACGTCATGGAGTGGTACCGCCTCGCCAAGGCGCCGATCGTGCTCGGCCACGAGGTCGCGGGAGAAGTCGTCGAGATCGGCGCCGGGCTTGCGGGGTTCGCCGTCGGCGACCGTATCGTCACGACGCATCACGTTCCGTGCAACGAGTGCCGGTACTGCCTCGCGGGACAGCACCCGGTCTGCGACACACTCCGCAAAACCAGCTTCGATCCGGGAGGATTCGCGGAGTTCGTGCGCCTTCCCGCGGCGAACGTCGCGCGCGGTACGTTCGCGATCCCGGATCACGTCTCCTACGAAGAGGCCTCGTTCGTCGAGCCGCTCGCCTGCGTCGCGCGCGGCCAGCGCATCGGCGGCGGGGTCGTTGGAAAAACCGTCGCCGTGCTTGGAAGCGGGATCTCGGGGCTGCTCCACATCTTGTGGGCGCGGGCGCATGGGGCGGCCCGGATCCTCGCCACCGACATCCAACCGTTCCGGCTCGACGCCGCCCGGCGCGCCGGTGCCGACGTCACGATCGACGCGCGCCACCAGGACGTTCAGGCCAGCATCCAAGAGGCGAACGAGGGGCGCGCCGCCGATTTCGTGATCGTCTGTACCGCTTCGCTTGCGGCCGTCGGGCAGTCGCTGCACGCGGTCGATCGGGGCGGCACCATCCTTTTCTTTGCGCTCTTTCCGCCCGGCGTGACCTTCCCGTTTCCGATTTACGAACTCGGCAAGGACGGGATCACGATCTTCCACTCGTACGCCGGACCGCCCGCCGACATGCGCACCGCCCTCGACGCGATCGCCGCGCGACGAGTGGACGTGGCGTCGTTGATCACCCATCGCGTCCCACTGAGTGAGACCGGCGAGGCCTTCCGCCTGGTTGAAGAAGCGGGGGAGTCGCTCAAGGTGATCGTCGAGCCCCAGCGGTAGAAAAGGGGGGTGTCCCCTTTTCGTCAGCGACCCACCTTAACGACGAACGCGCCGGCGGTATCACCGGCAGCGCATCCGACGAACAGACCGTAGCCGCCGCCCAGGATGTGAAGCTCTTCGATCAGCTCGATGATGAGACGCATCCCGGTCGGGCCTTGCGGGTGGCCGAACACGAGCGACGAGCCGTAGTTGTTGAATCCGTCGATCTTCAGGTCGAGCGCCTTGGCGAGGTAGACGTCGTTCACCGCGAACGGGTTGTGCGTCTTGATCGCCTTGACGTCCTTGAGGCCGATCCCCGCCGCTTCGAGGGCGGATTTTGCGGCCGGAACGGTCGCCATCGCCATGAACCCCTTCTTGGCTCGTCCCTGGCCGTAGGAACACAGCTGCACCTCGACCGACGCGTCCTTTGACATCGCCTTCGCGCGATCGCGCGAGGTGACGATCATCCCGCAATTGCCGTCGGCAGGGTGGGTCTGGCTACCGAAGGTCACGGTGCCGTTCGGCATGACGGGCTTCAACGTCGCGAGGCCGTCCTTCGTGGTCGTGAAGACTCCTTCGTCGTTGGCCACGGTGGCCACGGTCTTGCGCCCCGACGCGTCCTTCACCTCGAAGGGGAGAATCATGTAGCGCTTTTGGAACGCGCCGTCCGACGCCAACGCCTGTTGGTACTGCTGGTACCGGACGAGTGTGCACTCGTCTTGTTGTTCGCGCGTGATCCCGAGTTCGGCCGCGACGTTTTCGGCCGTCTGGATCATGGAGTTTCTCGCCCACGGATCGTGGCCGAACGAATCCATGACGATGTCTTCCTTGTCGCCCATGCCGCCCGGACCCAGCGGGTTCGGGTAGTAGACGTGCGCGCCGTTGCTGCAGCGGTCGGTCGTGACCGCGAGCACGGTGTGCTCTCCCGATGCGTCGACCTCGGCGGCGGCCGTCGCCATCGTACGGGCACCGGTGGCGCAGGCCTGCGAGATCGTGGGTCCCGAGATCGCTTCGGCGCCGATCATCGCCGCGAACCACGGCCCGCCGTAGAGCTGGTGTTTTTGCAGAACCGTCATCCCGAGGGCGATCGCATCGATCGAGCCCGCGGCGATCTTCCGGTCCGCCATGGCCTTCTTCGTGGTGTCGGCGGCCAGAGCGATCGCGTTGAGGTGCGCGAGGCTGCCCTGCCACTTGCAAAAGGGGGTGCTCCAGTAGGCGCCATAGGGGACGAAGCTCTTGGTGAAGCGCATGAGATCCTCCAATCGATGAGTTTAGCAGGGGCGGCAGCCGGTTCCAGATAGAATCCGGACATGGTGCGTCCTGGAAGTTGTGTCGTGCTCGCGGGTGAAAGTCCCGTCGCGGTAAGCGCCGGAGCGCCGCGTAGCAGAGTCCGGACGAGGGGAGAGATCCCCGCGTCTGAGCGGACTGTCGAGAGCCCTCAGGGGATCGAGAGATTTCCGGGAGGGGAGCAACGACGCGGGCCCAGCATCAAGCGAACCTTGCAGCCCCGTGAGAGAGATGCCCGAAAGGGCGGGGTGGCCGAGCCGATCATGTCGCGGCGAAGGCAACAGACTGCACCCGTGAGAGCCGGAAGGATGCAGGACGCCCCCGGGGTAGAGAGGATGGCACGCGTCGAAAGTACGGCACGGAACAGGAGAGGCCCTACCCGGCGGCTCACGTCGAGCGAAGACCTGCCCTATAAGCCGAGTGTGAAAGGGGCGGGTGTCGGGAGGGAGTCCGAGGGGCTCGTAGTACCGATGACGATGGCGACCACAACGCCGTCTGAGGGAAGGAGCCCTGCTTTGGTCACGCTTGAGCGTGGGGGTAAGCACGAGGGCATGGTCCGATGAGGACCAATCTCCCAGAAGTAAACAAAGTGCGAGAACTCCAGCGCAAGCTGTACACGGCTGCCAAGCGCAGTCCAGG
>JANMVW010000237.1:0-3314 GCA_031393555.1 Acidobacteriota bacterium
TCCATCACCGGCGAGTCCTGATTTGGCGTCGACTCGATGGCGAGCTTCCCGTCACGGACGAGCAGCCACGCCCAGCCCGAGCCGAAACGAGACACGCCCGCCGCCGCGAACTTGGTCTTGAACTCGACGAACGAGCCGAACGACGTGGCGATCGCCGCCGCGAGATCTCCGTGGGGCTCGCCGCCGCCGCCTTTTTTCATGAGGGACCAGAACATCGTGTGGTTGAAGTGGCCGCCGCCGTTGTTGCGGACGGCCGGGCGCGCCGCCTCGGGGACCTGGCCGAGGTTCGCGATCAACTGCTCGATCGAGAGTTTTTGCAGGTCGGGGTGGGCCTCTAAGGCCTTGTTGAGGTTAGTGACGTATGCGGCGTGGTGCTTGCCGTGATGGATCTCCATCGTCTTGGCGTCGATCGTGGGCTCCAGGGCGTCGTGGGGGTAAGGAAGCGAGGGCAGTTCGAAAGCCATGAGGTTCTCCTTCGGAAAGTAAACGAGCATTCTAGCGCCAGGTCCGTAGAATGGTCGTGATGTTCCTCCCCGCCATGCGAATAACCGTTTTTTGCATCTCACTTGTGCCGGGACTCCCCTGGGCGCGCTCCGCGTCGGTTGCCCCCCCCGAGACCGCCACGCAAGCGGCGAAGGCGGCGGCCCCGGGGACGCCGGCGACGGCCTCGCCCGACCGGGTGGTCTTGCTGACGGCGGATGACCCCGAGTACCTGGCACTGGCCATCCCCCGCTCTTTCAAGACGGTGCCCTCGGCGCGGTTGCACCTCCTGGTCTTCAGAGGCGGTCTTTGCATTCGCGATCACGGCCTGGCCGACACGTTGGCAAAAAATGGGAGAGGGATCGAAGGCGCCCCCGTCGTCGAACAGTCGGGAACCAACCAGCGCGCGTTCGTCGGTCCGGACGAGCGCGCGGCGGTCGTCGTGGGGACGCGCTACGTCAGCCGCGTGGACGTGACGCCCGGCCAGACATCGACTGCAAACGACACGGTGACGGGCGACACGACGCTGACGCTGGTCGATCCCACCCACCCCGACGGGCGGTGGCGCGTCACGCTCGAGAACGCCCGTTGGGCCAATGACGTGCTCGTGCTCGCCGGCGGAAAGGGCGTCGTCGTGACGACGTTCGTCCCCAGAAACGGCCCCACCGACGTACGCATCCTCGACGCGACCGGGCACGAGTCGGCCCGCGTTTCGGAGTCCTCCGCGGAGTCGCTGCGCATCGAGGCTTCCCCGGACGGAGACTTCGTAGCGGCCGAGGTCACGTTTCGCGACAACCCGACGTTACCCGAGTGCGGCGTGATCGTCTTCGATCTCGCGCACGGATCGCAGTGGACTTACGGGTGGCGTTACGGAAGCGATGACGAGCCGTTGTCGTGGAGCCTGCAAACCGGCGGAGTTCTCGCCGTCAAGGTCCCCGGCGGCACGCGCCGCTTCGACGCGGCAGGCCGCAAGCGTTAGCACCTCGCAGGGTGCGGGTCATGGCCCGCACGATCCGCTCCTAAACCCCCTTCTCGGCTTCCTCGCAGCCCTCCCGCGCTGTAGATAAGTCCCCGACAGTAGGGGGACGGTCGCCATCCGGGGGGAACGTGATGAGCGAAGCAATCGAGACGGAACGTGTCGAGCCGATGAGCGTCGATGACGCTTGGGCTGCGGTGCAAACGGGGCTGAACTACGTTGCTTGGTTGGCGCGGGATTTCCTGTACACCGGAGTCCCCCGAGAAGACCTGGAAGCCGAGGGGCGCCTCGGCCTCTTCGAAGCGGCGTTGCGGTTCGATCCGTCGCACGGCGCCCAATTCCTGACCTACGCCTCGTTTTGGTCGCGGCGGCGCATGCAGGCGTTCGTCGCGCGGCAGGCGCGCGTCGTGCGCCGGCCCAACTCACGGACGGGTCGGCCGCGCGATCGCGACGACGTCTCCCTCGACCAGCCGGTCAGCGCGGGGAGCGCGCTCAACTGG
Source organism: Acidobacteriota bacterium (assembly GCA_031393555.1). Taxonomy (GTDB): domain Bacteria; phylum Acidobacteriota; class Polarisedimenticolia; order Polarisedimenticolales; family DASRJG01; genus DASRJG01. The sequence continues at coordinate 1,957 of JANMVW010000237.1, forward strand.
GCGGATCTTCTGGTCGATCAGAAGACGCCCCGCGCGCTCGACGCGATGGTGGGCGCCGAAGACGCCGTGCTCATCACCGTTGCCGCTCGTGAGTTGCCTCCCCAGTGGCGGACGATCATCGTGCGGCGCTTCGGCCTCGACGGAGGACCCGTGATGACCCTGGCGGCCGTCGGGGCATCGCTCGGACTCTCGCGCGAGCGCGTGCGGCAGATCGAACAAAAGGCGATGGCGCGATTGCGCGCGCGCCTCGAAGAGGTCTGGGGACGGACTCATCCCCGCGGACCGTCTTCCCGCGAAACGGTCACGGCGAAGTCCAGGTCGCCGCTGTCGTTCGACCGCACCGCAGACTGAGGAGTAGCATCGGCTCAAATGCGCGTGACACTGAGTCTCGCCATGCTTCTAATCAGCGCGTCCGCCCGCGCCGAAGGTGCCGAAGTACCGCCGCCGCTGCAACCCGGCATCACCGAAGGCGTTGAGACCCGGCTGGTCCAGTTCGAGGTGCGGGTCTCCCGCAAGGGAGCTCCCGTCAGCGGCCTCACCGCTTCGGACTTCGACATCGAGCTCGGCGGGAAGCCGTTGACCAAGTTCACCGTGGACGACATGTGTTTCGGCGCGGCCGCCCCGTTTCCGGGGGTTCCGGCGCCGAAGCCGGGAAGCTACATCTTTTACTTCGACGAACCCGAGCTCACCGTGGACGGGCGACATCGCGCGATCGAGGTCGCGAGGCTCGTGGTTCCCGCGCTGCTGGCCCACGGCCACGACCTCATGATCCTCAGAAACGGCGACTCCCTGCGCACGGACACCAACTGGACGCACGATCCGGCCGTGGTATCGGCCGCGCTCGACCGGGTCGCGGCCGACCCCGGCAACGGAGATTCCTCTCGCGCCGATGCCGAACAGGTGCATTTCGAACGGCTCTTCGACCAGCTCGCGGGCGCAGTTCGAGTCGCCGAGATGCAAAAGCAGATGGCTCTGCGCGGCGAGAGAAGCTCCCACGCGGGTTCCCAGTCACCCTCCAACGATCCCGACTCGCCGGCGTACCGTCCGGGTCCGGCGGTTATGGCCGCCCAGTCCGTGGGCACGGCGGCGCTCGCCCAATTGCTTCTTCAGTTCCAGCCACTCGTTCAGGACGAGCTGCGGAGAACCAAGCGCGATCTCGAGCGGTTGCGCGGGGCGGTTCGCCTACTGGCCTTACGCGACGCGCCGAAGGGTCTCGTCTACTTTGCCGACACGCTGCGCCGCGATCCCGGTGATGTCCTCGTACGCACCCTGGACTCGGCGACGCACATCACGCGATTTTTGGGCGACCCCCGTTGGCGCGCGGAGGCCGACGCCTGGAACGCGGATGGCGAGTTTCA
>JANMVW010000261.1:0-11542 GCA_031393555.1 Acidobacteriota bacterium
GGACTGTCCCCTATTGATTCACGTACGGAAAAGCGCGGCCGAGTTTCCGCGCTATGCGATCGGTGAGCCAGTGCGCGTCCCACCATTCGACGGGGCTCACCGGCAGGCCTTGAAGCAGAATCGCGAAGTGCAGGTGGTCCCCTCCGGCGAGTCCCGTGTCACCGGTGCGGCCCAGGATCTGGCCCCGCGTCACCGTCTGCCCTTCCTTCACGTCGATCGCCGAGAGGTGGCCGTAGAGCGACATCAAACCGTAGCCGTGGTCGATGACGACCGCGTTCCCGTAGATCCCGAAAAACCTCGCCAAGACGACGAGGCCGTCGTTGGCCGCGGGAACCGGCGCGCGAGACAGACCCGCCATGTCGAGTCCGAGGTGGTCTTGCTGGTCGACGGTGCCGCCGCGGTAGACGTAGCTCCGCCTATCGGCGAAGTGCGCCATCACCTTCGTCGAGCCCATCGGCTGGAACGGGCGGGTCCAAAGGAACCGCGGCTGCGAGCTCTTGGCCAGAGCGACGAGCTCGGCATTGTCGGTCTTTCTCAAGTCGCGGTTGATCTGAAGGTAGTTCGCGAGGAGGTCTCCCTTGTCGGTCAGCTCGGGGGTCTGCGAGAGGATCGACGGCACCACCTTGCCGAGGAACGCGTCGTCGAGCGGGATCGTGTCGCGGTGCAGCGGGCGCGGGAAGAACTTGTCGATCATCGACGCCGACGCGGAGTTGCCCACCTCGTCCTCGGCGATCAGTCTCACCTGCGATGTCTCGCCCAGATCGTAGGGCACCGCGAACAGGGCGAAGCGATCCTGCGGTCCGCCTCCCGGGAGCGGGAACCCGGGGAAGAACCACGCTCCCGCCTTGACCCCGTCCTTCACGGACGTTTCGCCGACGCGATAGACGACAGCCTCGCAACCGCCCTGGCTGACGTAGGTGAAGGACGACACCACGGCGAGCGAAGGCGGCGTCAGGCGCACGGGGAGGACGAGTTCCATGACCACGGGGTCGGGGTGCCGCAGCCAACTCGAGGCGCGCGTCGCCGTGACGCGAATTGTCGCGGGGGTCTGCTTGAGGTTTTTCTGAACCTCCCGTCCGAGCTCGAACTTGATCGCGTCGGCGTCGGTCTTGCGGCCCCAAAACGCCCAGGCGCTCTCGGGGGCGTACGTCTTGGCGGCGAGCGTTTCCACGCGGTCGCCCTGAACGAACTCGACCTTGACCCCTGTGAGCCCACGGGTCGGCTCGGCGGCGGTCACCGTCACCGCCGTGCGCGCCCCGATCGCCTTGGCCTTCGGCACGATGGAGAGGTCGGGGGCCGGGCCGGCGCGAAAAGCGCCTCGCAGCGCGAGGACGGATCCGACCACGAGGACGAGGCCGAGCAGCACGCGCGGCATCAGTCCGCCTCCGGATCGACGCGCGCCGTAGGACGGGCGCCGGTTCATGGCGACACCCTCGCGTCGTTCAAGATCGTCTCCATCATCGGCACGTAGAACCTCCAGTAGAACTCCGTCTCCGAGGGGGCCAGCTTGATCCCCTCGACGAGATGGCGAAACGCGAGATAGCCGGCGAAAGGAACGGGACGCGGGTCCAGCGGGTTGTCGGCGAAGTCGCCGGCAAAGTACCAGGCCGCGCCACCGCGCGGCGGCGCGCGGCGCGTCACGGCAGCGAACCGCTCCTTGAGTTCCCGGGCCTTCAGCCGCAGGCGTCCGGCGTCTTTCGGGTGCCAGACGAAAGAGGCCAGGCGCGTCGTTGCGGGCGTGTCCTCGACGATGTCGAACCAGTAAGGGTACGAGACGCTGTCGGCCGCGTGCACGAGATGCGGGTCGACCGGGCGATCGCGCTCGATCGTCAGCCCCACGGAGTCGACCTCGACCCCCACGCGGAGCACCTCGCAGTGCGCGTCCCCCTGCATGAGAACGTATCCCGGGCCTTGGAAGCGCCAGGGTTTCTTCCATTCGCGCTCGTAGTCGTCTCGCATCCACTGCGGAACTTCGCCGACGTCGCCAAGCCGCGAAAAGTAACGGCCAATCCAACCGGTCCAACGCACCCCGAGCGCGGCCTCGAGAGTCGTCCTGGCCTCCTCGCCCGTGGGGCTTCCCAGCGTATTGAACTCGGCGACGAGCGTCTTGCCGGCATCGAGCGCGCCCGCGGCGGCGCGGGCTTCTTGAAGGGTCAGCCCGCCGTAGATCATCGGGCTGCGCTCGAGCGCCGCCTTCATGTCCTCCTTGCTCTTCAGGTCGTCGCGATAGACGCCGTACGTATCGGCCAGGTAGATCAGGCGCGCCCCCGCGACGTCCTCCTCCGAGAGGTCGCGTGTCCGCTCGGGCGGGTCGCCCGGGACCCGGGGCGGATACGCCCCCAGGTAATCGTGCTCCAGGTCGTAGCTCGTACCGTCCGCCTTTACGACGTTGAGGTGGTCGACGAGCCAGTACAGCGAGCGGTGCTCGTACCAGTTTCTGAAGGGAACCGTCTTGTCGAGAACGCAAAGCTCGAGCCGACGCACGGGCCGCACCTGGTAACAGGCCCACGGCATGAAGACGGCCAGCGTCGCCGCCAGGATCGGCCAGGCCCAGCGCAGGGACTTCATCGCGGCAGCGTCGGCTCGGCCACGAGCGCCGCGACTTGTGCCAAAGCCGACCCGAGCGCGTCGCGTCCAGGCTCGACGAGCGTCACGTGTCCCAACTTGCGTCCGGGCCGCGCGGGCTTCCCGTACAGGTGAAGGTGGGCGCCCTCGATGCCCAGAAGAGCCGCGGGGTCGGGCGTCTCTCCGATCAAGTTGACCATCGCCGACACGCCGACGGCGTCGGTCGCGCCTAAAGGAAGGCCGAGAATGGCGCGCAGGTGATTCTCGAACTGGCTCGTCTTCGCGCCTTCGATGGTCCAGTGCCCGGAATTGTGAACGCGGGGCGCCATCTCGTTGGCGAGCAGACGACCCTGATGCTGGAAGAGCTCGATCGCGAGAACGCCCACGTAATCGAGAGCCTCCAGGGTCTTCGAGGCGATGGCCACGGCCGCGTCGGCGAGAGCGCCCTCCGCTTCGGGCGCCGGAGCGATCGAGAGCCGCAGGATCCCGCTTCGGTGCACGTTCTCGACGACCGGCCAGAAGGCCGTTTCGCCGGTGCGGCTGCGCGCGGCGATGATCGACAGCTCGCGCTCGAAGGGAACGAAGCCCTCGAGGATCAGGGGTCGTCCACCGATCGCCGCAAAGGCGGGATCGAGATCGGCGCTGCGGCGCAGCACGCGCTGTCCCTTGCCGTCGTACCCCTGCATGCGGGTCTTGAGCACGGACGGGAACCCGATCGCCGCGACGGCGCGATCGAGCTCGTCCCGCGTGTCGACCGTGGCGAAAGTCGCGGTTGCGATCTCGAGGTCTCTGAAGAGCTTCTTTTCCTTCAGGCGGTCTTGCGCCACGTCGAGCGCGCCCGGCGAGGGAAAGACGGGGACGTGGGCCGCGAGCTGTTCGGCGGCGGCGACCGGGACGTTCTCGAACTCGTAGGTGACGAGATCGACCGTATTCGCGAACGCGTCGAGCGCGGCGCGATCGTCCCAGCTCGCGACGGTCAGCGGGCCGAGGTGCCCCGCCGGCGCTTCGGCGTTCTCATCGAAAAACGCGAACCGCAATCCCAAGGGATAGCCCGCCAAGGCCAGCATGCGTCCGAGCTGGCCCGCTCCCAACACGCCGACGACGGTCATGATTTTGGGGGCGCTTCGCCGGCTTCGCGTGGATCGGGCGCCGCCAGGACCTTCTCGGTCTGCGCGGCGCGGAAACGTTTCAGGGCCAGACGGATTTCCGGATACTTGGCGCCGAGGATCGCCGCGGCGAGCAGAGCCGCGTTGGTCGCCCCAGCCTTCCCGATCGCGAGCGTTCCGACGGGAACACCCGCGGGCATCTGGACGATCGACAGCAGCGAGTCCATCCCCTTGAGCGTTTTGGTTTCGACGGGAACGCCGAGCACGGGAAGCGCGGTCTTCGAAGCCGCCATCCCCGGCAGATGGGCCGCGCCGCCTGCCCCCGCGATCAGCACCTCGAGCCCGCGGGATTCGGCCGTCGACGCGTACTCGAATAGAAGATCCGGGGTGCGGTGAGCGGACACGACCCGCACCTCGTGCGGAATCCCGAGGTGCTCCAAGGTCAAGGCTGCGGACTCGAGCGTCTCCCAGTCCGAGCGCGACCCCATGATCAAGCCCACCAACGGCTTCATAGGCAGATTATAGGGAACAACGTCGGCATCAGTCGAGGTGGAGCGTGAGCGGAACCTCGGCGGAAGCGTTGGCCTTCGCCGCTCTAAGATCGATCGCCGCCGCGAGCGCTCGCCCGCAAGGCCGGGCCAGGGCGAGCTTCAAGACAAGATCGGCGACGACGCCGAACGCCCCCGTCAGGGCCAGGGCGCGGGCGGTTCCAGGGTCGACGCTCCAGCCGGAAAGCCTCAGCACGGGCGCCGCAGCCGCGGCTCCGATGAGCACATAAGCAAGAACACGCACGACGCTCCAGACGTTCCACGCGAGCAGGAGCACGGTTCCCGTGCGCTTGGCCGCCCTGAGAAGCGTGGCGACGTAGGCGTTCATCTCGTTGAGGAGGACGGCGCCCATCGCGAGCGAGGCGAAATTCGCGGTGGCGATGGCCGCCGCCGTATACCAGATCACCTCGCGCAGGTGCGAAGCCGCCATCGCGGCGGGGCGCTTTTCGGGGCCGCTCCCGGTTTCGAGCCAGGCGAGCATCGAAGCGCGGTAGGGGGCGGCGCGGATCACCCGCTCATCGGTTTCGCGCGGATGCCGGGCGAACACGTAGACCGACGCCACGGTCGTCCCCAGGACCCACATGCAGACGGAGGCCGCCGCCCAGGCCGGGCCAACCACGTCCCAGGCGAGCAGAAAGGCGGCCCAGCCCAGAGCGCTCTGTGCGAGGGGGAGAACCAGGCGGTTGCCGACCCGCCAGCCGACTCGAAAGCCCGCCACTCCGCACAGAAAAGCGAAGATGAGGAAGTACGGAGGCGTGAGGGTCCAGGAAGCCGGCATGGCGGGATTGTGGCATGGGCGAAAGCGCGGGCCGCGAAAATCCGCTTTACCCTCGAGCCTCAGTGAGTCGCCGATTTCAACTCGTCGAACGTGCGTACGAACCCGCCGTGATCATGGGCGAACGATTCGGCCTTCTCCGCCGAGTCGAACGCGACAAGACTCGGCTCGCAGCGGTCGTACACCGCCTTCAAGCAGCATCCGCGGGCGTCCACCGGAGCCGTCTTTTCGTGACTGGCACAGGGGTGAACGTCGGAACCTTCGACATAGAAGGCTTTTTGCGCGTCAAGTGATCGAGCGTCCGCGAATCCGCGGACCAGGAGCGACGTCACCGCCGGTCGCTTCTTGGCGATGTAGCGAAGCCCGCAACGGGGGCAGCAGGTCTCGACGGTGCCGCCGTTTTCAAGGCCGATAGTAAACGCCAGATTTTTGCACTCGTCGCGCCCACACTGGCTACACCTGGCGCCGTGCCATCGACCGCACGCTGCCGTCGTCGCAAATAAAACGACGACCATCGCGACGGCCACCCAAAGTCTCGATTTAAGAACCATCGGAGCCTCCCGCGATTGGGGGCATCGCCGCTCTATCGTCCTCGCACCGGATGACGTACGTCCCCATCATAGTGCTCCCTCGCACGCCGCTCCCGCCACGGCAGAGGCTAGTGGCTGTGGCGCTCGGGAACAAGGATTTGCCCCGAGTCGACCGTCCCCTTCTTCATCTCGAATCTCCACTTCCACATCTCGTAGATCGGTGGGTAGACGAGGAGTTCGAGGATGAAGCTCGTCACGAGGCCGCCGACCATGGGCGCGGCCACGCGCTTCATCATGTCGGCGCCCGTTCCGAGCGACCACATGATCGGCATGAGCCCCGCGAACGCGGCGGCAACCGTCATCATCTTGGGACGGATGCGCTTCACAGCCCCATGGATGATGGCCTCCCTCAAGTCTTCTTTCGTGCGCATTTTTCCGGCGCGCACCGCGTCGTAATAGGAAAGGTCGAGAAAGAGAAGCATGAAGACGCCCGTCTCCGCGTCGAGGCCCATGAGGGCGATCATCCCGACCCAGACCGCGATCGAGACGTTGTAACCGAGGACATAGAGAAGCCAAACCGCGCCGATCAACGAGAAGGGCACCGCGAGCATCACGATCGTCGCCTTCACGGCCGACTTCGTGTTCATGTAGAGCAGGATGAAGATGAGAAAGATCGTGATCGGCACGACGATCTTCAGTCGCTCGCGGACACGGAGCATGTTCTCGTACTGCCCGCTCCATTGGAGGGCGTATCCGGCGGGAAGCTTGACCTGAGCCGCGACGGCGGCCTTCGCGCGCTCGACGTAACCGCCGATGTCGGTCCCCGACAAATCGACGTACACATACCCCGCGAGCATCCCGTTTTCGTCCCGGATCATCGAAGGTCCGACCCGAAATTGAATGTCGGCAATCTGGCCGAGCGGAACCTGGGCTCCGGACATCGTCGGGACGAGCACCCGCTGGAGGTCCTGGACGTTGTCGCGTCTCTCCCGCGCGTACCTCACGCTCACCGTGTAGCGCTCACGCCCCTCGATCGTGGTCGTGACCGGCTCGCCGCCGATGGCGGACATGACGGCCATCTGGGCTTCGGTGACGCTCAGCCCATATCGCGCGAGCGCGTCGCGTTTCAGGTCGAAGTCCAGAAAGTATCCACCGGCCGTCCGTTCCGCGAAGACGCTTCGCGTTCCCTCGACGCTCGGGAGGACCGCCTCGATCTCCCCGCCGATCCGTTCGATGATCTTGAGATCGGCGCCGTAGACCTTGATGCCGACGGGCGTCTTGATTCCCGTCGTCAGCATGTCGAGGCGGTTCTTGATCGGCATCGTCCAGGCGTTCGTGACCCCGGGGATCTGAAGTCTCGAGTTCAGATCGTTGACCAAGTCCTCGCGGCTGATGCGATTTGCCCAGATGCGCTGGAACGGCATCTGGAGGCTTTCCGGCCAGTCGGAGTAGAACCGCTCGATCCTTCGCCACTGATCGTGGGGCTTCAGGACGATCGTGGTTTCCAACATGGAAAACGGCGCTGGGTCCGTAGAGCTCTCGGCGCGACCGGCTTTTCCGAAGACGCGCTCGACTTCCGGGACTTCCTTGATGATGCGATCGGTCGTCGCGAGGATTTCCTGGGCGCCCGCGACGGAGAGTCCGGGAAGGGTCGTGGGCATGTAAAGAAGAGTTCCCTCGTCCAGCGGAGGATAGAACTCCGAGCCCAGGCTCAGGTACACGGGAATCGTCGTGGCGACGAGAATCAACGCGACCGCAATCGTGCTCTTGGGCCAGTCGAGGACGAACCGGCAGGCCGGCTCGTAGATCCGGAAGAGCACGCGGCTGATGGGGTGCTTCTCCTCGGGGTAGTAGGTCCCGACGACGATCTGGTTCGTCGTCCACGACAACCACTTCGGCCGGAAGCTCCAGCGGTCCATCCGCGCGAACATCATCCGCATGGCGGGGTCGAGCGTGATCGCGAGGATCGCCGCGATCGCCATGGCGAGGTTCTTCGTGTACGCCAGCGGTTTGAAGAGCCGCCCCTCTTGGTCGACGAGGGTGAACACCGGCATGAACGCCACCGCGATGACCAGCAACGAAAAAAAGACCGACGGCCCGACTTCCTTGAGCGCCGCGAGGCGCACGGCGTGGAAGTCGCCTTGGCGCCCTCCGGCCTCCCAGAGCTGGAGTTTCTTGTAGGCGTTTTCGACCTCGACGATCGCGCCGTCCACGAGCACGCCGATGCTGATGGCGATTCCCGCGAGCGACATGATGTTCGAGGTGATGCCCATGAAGTACATCGGAATGAAGGCCAGGAGCACCGCGACGGGGATCGTCACGATCGGAACGATCGCCGAGGGGATGTGCCAGAGGAACACCAAGATCACGAGGCTGACGATCAGCATCTCGAGCAGCAGTTCATGCTTGAGGACGTCGATCGATCTCTGAATGAGCTCCGAGCGGTCGTACGTCGGGACGATCTCGACACCCTCAGGAAGCGACGGCTTGATCTCTTCGATTTTCTTCTTCACCCGCTCGATCACGTTGAGCGCGTTTTCGCCGTGCCGCATCACGACGATGCCGCCGGCGGTGTCGCCGATCCCGTCGAGGTCCACGACGCCGCGGCGGATCTCGGGGCCGATCGTCACCCTTCCGATATCGCGGATCAGCGTGGGCACGCCGCTCGGGCTGACATCGACCACGATCTTGGCGAGATCGTCGATGGATTTCGCATAGCCTCGCCCACGGACCATGAACTCCGCGCCGACCATCTCGACGAGACGGCCGCCGACGTCGTTGTTCCCCTGCCGTACCGCGTCGATCGCCTTCGCAAGCGGAATCTTGCGGGCGAGGAGCTTTTCGGGATCGAGCTCGACCTGGTACTGCTTCTGGTACCCGCCGATCGAGGCAACCTCGGCGACGCCCGAGACGCTCGCGAGCCAGTACCGCAGATACCAGTCCTGGAAGCTGCGCAGCTGAGAGAGATCGTTCTTCCCGCTCTTGTCCACGAGCGCGTACTGGTAGACCCAACCGACGCCGGTCGCGTCGGGGCCCAGCTCCGTTTTCACGCCGTCGGGGAGGCGCGGGAGGATCTTGCTCAGATACTCGAGCGTCCGGCTTCGCGCCCAGTACAGATCGGTCCCGTCTTCGAAGATCACATAGACGTAGGAGAACCCGAAATCCGAAAACCCGCGGATCGACTTGACCTTCGGCGCGCCAAGGAGGGACGAGATGATCGGGTAGGTGACCTGGTCCTCGATGATGTCGGGACTCCGGTCCCAGCGCGAGTACACGATCACCTGCGTGTCCGAGAGGTCCGGGATGGCGTCCAGCGGGACGTGCTTCATCGCGTACACGGCCATCGTGACGGCGACCGCCGTGAAGATCAGGACCATGAACTTGTTTCTGGCGGAAAACTCGATGACGCGTTCGACCACGAGAGGCTCCTACTGAGCGGGGCCGGAAGGCTCGCTCATTCCCGCAAGGGCGGCCTTGAGCTTCGACTCCGAATCGATCAGAAAATTCGCCGAGACGACGACCCGCTCCCCTTCCGTAAGTCCTTCCAGCACCTCGTACTCGTTCTCGAGGCGGAGCCCTATCTTCAGCTCACGCGGCTCGAAGACGCCTTCCTCCGACTCCACGAACGCGATGCTCCGGGTGCCGGTGTCGAGCACGGCGCTGTCGGGTACGGCGAGCCGCTCCCCGAGATCCGCGTGGAGCACGACGTCCGCAAACATGTCGGGTTTCAGCTGGAATTCCGTATTCGAGACCTCGACGCGGACCTGCACGGTGCGCGTTTGCGGATCGACCGTCGGATAGACGAATGAGACCTTGCCGTCGAACGCCTTCCCCGGCAGGTAGCCAAGCGTCATCGTTGCGGCCTGTCCCACCTTCACGAACGGGAGCTCGTATTCGTAGACGGATGCGAGAACCCAGACATGCGTCAGGTCCACGACCTCGAGCAGAGCCATGCCCGATGCGATCTTTTGTCCCTGAACGACAGTTCGTGCGGTGATCACGCCGGAGATCGGGGCATAGACCGTCACGACCCGCTCAGGCGTCCCCGTGCGCTCGAGACGGTCGATCTGGTCGTCCCCGATGTCGAAGAGCTGAAGTCGTCGGCGCGAACTGACGACGAGCTCGTCCCCATAGCCGGCCACCGAAGTGATCGAGCTCCCCGCGGTCCGCTGTCGCGCCGCGAGGGCGACGAGGTACTCGTTCTGCGAAGCCAGCAACTCCGGAGAATAGATTTCGAGGAGCGGCTGGCCCTTGCGGATGACCTCTCCGACTGCGTTCGCGTGCAGCCGCTCGACGTAACCGTCGATTTTCGTCGTGACCTGTCTGAGGCGCGTCTCGTCCGGGACGACCCGTCCGACCGCACGGATCGTCCGCTCGAATGCGTTCTTTGTGACCGGTGCCGTCCGGACACCGATGAGTTGGCGCTTCTGCGCGTTCATCCGGATTCGCGCCAGACCCGGTACGGCGCTTTCGGTCCGACCGGAGTCCACGGGCACCTCCTCGGCAACCATCTCCATGCCCATGGAGTCCTTCCCGGGCCGGTCGGCGACCTCGCCGGGATTCATCGTCGAGCGCCAGACCGTCTTTGTTTTCGGGGGCGCTGCGTCGCCGCCACCACCGTGGTCAGAGGCGATGGGAACGAGGTCCATCCCGCAGATCGGGCAGGAGCCCGGCTTGTCGGCCACGATCGTCGGGTGCATCGGACAGTGGTACTTCACGGCGTGGGGAGCGCTCGGCTCCTGGGTCCGGTGGCGCCAGGGCTGAACGGCCAGGACCGCGGCCGCGACGATGGCGACGAAGACGACGAGTGACACCGTCGCGACGAGGGAACGCTTAGTCATGGACGCCTCCGGGAGCGGGCGGAATCAGTTCGATGCCGGTGATCTCTTCAAGACTCGCCAACGCCTGCAGCGCGTCGACACGCTGTCGCTCGTATGCGAGCTCGTATCGAAGCACCTTGAGCGCGTCATCCTGCAACGCGAGGAACTCGGTCTTCCCGGCGGCGTAGGAACCCGCGGCCGCGTCGAGGGTGCTGCGGGCCTGGGGGATCAAACCCTCTGCGTACAAAGGTGTGAGAGATGACGCCCGCTCGAGCTGCGCGAACAGTTCACGGACCCGCGCGGTGAGGTCGTTTCGCCCGCGGTCGACGTCGCGCTGCGCGGCCTCGAGCTCGTACTCCGTTTGGGCGACCGCCTGCGCCTGCTTGCGCGCTCGGTAGAGCGGAAGGCGCACACCGACCATTCCCATGATCATGGGATCGAGGCCTCCGCGATTCGAGTAGCCCGCGCCGTACATGAGGTCCGGCTTTTGGTTCTTCCGAGCGAAGTCGAGCCGGCGCGTCTCGGTGTCCGCCATCGCTTCGAGCACGCGGAGCTCCGGCGAGACCGCGACGGCCCGGGCTTCGACGGCAGCACGGTCGATAGTCACGATCGGGGGCAGCTCTCGCGCGGGACCGAACGACCCTTCCGAGGTCCGCCCCAAGGCGGCCGCCAACATGGCTTCGGTGCCACGCCGGTCCTGTTGGTTCATCGCAATGTCGACCTCGATCGCGGTCACCTCGGTCTGCGCCTTCAACACGTTTTCAAGGGTACCTTCGCCCGACTCGTAACGCGCCCGCGTCGTTGCCACGAACGAAGCGAAGACCTTCCGCATCTCGTCGAGCACGTCCTGAGCGCGATCGATGCGGTAGAGCTCGAAGTAGCGTCGTTTCACCTCGCTTCGGATGCGAACGCGCACGACTTCGATCTGGCGCTCCGCCGTCGTCAACTCTCCGCGAGCGACGTCCCCCGCAAGACGACGTTTGCCCGGGTACGGCACATCCTGCGTCCACGTGAACGCCAAGCTGGAATCCGGCGTGGACCCGAGCGTGAAGGCGTCGAAGCTCTCGTTCGTATATGCGGCGGTCAGCAGCGGATCCGGCAGGGCCTCCATTTGGGAGGAGACCCTTGCCGCGGCTTCCCGGCGCGCGGCCAAGGCCTTGAGTTCCGGGTGATTCGCCTCCGCCTCCGCGAGAAGACC
>JANMVW010000285.1:0-7420 GCA_031393555.1 Acidobacteriota bacterium
GGATGACCGTCGAGCGCGGCACGCACGATCGTCTCGTCGGCTCCTTCCGGAGGCACGCCCAGGATGCGCAGCGCGGCTGCGTTCCAGGCGACGGGCGCATCGCGCTCGTCGATGGCGATCATCCCTTCTTCGAGCGACTGCGCGAGGGTTCCAAGGAGTGATTCGCGCTCCCGCCCCCGTGAGTCCAGAGCCTCGAGGCGTCCTCCCATCTCGTTGATGGCCTTGACCGTCGAAGCCAGCTCGCCCCCGAGTCCGAGGCTTTTGGCGTCGATGCCCCCTCGGAATCCGCGTTCTCTGAATTCCCGGAGCGCGCGATCCAAACGGCGCACGGGAAGGGCGGTGAGTCCCGCGACGAGGATCCCCCCGCCCACACCCGCGAGCAGGAACGCAATGAGCGGCAGCATCGAATCCCACGGCAAGATGGACGGCGGGCGGAGCTGCGGGATCCGCGCGACGAGTGCCGCGTCCGGCGCAAAGTCGATGATCAGAGATCCCAGCCGGCGGCGCTCCCCTTGACCCGCCGGGGGCACGTCGAAGATGGGGATCATCACTTCCGTCAGGAACCCCCCGGTCCCCGAGGGCTTCGTGCGGCGCACGACCTGGTCGGAGGCGACGAGGGACGCGCTTTCTTCGCCCGTGAACGCGAGATCGACGACCGCCGGCTGATTCGCGTACTGGATGCGCCGGTCGCGGTCGAGAACCAGAAACGATGTGATGCTCGGAATCTCGCGCAGGACCGCGTTCAAGCCGATCGCGATCCTGTCCTGGTCCCGTTCCTTGACTTCCGGTTCGCGCTCGAGACGCAACAACAAGGAGCGCGCGATCTCGCTGGCCGAGCCGTTGAAGATCTGCTCGGCGGGGAGGGTCGCAAGGCTGCGCTCCCAACGCTCGTAGTAGCCTTGAAACGACTGGCGCACGAGGACGAGCGCGAGCACGCCGCAGGCGACCGTGAACGCCACGCTTACCAGAAAGATGCGCAGGGAAAGAGGAATCCTCACAGCTCGTATTTCTTCACTTTGTTGTGCATCGTCTTGAGCGAAATGCCGAGGATCTTCGCGGCGCGCGTTTTATTCCCCGCCGTGTGGATCAACGTCGTGCGGATCATCTCTCGCTCGGCGTGATCCATCGACGTGCCCACGGGGAGCGAGACCATCTCGGAAGGCGACGATTCCGGACGTGGGGCGGCAACGACGGCCGACGGCGTGGCGTTCCGGACTTCGTTGGGCAGATGCTCCGGAAGGATCGGACGCCCCGCCGCGAGCAGGCACGAACGCTCGATCGCGTTTTTCAGCTCACGAACGTTTCCGGGCCAACCGTGCGCCGTCAGGAGTTCGATCGTTCGGGAGTCGATCGGAGACACCGGGGTGTTGTTCTTGGCGGCGTATTCGTCCGCGAAGTACCTGGCAAGCATCGGGACGTCCTCGCGACGATCGCGAAGCGGCGGCAACACGATCGTGAAGACGTTGAGACGGTAGTAGAGATCCTCACGCAGTTTCCCATCGGCCATCGCCTTCATGGGGTCGCGGTTGGTGGCGGTGAGGACGCGGACGTCGGACTCGATCACGTCCCGCCCCCCCACGCGGCGAAAACGCTGTTCCTGCAAAACGCGCAGTAGCTTCGCCTGCAAGATCTCGTCCATCTCGGCGATTTCGTCGAGAAACAGCGTGCCGCGGTGGGCCATCTCGAAGCAGCCGATCTTGCGCGATACGGCCCCTGTGAATGCGCCGCGCTCGTGGCCGAAGATCTCGCTTTCGAGAAGGCTCCCGGGAATCGCCGCGCAGTTGATCGCCACGAACTCGTTCTTCCTCCGAGGCGAAAGATCGTGCAGCGTCTGGGCGACGAGTTCCTTGCCCGTCCCGCTCTCCCCGACGATCAGAACCGAAAGCGTCGAGGGGGCGACCTGTTCGATCTGCCGGTACACGGCGCGGATCGCCTCGGAGGTGCCCCGAAACCGGCCGAACGCCCCCCGTTCGCGAAGCTCGGCGCGAAGCCTCCGGTTCTCGTCGATCAGCTCCCGCGTGCCCGCGAGCTTCTCGAGGAGGATCTTCAGCTTCGCGGGTTCGACGGGTTTCTCGAGGAAATCCTGGGCGCCGAGCTTGACCGCTTCAACCGCGGCCTCGATGGTCCCCTGCCCCGAAAAAACGATGACCGGAATCGCGTACCGCTCTTTCAGGCGCCGGACGAACTCCAAGCCGTCGATTCCGGGCATGACGAGGTCGGTGATGACAGCGCTCGGGGCCTCGCGCTCGATGCGGACGAGAGCCTCGTCAGCGGACGCCGCGGCTTCCGTTTCGTATCCCCAGGCCTGCAGGAGCCTTCGCAGCCCCTCTCTGGCCCCGGATTCGTCATCCACAACGAGGATGCGATCGCCCATGAGAACACCTTAGAGTCGGGAGGGCGCAGTCTGACACGCCCCCCGGTGGACGACCACGTAAGAACTACTTGCCCGGTCGCCGATTAGCGAAGCTTCGACATGACCCTGAGAAGGAGGGAAAGGAAGAGGGATGCCGTCCCTAATGCCGCCCCGACGCTCAGAACGATCGACCCCACGAGGAGGAGAACCTGCATTTTCGGCTCCTTGGCCGGGAATACCGCAGTCCCGGCCCTGTGGTCGTCTTCTGACACTTCAGGCCGGGCACAAACTAACTGCAATCCGGCTGCCAATCAAGCTCGATAAGCTTCCGGCATTGTCGTGGTCCCAAAATGGAGAGTCGGCGCCGAGATCGGCCCCCGCCAAGGTATATTCCCGGTCCTCATGAAACTCCCCACTCCCGCCTTCTGCGCAATGACGATCGTGCTGGCGCTCACCGGATGCTCGAGCGGTCCCCCAAAGCCGGCTGCGTCGTCGGGCGCCCCCAGCCCCGTCCGGGTGGGAGGGCCCTCAGGGCGCTTCGTCGGTTCGGACGCGTGTCGAAAATGCCACGTCGCTCAGTACGACGCGTGGGCGGGGAGCCGCCATCGCTCCACGCTTCGTCCGTGGACGAAAGCGCAGCCGCTTCGCCTCGCTTCAGCGACCGTTCAACCTCCTTACCGCGTCCAGGCGGACGGCTCGGTCGCCGGCCCTGGCACGGACGGAAAGGACGTGAGCGGAACCGTGGCGTATCTCGTGGGGGGGCGTCATCGAGAAGACGCGCTCGTCCGCCTCGCGGATGGTCGCCTGCAAGTGTTCCCGATCGCGTTTGACGCCGACCGGGGAGAGACGTTCGAGCCGCTGCGCGAGCTCGCCGGAGGCGTTCCTCCCCCACCCGACGTCGTCGACTTCTGGACGCGCGCCGGGCGGAATGCCGACCTCGCCTGCTACGGCTGCCACGCCACGGGACAAACCGTCGAGACCGTCGGCCGCTCGCCCTCGGGGCTGACGCTGCCGGGTTCGAAATGGGTCGAGCCTGGGGTCGGATGCGAAGCCTGTCACGGGCCCGGCGGGCCGCATATCGATGCCGCGAACGCGGGGACACCCGGGCGAGACACCGTGAAGCTTCCTCGGGGTGGCGGCGTCGAGACGATCGAGGCCTGCGCGGCCTGCCACGGACTGCGTGACGTCCTCCCCTCGCCCTATAACGCCGCTCCCGCCCACCGTTACGGCGAGCCGCTCGTGATCGCCGCAGATCCGATCCTCTCGGCGGGCGCGAATTCCGAATTCCGCGACCCGTTCTTCGCCGACCTTCGCCCGTCGACGTACCAGCAGGAGGCGATCGCCTTCTCGCAGTCCGGCTGCGCTCGCAAGGGCGGAATGACCTGCGGCGCGTGCCACGACGTCCACTCCGGAGCGCCGTCCCGTGCGATCTCGGCGCCGGACGGCGACGCCGCCGTCTGCGCCCCCTGCCACGCGAGTGAAGTCGCTTCCGGGGCGAAGCACACCCTTCATCGGGCGGGATCGCCCGGCGCGAGGTGCCTCGCCTGCCACATGGCGCCGATCGTGCGGGGGCCCGGGCGCGCGCCGGCACGGGACCACTCGATGACCCCACCGGTTGCGGGCCGTGGGCAAATCCCCGCGGCGTGCGCGGCGTGCCACGCCGGCGCGAAAAACGCGGCCTTGGTCGCCGCCGCTTGGACGCGAAGGCCTGCGGGTCGGGCGGCCAAGCGCCGTCTCGAAATCGGCGCGGCGGTCGATGCGACCCACGGAGGCGGCATCGAAAACTCCAAAACCCTCGCGCGCCTTGCGGACGATCCCGAGCGCGGGTGGTTCCTGCGCTGGGCGTTGATCCAGATGCTCCCCGCGACGTCAGCCGGCCCCGCGCCCGAAGACGTGCTTGAGCCCCTGCGCCACGCCTTGACCGATCCGAATCCGGCGCTGCGACGCGCCGCGGTCAGGGCCCTCGGGCGTTGCGGTAAAACGTCCGACATCGAGGCGCTTCAGCGCGCGACCGAGGATGCCGATCCGTGGACTGCGCTCGAAGCGGCGCACGCCATGGGCCTTTTGGGCTCGCCCGCCTCCGGACCCCGCTTGCTCCAACTCTTGAAGCGGCCCGACTTGATTACCGACGCCCGCGCCCAGTACATGTTCGGGCACGCGTGCCTGGTCGGGCAGGACGCGCCGCGAGCCGAAACCGCGCTGCGGCGCGCTCTCGACCTCAACCCGATGATCGTGGGTGCCATGAACGACCTCGGCCTCGCTCTCATCGCGCAGGGGAAGCGCGACCAGGCGATCGCGGAATGGAGGCTGGCGCTCGACATCAACCCGCGCTTCAGCGCGGCCAGACGCAACCTCGAGGCCGCCAAGACGAACCTCAACTCCGGCGAAACAGGCGGGCCACGAAAGAGCGACGCGGGCTCGGCGCCTCCCGGCCCAGCGGGAGATCGGGGTCCCGCCCCTCGATGAACGCCTTCGGAAACTCCAGGGTCATGCGCCGCGCGAAATCGTCGCCGAGCCACGAGCCGAGGCGTTTCAGCGCGCCGCTGAGCACCGGCGGCCGTCCTTGGGTATTGTGCGCATCCGATGCGACGACGTGCACGAGGCGCTTGCGCGCGAGCTCTTCGGAGAACTCCTCGACGTCCTCCCCGAACAGTCCCGTCACGCTACCGGTCGTGATCTGACCGAAGGCACCGAGGCGGATCACGGCTTCGTAGCGGCTCACATCATCTTGGAAATATCGGATCCGCTCGGGATGGGCGAAGAGGATTTGCAGGCCCGCGAGCCGCATCTGGAACACCAACTTCTCGAGATCGGGTTGAGGCTGGCTCATGGACAACTCGAACAACACGGTGCGGCCGTTGTCGGCGAGCGTGGGCGCATGGCCGCTCTTCACGCGCGCAACGAGATCCGCGCTGATGTGGATCTCACCCCCGGGGAGCACCACGATGGGGACGTTTTCCGCGCGAAGCCTCTCGTTCACCGCTTGGACGCCCGCCAAGACCTCGGGACGCGCGTTGATGTAGAACCCGTCGCGGTAGTGGGGCGTCGCCACGATCGTGCTCACCCCATCGGCCGCGGCCATGCGCGCGAACGCGACGGCGTCATCCATGGTCTTCACGCCATCGTCGACACCGGGGAGGATGTGCGTGTGAAGATCGATCATGACGGGTTCTCGCTCGTCAAGCGATCCTCCGACCCCAACGGCCTCGCCATCAGACGTCGTACCGCGTCACGCGGGACACCCTCCTCGTAGAGAATGCGATGAACCTCGTCGACGATCGGCGTATCCACTCCGGCCTTCCGGGCCAGGTCGCGGGCGGAGCGCGCGGTCCGAACGCCTTCCGCGACGTGGGGCATCCGTCCCACCACGTCCGCCAAGCGCTCGCCTCGGCCGAGGGCTTGGCCCACCTGGCGATTTCGTGAAAGTCCTCCCGTACACGTCAGGACGAGATCTCCCAGGGATGCGAGTCCCGAGAAGGTCTCCGGCGACGCGCCGCGCGCGACGCCCAGGCGCCGGATTTCGGCCAGCCCCCGTGTGATCAGCGCGGCGAGGGTGTTGTGGCCGAAGCCGAGCCCGTCGGCGATTCCCGCGGCGATCGCGACGACGTTTTTCAGCGCGGCGGCAATCTGCACGCCGACGACGTCGCCGTTCGTGTAGAGGCGGAGGGTCTCCCCCGCGAGGCGGTCCTGGATCGCGCACGCGAGCCCCGCATCCACCGCGGCGACGACGACCGCCGTGGGCACGCCCCGCGCGACCTCCTCGGCGAAGGAGGGCCCGGAGATCGCGGCGATCGGTGTTTCCGGCGCGAGGCACGACGCCGCGACCTCCATCGGGAGGAGCAGGGTGTTCTCTTCGATGCCCTTCGTGGCCACGACCACCGGCACCCGCGCTCCGAGATGACGGGCGAGTTCGCCGTGCAAGGAGCGCGCAAACTGCGTCGGCACGGCGAACACGACGAGCGACACGCCGGACACCGCGGTTGCGAGCTCGTGCGTGGGGGTCACCGTGAGCGGAATCTCGACGCCGGGGAGATAGACCGGGTTGTCGCGGCGTTCGAGCATCCGCCGCACGAGATCGTTTTCGTGCATGTAGAGCCGCACCGGAACGCCGCGCCGTCCGAGGTTCACCGCGAGCGCGGTGCCCCACGCCCCTCCCCCGATAATTGCGACAGGCTCCGGAATCAACGCAACGCCTCCCCGCGGTCCGGCGCGCGACGACGAAAGCGCGGCTCGGTTCCAAGGCGCATCCTCGCAAAGTTCCCACGATGGCGCCACGCAATGACCAGCCCGATGCAGAGGGCGCCGATTGCGGCGCGCCCTCCCGGTCCCAAGAGCGAAACCGCGATCGGAAGCGCCACCGCGCCGAGCACCGATCCGAGCGACACGAAGCGCGTCACGGCGACGACCAGCACGAAGACGAACGTCGCGACCCCCAGGGCCGCCGGCGCGAGCATCGCGTAGGCGCCGGCCGCCGTCGCGACGCCTTTCCCCCCTCGACCCGAAAGCCACGGCGTGAACACATGTCCCAGCACCGCGGCTAACGCGGCAAAAACGCCAGCGGCCTCTCCGGCAAGCCGCGTCGCGGCCCAGACGGCCAACGCACCCTTACCCGCATCGAGCGCGAGCGCGCCCGCGCCCCACGCCATTCCGTCGGATCGCTCGACATTCGTCGCGCCGGGGTTGCCGCTCCCCTCGTCGCGGAGGTCGCGTCCGGTGGCGATGCGATGCAACAGCCAGGCGAAGGGGATGCTCCCGATCGCGCCGCCGACCGATAATCCCGTCAACGCGGCCGTCACGAGGAGGTCTCGTCGCGGATCGGGATCGCTGAGGACTCCCGCATCATGCGAGCAGCCGGCGGCGGAGGAGGTCGAGGGCGACGGTGACCGCGCGCCGTCTTATGAGTCCGCGATCTCCCGGCCAGTCGACCTTCACGGCCCGCTCTTCCCCGGCGCCGGCCAGCGCCACGTGAACGGTGCCTACCGGCTTGTCCGCCGTGCCGCCGTCGGGGCCGGCGATCCCGGTGACGCCGAGGCCGAAGTCGGCGTTCAAGACCCTGCGAGCCCCCGC
>JANMVW010000336.1:0-6589 GCA_031393555.1 Acidobacteriota bacterium
CCCCCCCCGGCGGTTCGCCCCCGCCGCCGGGGCCGGCCACGCCCCCCCCCCCCTCTACAACCCGCCCCGGCCCGCCGGTCCCCGCGCCCACGCCGCGAGCCTGCCGCCACACCAGAGGCAACAGGAACGGAACGAGCAGCAGCGCGTTCTCGCGAAAGAGCGCGAGCACGCCCAGAAGCGCTCCGGCTCCGAGCCATTGCCATGGCGTCCCGGCAATCGCCAGCGCCCAGAGGAGCGCCGCCACCACGGTCACGGCGAACGATTCCTTGAGCAGTTGCACGTCGTGGAACAGGAACGGCCCGTAAGCTGCCGCGAGGCCGGCGGCGATCAGGGCGAGGCGTTCGTCCGCCATCGCGCGCGTCGCGCGATAGAGCGCGAAGATCCCGGCCATCGCGGCTGCGATCTGAAGGAGGTAGATCGCGTCGAGTCTGTGACCGACGATCGTATAGACGGTCGCCAGCACGTACGGGTAGAGCGGCGCCTGGAAAAAAACTTCGGTGCCGAGCCACTGGCCCTTGGCGATCTCCTGCGCCCACCGGTCGTACTCCTGGCTGTCCATCGCCAGTTGTGAAAAAAACGGTTGATCGTGGACGGCGGCGAAGTGGGCGAGGCGAAGGGCCAGCGCCACGAAGAGGATTGCGGGGAGGACAAGCGCACGCTGTTTCGGTGTCACGCCGCCGATTATGAGGCATACACTGATGCCGCGGAGGTGACGATGTCCATCCTGGAACTGTTCGGCTGGCGCGGCGACCGGAAAGCTCAGGCCCCCGCGGCTTCTCCGGCGGATACGGAAACCGTCCGCAAGATCGCCGCGGCGCTCGACCGTCTCGATCCCGACAAGGCGCGCTACATCGCGGCGTTCGCGTACATCCTCAGCCGGGTCGCGCGGGCGGATCTGCAGATCAGCGAAGCGGAACTCCGCACGATGGAGCAGCTCGTGCAGGAGAAGGGGGGTCTTCCTGAAGAGCAGGCCGTGATGGTCGTTCAGATGGCCAAGACCCAGAGCATCCTGTTCGGCGGGGTCGAGAATTTCCTCGTTACGCGCGAGTTCGACAAGATCGCGACACGCGAGCAGAAGATCGCCCTCTTGCACTGCCTTTACGGCGTGTCAGCGGCCGACAACTCGATCTCATCGGCCGAGGACACGACGATCCGCACGATCGCCGACGAATTGCGCCTCGACCGCGCGGACTTCATCGCGGTGAAAAGCGCGTACGGCAGCTTGCTCGCCTCGCGAAATCGGACGGACGAGACGCCTTGACCGTGACTTCCATGCGGCAGAAAATGGCGGCCCGGAACTCTGAACTCTGAACCGACCCGAGGTGGAGCTTGGCTGAATCAACGCCTCCGCCGTCCGACGACGACGCCCTCGACCCCAAGCTGACGCGTCGCAATTTTCTCAAAGCCGCGGGTGCCGGTACCGTGGCGACGAGCGTCGTGGGCCTGACCTTGGGCGCGCCCGCCGGGAAGGCCACGCTTCTCGGTCCCGGCCCCATCCCCTTGAGCCTCGACGTGAACGGCGCCGTGAAGAAGATCTCGGTCGAGCCGCGGGTGACATTGCTCGACGCGTTGCGCGACGACCTGGGGTTAACGGGCGCGAAACCCGCCTGTGACCGAGGCGCGTGCGGCGCGTGCACCGTGCTCTTGGACGGCGAGCCGATCGCCTCGTGCATGATGCTCGCCGCCGACGCCGAAGGGCGAAAGATCACGACCGTCGAAGGCCTCGGCACGCCGGAAGCCATGAGCCCGCTCCAGGCGGCGTTCGTCGAGTGCGACGCCCTGCAGTGCGGTTTCTGCACGCCGGGGTTCGTGGTCGCGGGCACGGCGCTGCTCAAGCGGAACCCGGACCCGTCGCTGGCCGAGATCAAGGAAGGCCTCGCCGGAAACCTCTGCCGCTGCGGAACCTATGGCCGCATCTTCGAGGCCGTCACCCAGGCGGCGAAGGCGCAGCGCGCCGCCATCAAGAGAGGATGACGATGGCCGGCGACACCAAGTTCACCGTCAAGGCCGGTCTCCCTCAGGCGCCTCGCGCCATGGACGTGACCGTGGTGGACGGGGATCTCAAGCCGTGGGATCTCGACCGGCTGCCCGAGTTCCGCGAGGTCGGAAAGCGGCATCCGCGCCTCGAGGGGCCGCAAAAAGTCACCGGGCGCGCGAAGTACACCCAGGACGTGCGGCTTCCCGGAATGCTCTACGGCCGCATGATCGGAGCGGCGATCCCCGCGGGAGAAATCGTTTCGATCGACACCTCGAAGGCGGAAGCGCTGCCTGGTGTCCGCGCGGTGTGGAAGACGGACTCGAAGCTCATCCGCTTTGCCGGACAGGACCTCGCAGCGGTCGCCGCCGTTTCTCCGGACGTCGCGCGGGACGCCGCGCGCCTCGTTCGGGTCGTCACCAAGAGCAGACCGTTCACGGTGGAGCTCAAAGACGCAATGAGAGCCGGCGCGCCGCTCGTCTTTTCCGAGGCGGAATCGCCGGCCGGCCGCGACGTTCCGAAGAAAGGGAACATCGTCGGACCCAAAAGTGGCCGCCGTGGAGGTGGCCGCGGCGACGTCGTCAAGGGGTTTGCCGAGGCCGAAACCACCGTCGAGGGGACCTACGGCCTCCCGGTCCACACCCACGCCGCGCTAGAAACCCACGGCGTCGTCGCGTCGTGGGACGGCGACCAGCTGACGGTGTACGCGTCGACCCAAGGCGTCTTTTCGGTTCGAGAGGGACTGGCGGAGGCATTGGGGATCGATCGCAAGAACGTGCGCGTCATCACGGAGCACATGGGAGGCGGCTTCGGCGCCAAACTCGGCCCATCGGCGAGCGGAAGCTCCTTCGCGGTCGTCGCGTGCAGGCTTGCCAAGAAGGCCGGGGCACCGGTCAAGATGATGCTCGATCGGGCTCAGGAGCACCTGTGCACCGGGAACGCGCCGAGCGCTCTGATGACGGTCAAGCTCGGAGCGAAAAAAGACGGCACGATCGTGGCTCTCCGCTTCACGTCGTACGGATCGGCGGGAATCGCCACCGGCGCGGGGACGTCCGGTCCGGCGGGAGCGCTCTACAAGAACAACCCCAACTTCTCGGCGGAGGAGTACGACGTCTTCACGAACGCGGGGCCGGCGGCGCCGCTGCGCGCTCCGGGGCACCCTCAGGGGGCGTTCGCCCTCGAATCCGCGATCGACGAGCTGGCCGCTGCGCTCGACATCGACCCGCTGGAGCTGAGAAGGAAGAACGAGTCGAGCCCGGTCCGCGCCGCCCAGTACGACGTCGGCGCGAAAGCGATCGGTTGGGAGCGCCGGAACAAGAAGAAGGGCCCGGCGGATTTGAAGGCCGGAAAGGTCCGCGGGATCGGGATGGCCTGCGGGAACTGGTACGTCTTCGCGCAGGACAGCGGCATCTCCGCGCAGGTCAAGATCCACCGTGACGGCTCGGTCGAAGTGTTTTCCGGAGCGCAGGACATCGGGACGGGATTCCGGACCGCGATGGCCGTCATCGCCGCGGAGGAGCTGGGCATCGATCCGAGCGCCATCGCCGTGCGCGTCGGAGACACGCGTTTCCCCGAGGGTCCCGGCTCCGGGGGGAGCGTCACGACGAACTCGGTGGCGCCGATCGTGCGTCTCGCCGCGAACAAGGCGTTGATGCAACTGCTCGAACGAGCCGCGCCCGTTCTGGCGGCGAAGCCCGAAGAGCTCGTCGCTCGCGACGGGAACATCTTCGTCGCGAGCGCGCCGTCGCGGTCGATGACCTTCAAGGCGGCGGCCGGCCGGATGAAGGGCGAGGTGATCGACGCCTTGGCCGATCGGAAGCCGCAGTTCGCGACGTTCCGCGACGACATCGCCGGAATGCAATTCGCCGAGGTCGAGGTCGACACGGGAACGGGCGAGGTCCGCATCCTGAAAATGGTGTCGGTCAACGATTGCGGCTTCCCGGTGAATCCGCTGACCGCCGAGAGCCAGGTGATCGGCGCGATGATCCAGGGCGCCTCGTGGGCGCTCCTCGAAAACCGGATCATCGACAAGAACGTGGGGTTGATGGTCAACCCCAACCTCGAGTCGTACAAACTCTTCTCCCCGTCGGACATGTTCGAGGCGCGCTCGATTCTGACTCCCGTCGCGAATCTCGGGAACAACACCTCGACCACGGGCTTGGGCGAGCCTCCGTTGGTCCCGTCGCTAGCCGCCATCGCGAACGCGGTCGCCAACGCTCTCGGGGCGCGGGTGCGCGAGCTCCCCATCACCCCGGATCGCGTGCTCGCGGCATTGGCCTCGGCGCGAAAGAAGGGCTGAGCCATGAACCGATTCGAACTGGCAAAGCCGCGCTCGACGTCCGAGGCCCGCGAGCTACAGACCGAAAAGCCGCGGAGCGTTTTCAAGGCGGGCGGGATCGATCTGCTGGATCACCTGAAAGAGCACCTGATCGAGCCGTCGCGGGTCGTCGATCTGCGATCGGTCGCGGGGCTCCACGAGATCGTCATCGAACCGGACGGCGGATTGCGCATCGGCGCCGCGGTCACGCTCGCGACCGTCGCCGCGAACGAGACGATCCGACGGACCCATCCCGCGTTGGCTGAGGCCTGCGGCTCCGCCGCGTCGCCGCAGATCCGCAACGTCGCGACGATCGGCGGCAACGTGCTGCAGCGTCCCCGCTGCTGGTACTACCGGCTCGAGTCGTACACATGCCTGAAAAAGGGCGGAGACGTCTGCTTCGCGATCGCCGGCGAGAACCGCTATCACGTGATCTTCGGCGGCGGGCCCGCCTACGCGACGCATCCCTCGAGCGCGGCGGTCGCCCTCGCGGCCTACGGCGCCTCGTTCCTCATCGAGGGGGCCCAAGGGCCGCGCGCGGTGCCGGCCGCGGAGTTCTTCGTGCTTCCCGAGAAAGACCCGACGCGCGAGAATATCCTGAAGCCGGACGAGCTCCTCCTCGCCATCGTGCTGCCTCCCGCGGCGAGGTCGAAGTCGGCCTATGCGGAGGCCCGGGAGCGCGCGGGATTCGACTGGCCGCTCGTTTCGGTGGCGGTCGCATTGCGGGTCGAAGGGGGCGTCGTGGCCGAGGCACGCGTCGTGCTCGGTCAGGTCGCGCCGATTCCGTGGCGATCGAGCCTGGCCGAAAAGGCGCTGGTCGGCAGGCCCTTGAGCGAGGCCACGGCCGAGGCCGCGGGCCGCGCCGCCGTCACGGGCGCCGAACCGCTGTCGGACAACGGCTACAAGGTGGAGCTGACGGCGGCGCTGGTGCGTCGCGTCGTCGCTTCGCTCGCCTAGAGGTTGCGATGAGCGTCGACGACACCACCCTCGTTCCCGTCTGCCGCCGCTTGAGAACGAAGATGTACTACGTCCTCGGCCGCGACGCGGTCGAGATGCGCGAGTCCTCCCCCACCGCCCAGTACTGGTGCTCGTTGACGACGACGGTGATGGGACCGGACGAGATCCCGTGCAGCCCCGAGACCTGCCGGTCGCACCGCGCGTGTTTCGAAGCGGAGCCGTGATCCGTTGCGGACGATGTCAAAACCGGGACGTCGCCCCGTTCACGCTCCGCGAATCATCGTGAGCAGCATCTTGAACGGCTTCGTCGCGTGCAGCGCGTGGGGCACGTTCGCGGGCATGAGGACCGTCTCGCCGGCGACGGCGGGCACTTCCCTGCCGCCGATCGTGAGCATCACCTCGCCATCCAACACCTGGACCACGGCATCGAACGGCGCCGTGTGCTCGCTCAGCCCCTGGCCGGCGTCGAACGCGAAGAGCGTGATCGTCCCGGCGGTGTTCTTGAGGAGGATGCGGCTGACGACCGAGCCCGGGACGTAGTCCGTCAGCTCGTGCAGCCTGACGGCGCGTCCGGCGGGGAGTTTGGAGGGGGCCTGCTCGAGGCCGCTCTTGTCGTCTTGAGTCATAGCCCCCTCCTCAGCTGAACGTTCTATCAGTCGACCTTGATCGTGACCTTGTCGATTTTGAGCGGCTCGGACGTCGTGCCGCTTTGCGACCCGGCGTCCTCGAGCTTTTTCAGGACGTCTTTCCCTTCGACGACCTTGCCGAAGATCGTGTGCTTGTCGTCGAGCCACGTCGTCGGGACGAACGTCAGGAAGAACTGGCTGCCGTCGGTGCCCGGGCCGGCGTTCGCCATCGAGAGCAGTCCGCCCGTGGTGTGCTTGTTCGACGCCGTGATCTCGGCGCCGAACTGGTAGCCCGGCCCGCCCGTTCCCGTGCCTAAGGGGCAACCTCCTTGCGCCATGAACCCGGTGATGACCCGGTGGAACGAGAGTCCATCGTAGAAGCCCAGACGGCTGAGGTAGATGAAGTTGGTGACGTGCATCGGCGCCACGCCGGGGAGGAACTCGATCTTCACGAGCCCTTTGTTCGTCTCCATCATCGCGTAATACTTGTGCTTCGCGTCGAAGGCCACGCTCTCGGGCTTGGGCAGCTTCGTTCTCCAGCTGGACTTGGTCTTGTCGACGTTGGCTTTCGTGATCTGGGCATCAATCTGTTGGATGGCGACATCCTCCTTCTTCTTGGAGTCGGTTGTTGGGGCGTCGCCCGCCGCGGCAGGCAGGGCCAGCAGAACGGCAAGCGCCAAGAAACCAAAGGCACATTTCATCGCGTGATCTCCC
>JANMVW010000339.1:0-5495 GCA_031393555.1 Acidobacteriota bacterium
CCTTGGGCATGCCGAGCTTGCGGAACTCGTCCGCGATGCTCTCCAGCGCCTCGGCTTTCCTCCAACCGGGAATGTCTTCCGCCGCTTGCCGCGCCGCGCTGATGGACTTCACGCGGTGCTCGCGGGTCAGCGACTTCTGCCTCGCCATGTCGACGTACCCGACGGTGCGCCACCAGGCGTCATCCAGATCCTTGCCTTCCTTCAGGCGGTCAAGCTCCGCCGCCGCCCCGTCGAACTCACCTTGGGCGGCCATGCCGGAAGCGACCGTGGCGGTGCTCATGCCCCCGTATTGCTGGAGGTCCTCGGTGGCGACGGCGACGGCGAGGGTTTTCGCCTTGTCTTTTTCCCCGAGCGCCGCATAGGCCGCCGCGATGTGCGAGGCGATTCGGACGTTCTGCCAGCCTTCGACGGTCGGGCGGAAGGCCTCGGCCTTCGCGATCATCCGCTTGGCGTCGTCAACGCGCCCCGCTTTGGCCAGGGCCGTCGCCAGATCGGCATAGGCCGTGCCGCGTCGCCATCCTTCGATCTTGGCCGCCGTCGCCTCGGCGTCTTTCCAGAAGCCCGAACTCGTGAGATCCCACACGACGGCCTCTTGGGCCTTACCCATGTCCTTCGGGTCGGACACGATCGCGGACGCGAACTTGAACGCGTAGTCGAAGGCGTCCCGCGAGGCCGACGATGAGGTCGTTGCGCCGGCGAGCGGGATCGTCAAAGCACCGGCCAAAAGCCAAGCCGTTGACCGAACCACCGAGCGCCTTCGGGAGCTGTTCATGAGTGCTTCTCTCCGAGTGTGCGATGCGACGAGGGCGACCGTGTCACACGAAAACGGGGGCACGCAATGGCGTGCCCCCGCTTGTCACGAACCTGCTACAGACGTTACTTCGAAGAAAACTCTTTACCTCGTCACTCCCGACCGAACCGGGCCGCCCAAAGGGGTGGAAGGGGCGACCCGGCCCGGCCGGGCGACAAGGCGAACCGAACTAAGGGCAGCTGACGCCCGTCCTCGCGGCGCCCGAAGACTGGCGCCCGAGCGTCCCCTGGCCACACGCATTGTTCGCGCGAACCAGGTAGTAGAAGCCCGTCCCGGTGGCGGGGAGGGCCGGATCGTACGAGTCGTCGTCCGAACCGAGCGACTCGACACACGTTGCGGAACCGAAGGCGTTGGGCGCATTGGCGCGGACGAGGTCGTAGGTGGCCGCATCGTTGACGAAACCGGACCAGGCCAGATCGGTCTTGTTGGCAAGGAACGAAATCGTCCCTACCTCGTCGGGGACCGCTCCGGCGCCGGCCGTGCAGCCCTGGAGGTAGCCCACACGGTCGATCGCGGTCCAGCCCTTCGCCCAGTCCTTGCCGGGCTCGAACGCTCCCTTGTAGTTGGCAGCCGTGAAGAACCCGCCGGGGTTCTGGCGGTTGGTCGTGCCGAGCGGGCTACCGGCCGCCGGCCGGGGGTCGATGACGATGACCGGGTCCGGAACGGCGGGATTGCCGTTGGGCGTGCGCTGGAGCGTTCCGATGGGAAGCGTGCCGCCGCAGGCGATCAGGGTGTTGTGGAGGCTCGCGTTGGTGAACGCCCCATTGTTGTAGTGGAGCTTGCCCGCATCGCCGCCGTAGGTCGGCGCCTGATCGGTGCACGTGTCGCCGCCACCGCCGAGGCAGTCGGCGCTGGAGCAGCACGCGACGAGCGAGACGGAGCACTTGCCGGTCGGAACCAGATCGGCGACAGGCGCGCCGATGCAATAGAAGACGTTGTCCTGCATGTCGAGCTGGAATCCGCCGGCCGGGCCGATCTGGTACTCGGGGTCGACCGCGTAGGCGGTGACGGCACGCTCGGCGGAGGTGAGGGGGGCTTGGCAGTTCGTTGAGCCGCCCTCGATCAAGGCCGCCGCGCCGCCGAAATCGAGGTAAGCCGAGTTGTAGTGGCGGCCGCCGCCGTTGTCGCGCCAATGCATGGCGGTGTTGGTGCTCTTGGCGGTGTAGGCCTTGTTGTTCCCCAGGCCGACGACCGTCGAGTTGTAGATCGTCGGAATGGCGTACGGTTGCGAGCCGTCGGGGCTGATTCCGCTGTCCTGCTCGAACCCCTTGTCGTTCTTGTCGGCGCCGGGCGTGCCCTGGACCTCGAAGAAGAACTGCAGATTGCCGCGGTAGCCCTCGTCGAAGTCGTAGCCGTCATCGCCGCCGATGGCTCCGATGAGATGCTTGACGTAGGACGCCCCGCCGAAGTTCTCCATGAAGTCGTCCTTGGTGCTGAACACTTCGAGGTAGTCGAGGGTGGTCGAGCGGCCGACGCCGCCCAAGGTGATCCCGTTGATCTCGTTGTTGGCGGACAGGTTGAACCCGCCGTGCTTGACCGAGACGTAGGTCATCGTGCCGGAATCCCCGTCGTCGCAGTTGCGACCGTACGGTCCGGTCAGGAACTCGGCGCAGCCGCCGTAGAAGCCCTTTTCCGCGGTGGCGGTGAGCCCTTCGATCTGGTTCTCGCGCGCGGGATTGGGGCCCGCCAGCGTGTTGTTCGCCACGTAGCCGTAGCCGAGGAGGATGACGCCTCCCCACTGGCCGACGACCGTCTGGGCTTCGAGCACGTTGTTGTAAGGCGACGTTCCCGGGTTGCCGCGAACGTTGTCGTCGTTGAGATCGGTGAAGACGATCGGATTGTCCTTCGTGCCGCGCGCGTTGATCTTCGAGCCGCGCGCGATGATCAGCGTGCCGGGGTTCTGCGCGCCGGGGGTGTCCTCGCCTTCGCCGCGGACAACCGTTCCGGGCTCGATGGTCAGCGTTGACCCGCCGGTGACGTAGATGCGGTCGGTGAGAACGTACTCGTTGTTCGCGGTCCAGGTGGTGCTCGCCGTGATGTCGGCCGAGACGTTGATCTGCGGACGGACCGGGAAGTAGCCGAGGCGAGAGAGGGTCGACCAGCCGTCGGCCCAGTTGCCGTTGTTGTTCGGCGCAAACGCTCCCTTGTAGGGGGCGTCCTCGAAGAAACCGTTGTTCGGCGTCGCCCGGGTCGTCGTCGCGAGCGGACTCCCGGCGGCGGGGATCGGGTCGATCAGGCTGACCGTATCCGGCGTGTTCGGGTTGCCGGAGTTGGAGCGGACCAGCTGACGGATCGGAAGCGTGCCGCCGCAGGCGATGTAGTTATTGTTGAGCGCCGGGTTGGTGAACGCGCCGTTGTTGTAGTGGATCTTGCCCGCGTCGCCGCCGTAGGTCGGCGCTTGGTCGACGCAGGTGTCGCCCCCGCCGCCGACGCAATCGGCGGTCGAACCGCACGCGA
Organism: Acidobacteriota bacterium; assembly: GCA_031393555.1. Taxonomy (GTDB): domain Bacteria; phylum Acidobacteriota; class Polarisedimenticolia; order Polarisedimenticolales; family DASRJG01; genus DASRJG01. The sequence goes on from JANMVW010000339.1 coordinate 3,269, forward strand.
CGAGCGAGACCGTGCACTTGCCGGTCGGGACCAGATCGGCCGCAGGCGCGCCGAAGCAATAGAACTGGTTGTCCTGGAACTCGAGCTGCAACCCACCCGCCGGTCCGAGCTGGTAAGTCCCGTCAACGGCATAGGGGGTGACGGCACGCTCGGCGGAGGTGAGGGCGGCCTGAGCATTGGTGGAGCCACCCTCGATCAGGGCCGCCGCGCCCCCGAAGTCGAGATAGACCGAGTTGTAGTGGCGGCCGCCGCCGTTGTCACGCCAGTGCATCGCCGTGTTCGTGAAGTGAGCGGTGTAGTTCTTTTGGGCGCCGAGGCCGACGACGGTCGAGTTGTAGAGCGTCGGGATGGCGTAAGGCTGCGAACCGTCGGGGCTGATCCCGCTGTCCTGCTCGAACCCCTTGTCCGACTTGTCGGCGCCCGGCGTGCCCTGCATCGTGAACACGAACTGGGCCTGGCCCCGGAACCCTTCGTCGAAATCGAAGCCGTCATCGCCGCTGTTGGCGGAGATCAAGTGCTTGACGCCGACGGCGCCGCCGAAGAACTCGATACTGTCGTCCTTGTTGTTGAAGACGTCGATGTAGTCGATTTCGGTCTCGCGACCGACGCCGCCCAGAGTGAGGCCGTTGATTTCGTTGTTCGCCGAGAGGTTGAACCCGCCGTAGCGGATCGAAACGTAGTTCAGGGTGCCGGAATCGGAGTCATCGCAATTGCGGCCGTAGGGCCCGGCCAGGAACTCCGAACACCCGCCGTAGAACCCCTTTTCGGCGGTGGCGGTGAGTCCTTCGATCTGGTTTTCCCGGGCCGGGTTGGGCCCCGCCAGCGTGTTGTTCGCAACGTAGCCGTAGCTGAGGAGGATGACCCCGCCCCACTGGCCGGTCACCGCTTGAGCGTTGACGAGGTTGTCATAGGGGGCCGTTCCCGGATTGCTGCCGATGTTGTCGTCGTCCAGGTCGGTGAAGATGATCGGCTTCAGGCGGGTCCCCAGCGCACGGATCTTCGATCCACGGGTAATGATGAGCGTTCCCGGGTTCTGGGATCCGACAGAATCCTCCGGCTCGCCGCGCACGGTGACGCCCGCTTCGATCGTGAGGGTGGAGCCGTTGGTGACGTAGATGCGGTCGGTGAGGATGTACTCGTTGTTGGCCGTCCACGTCTGGCTGGTCGTGATGTCCGCGTTAACGAAGATGCTCGCGGCGAGTGCCGGAGCGACTCCGAAGAGCCCCGCGAATCCGACGACACAGGCCGCGATGCCTTGCTTGGGTCTCCTGATATCCACTCGATGCCTCCTGGTTGACTGTTGGAGTCTTTGGATTTGACGGTGGAGTTTTACGAGGGCCGCGTGACAGGGAGATGACGAACGCGTGAGGAGTCGGAGGCGCGGGTCCGGGCCCCCGGTGACGAATTAACACGCCCGTAACACCCGCGTTACATGCTGTCCATCGCGAGACCGTTGAATCTAAGCGTCGACTCCGACCGGTGCACAAAAGGGGTGATCGGACCGCGAGTCGACGAGGCACGGAGGCCTTGTGAAGCAGATGACATGGAATCGACTGATCGGAGCCGTGATCTTGAGCGCCGCGCTCGTCCCGACGGTGTTGGCGGCCGACGAGCCGCAGCCCGAACCGAAGACCGAAACGACGGTCGACCCCACGAAAGGGTTCGTCACCTTCAAGTCCGGCGACAACAGCCTGACGCTCGGCGCCTGGGGACAATTCAGGATGACCGTCGACGACCGCGAGGAGTTCAGCGCGGATACCGAGCCGACAAGCTTGGGGTATCTGCAAGAGGACGGAGCCTCGGTGGCCTTCTCGATCCCGAGACTACGATTTTACGTGTTGGGAACGGTGTTCAAGCCCTGGATGCGCTACAAGTTCGAGGTCGAGTTGGCGAATCTCAAAACCGACGCCACGAGCAACCTCAACAACGGCCGCCTCACCGACGCCTACGTCGAATTCGCCAAGAGTCCCTACGCGACGCTCCGCGTCGGGCAGTACAAGATCCCGTTCGGCCTCCAAGAGCTCACCTCGGACACGCGCCAAGAGTTCGTGGACCGCTCGATCGCGAGCGCCAAGTTCGCCCCGGCCCGCGACGTCGGTGTGATGCTCTCGGGCCTCTTCTTCGACAAGAAATTCGGCTATCAGGCCGCGGCCTTCAACGGGGCCGGGCAGAACAACCCGCAAGACGACCGGGCGCTCCTCTACGCGGCGCGCGTCGTCTACGACCC
>JANMVW010000374.1:0-4255 GCA_031393555.1 Acidobacteriota bacterium
TGCTTTCCTTCTCGCGCGCCGGAACGGCGATCGGCCTCGTCGCGATGGCGGGAACGGCCGTCGTCCTCCTGCGCGGCAAGCCCGTCCATCGTTTCGCCGTGATCGCGATCGTCGTTGCGATCGCCGCGCTGCCGCTCGCCGACCTTGGCGCCGACCACCTCGCGGCGCGCTACGCGGCCTCCGGTACAGACCTGACGGCCGCCGGAGGCCGCCTCCGCGTGGCCGTCGATACGCTTAGGATGATTGCCGCGTTTCCCGCATTCGGTTGCGGCTTCGGCACGTTCACGTGGGTCTTCCCCGCGTTCAGTTCCCCCGAAGTACGGCTGCATTACACCTTTGCCCACAACGATCTCCTGCAGCTGGGCGCCGAAGGCGGGCTCCCGGCCTTGGGCTTCCTCGTTCTCGCCCTCGCCGCCCTGTCGAAGCCAGCCTTTCGCGGTCTGCGCGGAACGAGCGACCCGTTAGCCACGGGGGCCGCCTTCGGACTCGGGGCGCTTTTGTTCCACGGCCTCGTCGATTTCAATTTCCACATCCCGGGTAACGCCGCCATCGCCGCGGTGCTCTCGGGGGTGCTGCTTGGCGTTTCGTGGAACGGCCGGAGCTGAAGCTCGTCACGGCCACCCCCGCTGGACCGAAGCGGCCGGCGGGGGTGGCGCTAGGGGCCGCGGTCCTCGCCGCCGCCGCGGTAGCCACGGTTTTTGGTGCCGACGCCGCGCGCCGTCCTTTCGAGCCTGCGCCCCTCGCGGAGTCGGCGCTCGCGCTCTCTTTTTCTTCCGGGGGCCCGGAGCCGGTGCGCCGGGCGCTTGAAATCCTGGAGGCGCGTTTACGCCGCAACCCCTTGGACTCCACCTCGCGCACGATCGCCGCGAGCCTCCTCGTCGAGACCGCAACGACCGAAAACCAGCGCGGGGCGGCCCGGTCGCAGGCGCAAGCGGCGGTTCGGCTGACCCCCACCGACGCGGGCGTCGCGCACGGCGCCGTGCGCGTGCTTGCGCGTTGCGGCCAGGTTGGAATGGCGCTGCGCGAAACGGCCCGAATGTTCGGGTACGCGCCGAAGGACGCGGCCGCGGCGCTTGCGGATATCGAGCCGTTCGTCGACGCCGAGCGGCTCGACGACGGCCTCCCTCGAACCCCCGAGGCGTGGCTCGCCTGGTCCGAGACGCTCCGCGGCCGCGGCCGCGAGAACGAAGCCGACGCGCGTCTCGCCGCGCTTTTGGCTCGTTGGCCCGCGGACCTCGAGGCGCTCAGGGTTGCCTCCCTGGTCGCGCTTGGGCGCGAGCGCCTCGACGAGCTGTCCCGCCTCGTCCCACCCTCGCTCGCGCTTCCGGAGACCGAAGCCGCCGCATCGCTGTTCGCGTTTCGGGCGCGATCGAAAGCCGCCGCGGGTGATTCGGCGGGCGCTCACGCGGACGCCCTCCGAGCGATTGCGCTGGCTCCTGAACGGCCTTGGGTGATGGCCCAAGCGGGCGATGCGTTCGTGGGCACCGAGCCTGCCCTGGCCCGCGACTATTGGACCCGCGCGCTGTACCGGCTTCGGGCCAACCCCGATACTCGGGGCGAAGCGATCTACCTCCGCTACCGGCTTGCGCGCTTTGAAGACCGCGAGGGGCGGCCCGGAGACGCTCTTCGCGAATGGCGTACCATCCTCGCCGAGCGACCCGACGACGCCGAGGCGAAGGCGCGCGTCGCCGCGTTGACGGGAGAGGGCCCCCCATGAGTCGCTTGAGCATCGTCATCCCCGTGTTCAACGAAGAGGCCACGGTCGCGACTCTCGTCGACGCGGTGCTTCGCGCCCCGCTTCCAGACGGAGTCGAACGTGAGTTGATCGTCGTCGACGACGGCTCGACCGACGGCACGGCCCGCGAACTGGCGCGTTTTGGGGGCGACCAGCGCGTGCGCGTTTTCGCGCAAGACGTCAACCGCGGCAAGGGGGCCGCCCTGCGTCGCGGATTCAAAGAAGCTCAAGGCGACTTCGTCATCGTCCAAGACGCCGATCTCGAGTACGACCCCCGCGAGTACACGAAGCTCCTCCAGCCGATCCTGGAGGAGAAGGCCGACGTCGTTTTCGGATCGCGGTTTGTCGGGAGCGAGGCACGGCGCGTGATGTTCTTTTGGCACATGGTTGGCAACCGATTGCTGACGCTCCTGTCGAACATGACGACGAACCTGAACCTCACCGACATGGAGACGTGCTACAAGCTCTTCAGGATCGATGTGCTCCGCCGCATCCACGTCGAGGAAGATCGCTTTGGATTCGAACCCGAAATTACGGTCAAAGTTGCGCGCTTGGGTGTGCGCGTCTATGAAGTCGGCATCTCGTATGCGGGCCGGACATACGCCGAGGGGAAGAAAATCGGTTGGCGCGACGGCGTGCGCGCTCTCGTGTGCATCGTCAAATACGGGCTTCGATAGTTCGTGGCGACACGCCCTACGGAATCATCGCGAGCGGCGCTTCGATTCTCTGTAGGCCGCGGCGACCACGAGACCGCCGCCGGCGGCGACAACAAGCCCAGGAATCAGACTGGGGATGACGAGGGCGTCGGGCTCGAGGTGCTGGCCGGTGACGCTCATCGCTGTCAGCAATCCGACGACCCCGACGATGAACCCCCAGGTGGACGCGAGGCAAAAAAACAGGAGACGCCGGGTCGAGCTGCTGCTCCGATGATTCCCTGCCGTCCCGGCGCTATACTTACTTCCGGTGGGATGAATGACGTTCGATTCTGCTTCCTGCTCACCGTTCAACATTTTGGCACCCCCCCCGCGAATGACGTAAATTACACTCGAATGGCGCGAAGGTTGGTCACTAAATGTTAATTTCTGTTGCAACGATACAGCGGGTTCTCAGCGCGGTTTTGGCGGCGGCGATCGCCTTGCCGGCGGCGGCGGCCCAGCCGTCGAGTTCGACTTCCAAGAATAGAAAGAAATCCGTTGCCGGCAGCCGACTCGACGGCGCCGTCTTCGACCAAGATCGAAAGCCCATCCGCGGCGCCACCGTCACGGTGCGAACGCTAGAGGGCGACAGGACGTGGGTGAGCCAGCCGACGGATTCTCGTGGCAGGTACCTTCTCCAGGGCCTGAGTTACGGGTGGGATGACCTCATCGTCACGACCGCAAAGGGTGATTTTCTTGGGGACCAAGCCATCAACCTTCCCCCGGGCAGCAAGGTCGTCGTGAATTTCAACCTGCTCGAGACCGCGGACAAGCCGGCGTCGTGGTGGACCGATCGTGGGGTCGAGCCTCCCACCGGCATCACCGTGGCCGAGGTGGCCGGCATGGCGCAGTCATCGCAGAAACTCATCGGAGTCGAATACTGGAAGAGTCCAGCCGGCATCGCGATTCTCGTGAGCGTAAGCGTCGTCGCCCTCGCAGCGATCGCCTCGGGAGGCGGATCGTACAAATCGCCCTAACGAACAACCCCTTGACGCCGGGGTCCGAGCCGAAGCACAATCCCGGCGGTGAACTTCTTGGAGGATGTTTTCATGTCGTCGACCGCACTTCGCCGCTCAACCGCCGCGGCCCTGATTGTTGGCCTTGCCACCCTGACGTCCTCCGGAGCGCTCCTCGCGGGATCACCGTCGACGCTCACAGGCCGCGTTTTGGCGCAAAACGGCGCCGACCCCCGTCCTGGCGTCGTCGTCATGCTGATCGAGCCGGCTTCCGAGCGTGCCTACCGCTCCTCGCCGACCGATACGCGTGGAGCGTTCTCCATCGACGCCGCGCCGGCCGGTAGCTATGCGCTCGTGGTGGAAGCCCCGGAAGGCGCGTTTCTCGCGGCAAGCAACCTCCAACTTGCGCCCGGGATGAACCGCCCTTTGTCTCTGGCGCTCAAGCCCGGCAAGAAGGATCAGACCCCAGCCGAAGCCGCGCCGCAAGATACGAACGGTAAGAAGAAGGGCGCTCTCCCGACGTGGGCAAAGTGGGTGATCGCAGGTGGTGTCATCGTCGGTGGGGCCATCGTCGTCGACGCCGTCAATAGCAACGACAACAAGAACCAGGCGTCGACTTTCTAGGAGCTCGGTGGGCCTCTTCGGCGACGCTCCCCGCCACGCATCTCAGTTCGACTCGTCCTCCAGTCCGCCGCTCGCGGACCGCATGCGTCCTCGTTCGCTCGAAGACATCCTCGGTCAGGACGCCCTTCTCGGCCCCGCCGCCCCGCTCAGGCGAGCGATCGAGGCCGATGAGTTGAGATCGCTCATTTTGTGGGGCCCTCCCGGCTGCGGGAAGACCACCATCGCCCGCTTGATCGCCGGACGCA
>JANMVW010000383.1:0-7043 GCA_031393555.1 Acidobacteriota bacterium
CGTGCGCCAGGCGTCGTACTTGACGCCGCGCGGCGTGACGTACTGCGTAAGAAGTTTGCCGTAGGCCTTCGTCGCCGAGGCGAGATCGGCCGAGGCGGGAGAGGCGGAGAGCGCCAGAGCGATCGCCGCGGCAGCGGCGTAGACGAACTTCAACTTCAAGGGATCCTCGACATTTAGTCTTCCTCGGCTTCCATGTGGAACCGGTGAAGAAAACGGTGAACCACGGGGGCGAAAATGACGCCTGCGATCACGAGCACAGCCAGCCCGCTGTAGAGCGCGTAAAACCCAGCGAACAGCTTGCCTCCGGTGGTGACGGGGGACAGCAGCGGACCCATCCCGGAGAGGATCATCGAGGCGTTCAGGAACGCGTCGATCCAGGGAATTCCCTCGTAGCCGTGATAGCCCGCCATGCCCACGGCCAAAGACACGGCCACGAGGCCGAAGCCCACCGCGGCGCTGACGAGCAGGCGTCGGAAGAATACTTGGGGTGGGGCGAGGGGCTTCACGGAGACTCCATGCCGAACGGATTTTCGCGACGCATCCGCCAGATCACCGCGCACGGGAACAAGAGCCAAGGGAGGTTCGCGCCCAGGACGAGGCCGCGCGCCGCAGTCGGGGTTGTGCCCCACAACTCTTCGAAGAGGATGATCGTGACGATCGAGATCATCATTCCCGCCCAGACGAAAGCGGGGATGCGGATCCAACTCTTCCCCTTCCAAAACGCCCGGATCGCGAAGAGATAGAAGGGACCGAAAACGAGCGAGTCGATCCAGATCGTCGCGCGGTACCACGGCGCGCGTGCCCAGACGACGGGGTCGAACGACCGCGCCCACCAGTGGATCGCGTCCACCGCGAAGCGCGGCGGCCATATCGGATAGGCGAAGTGCGCGGGGTCGGGGATGACGATTTGCTCGATGTCGATCATGTACGTGATGAAGCCGAAGTTGATCGCCCAGAACACGATGAAAACGATGTCCCAAGGACGGCGGAAAAGGGGTCGGGCGGACGTGTTCACGAGGGCTCCCGGAGGTCTTTGATCATCACGTAATGCGGGCCCGCGACCGGAAGGACGAACTCGTCCCCGGACGTGGCGAAGCCGAGTTTCTCGTAGAAGCCTCGCGCCGAAACCCGCGCGTTGCACCACATCAGTTCCGCGTTGTCGGCTCGAGCGACGCTGGCCTTCCGCGACGAGTTGGCTGCCGCCACCGCGACCCTGCATCTCTGGAAAGGTCGCCATGCCGCGAAGCCGCCAGGCGCGATGCCCGGGCCTTATGGGGCAAGGCTCGGGAAAAAACGTCGCGACGCCGACGAGCCGGAGGCCGTCGAACGCGCCGAAGTGCCGCGCGGCGGGGTCATCGTCGTGATCGAAGACCGCGGCTTCGGGCGGCAACCCCGGGCGCAGCACCGGGAGACGTACGGTGCGCGCTTCCGCCGAAGTGATGGGCCGGATCTCCATCGGCTAGAGCAGACCTTCCTTCTTGAACCGCTCGAGCCCCTGCTTCGTGAGGACCGTCAGTTCCTTGAAGAGCGCCGGCTCGATGGTCTTGAAATTGAAGCAGGACTTCCCCTGCATGCGTTTTTTCAGTTCGGGGGAGACCCGCTTCAAGAGCTCGGGGTGCATGTAGACCGGCATAAGGTAGAAGCTGACGTAGCTTTTGTTCAGCCGGATCCCGCCGAAGAAGATGTCCCGCTTCCATTTCTCGCTGTAACCGGCGTCGAGGTGGTAGTTCCCCGGCTTGTCGTGCACGACGCGCATCAACGGCTCGTGTTTATCGAGGATTGCATGAAGGGCCGAGAAGACGGCAGGGAATTCGGAGGTCCCGGAAGGCTTGGCCGCTTTGCGCATGGGATCGATTCTATCCCATTCGACTCCATCGTCCGGCCGTGCTCCCATGTGCGGCCATGGAGCCGAACATCCTCCGCGTACAGGCGGTGCTTCCGCTGACGAAGCGGCAGGTGTTCCCGTTCTTCGCCGACGCGTCGAACTTGGGCCGCATCACCCCGCCCGAGCTGCGATTCAGGATCCTCACGCCCCGGCCGATCGTCATGCGCGAGGGCGCGGTCCTCGACTACACGATTCGCCTATGGGGCGTGCCGATGAGCTGGCGCACGCTGATCTCGCGATGGCAGCCGCCCGACGATTTCGTCGACGAGCAGGTCCAGGGGCCTTACGCGCTCTGGCACCACACCCACACCTTCACCGAGGCCGACAGCGGCACACTCATCGACGACACCGTGCGCTACGTGTTGCCGATGGGGATGCTGGGCCGCGTCGCGCTTCCGCTCGTGCGCACGCAACTCCAACGTATCTTCGCGTACCGCCAAGAGGCGGTGCGCCGTATCCTCGTGGGAAAGAACGCGTGACCGCCCTCTACGGGCAACCGTGGCCCGACGCCGCGATCCCCGCATCGCGCGGAGCGGTCTGCGAAGCGCCGGGACCGTTGTAGCTTCCCACCCCGGTGCAGTTCGCCGCGCGGATCAGATACCAGAGGCCGTAGCCGCCGGGAACGGGCTCTTCCGCGTCATCGAGGTAAGGCGCCGTGACGTCATTTGCGGCGCACGTCTCGGTTGCGGCGGAGTAGCTGCCCCCAGTCAGGAGCAGCGTCGTGAGGTCCCCTCGCACGACGTCGTAGCGTTGGGCTACGGGGAGTGCAGGCCATTCGATGCGTGTTGTGCCGGGCTGCTTTTCGAGTTGGAGCGCGGCGACGGGCCCTGGAACGTTGGCGTTGTCGATCAAGTCGTCGCAGTTGTCGTCGATCCCGTTGCACACCTCGAGAGCTTCGGGGTACACGTTCGGGTTGCTGTCGTTGCAGTCGCACCAAGGGTCTTGGCAGCACTCGGGGAGGCCTCCGAATTGGTACCAGCCGTCGCCGTCCTGGTCGTATGGCGCGCAGTGATTGCAAACGATGCGGACGTACCGGCCCACGTGGGCCGATTCGAAATCGCCGTCGAAGGCCAGCGTGGAGCCGACGTAGAACTCTCCGGTCGCGGCCGGGCAAGGCACGTTGATGGAAACGTCCTGGTCGAGCGGAACGATCCCCGAGATCGCGGACCACCCGGCTGAAGTCTTGAGGCTCGTCGGCGTTTGCAAACTAGTGTAAATGCGATAGCCCTTGGCGACCTCTTGCGGCGCGAGAGAGCCGTCGCCGTAAATCCCGGGGCTCACCTGCGAGAACATGACGCCGCCGAACCGGTAGGTGTCGGGACGCGTGACGGAGAGGATGCGAGCCCGCGGGATCTCCACCAGATTGATGTCCCGGGCCAGGCCTCCCCCCGCGACAAACGTGAAATCGAATTCGGGAAAGGCGTTCACGATTCGCCGCGCGGAGGCGACCGCGAAGAACGCCATGCCGAAGGCTTCGTCGGAGGTCAAGGCGACCATGATCTCGGCGGGTTTCCCCGGCGCCGTCGACCCTGTGATGCACCCGTCGATCGCCGAGCTCGCAGACCAGTTTCCGCCGAGCCAGAACTTCGAGCCCTCGGGATGGAGCCAGTTGCCGAGCGACCAGGCGCCGTTGTCGGTCCCGTTCCCGACCGCCGGGTTTCCGCTCCCGAAGCTCCAAAAGGTCCCGGCCAAAGTGTCCGATGTGCGCAGGCCGGGGCTGACGACGTAGCAGTACCCGCCATAGCAGTTCGGGCTGAGTTGGCCGAAGTCGGGTGCGGGCACGGTGCACGCCCCGTCGACGATCCGCGGCGCCGAGAGTCCCATGAGTGCCGCGATGCAGAGCCGAGCCCATCGACCGGCCGCCGACACGTCTCGGTTCATGATGGCACATCCACGGGGGGTTTCTTGGAGCATACTCCCGCCACTCGAGGTGGGCGTTGATCATTTTGGGGCAGGATCGCTCCGAGCTTCTGGCCCGATGGGCCTTGCCGCTTGCCGTGCTGGCTTCTTTCGCGGCGACGGCCTCAGGTTACGGGGTTTTCCGCGATGAGCTCTATTACATCGCTTGCGCCCGGCACCTCGACTGGGGGTATGTCGATCACCCTCCTCTGGTCGCGCTGATCGCCTGGTTGTCCCGGCTCCTGGTCGGCGATTCGTGGCTCGCGCTTCGCATGCTGTCGGCCGTTGCCGCGGCGGGCACTGTCCTTCTAGTCGGCGACACGGCCCGAGAGTTGGGTGGTGGGCGATGGGCCCGTCTCCTCGCGCAGGTGCTCGCCGCCGCGGCGCCGGTTTACTTGTCGCTCTTTTCGATCTACTCGATGAACGGCTTCGACGTCCTGATCTGGGCTGGGCTCGTGTGGATCGCCGTGCGCATTCTCGCCGGCGGAAGCGCGAGGCTCTGGCTCGCTTTCGGCGTGCTGTCCGGGATCGGTCTCGAAAACAAAATCGACGTTGCCCTGCTAGCGTCCGGTCTCGTTGCCGGCCTCCTGCTCACGCGGCGGTTCGCCGTGTTCCGCAGCCGGTGGATCTGGCTCGGTGGGGCCGTGGCGGCAGCGCTCTTCGTTCCTCATGTCGCATGGCAGGTCGTTCACGGCTGGCCGACGCGCGAGTTCGTGGCAAATGCGCAGCGCGACAAGATCACACCGATGGGGCCCGTCGGCTTCGTCGCCAAGCAGTTCGTGATGGCGGGGCCGGTGGGTTTCTCGTTCGCCCTCGCCGGACTGGGTTGGCTGCTTGCGGCAGGCAAAGCGCGGGCGTTCCGTCCGCTCGGGTGGGCGGCACTCGCCGTGCTGGTCGTGCTCGCGAGCTCGGTTTCGAAGCCGTACTACTTCGCCCCGGCGTTGACTCTTCTGTTTCCCGCGGCCGGTGTCGTGCTCGAGACTTGGACTTCGGGGCGATTCGCGCGATCCCTTCGTGCCGTTGCGATCCTGGCCGCCGCGTCGATCGTCGTGGCGTTACCGCTCGTCAAGCCTTTGCTCACAGAAGACGCCTACGTGCGCTACGCCGCCGCCCTGGGCATCCGTCCCGGGACGGACGAGAACCACCGCATCGGGCGACTGCCGCAGTTCTTTGCCGACATGCACGGCTGGCGCGAGCTGGCGGAAGCAGTGGCTACCGTCAACGCCGCTCTCCCGGCGGACGATCGCGCGCGAGCCTGCGTCTACGGCCGGAACTACGGCGAAGCCGCCGCGATCGACTACTTCGGTCCCGCGCTGGACCTCCCTCCCGTGATCTCGCAACACAACAGCTACTGGATGTGGGGTCCGGGATCGTGCACGGGCGCCGTGGTTCTGATCATCGGCGGCGAACTCGCGGATCACGTCGGCGATTTCGCGAGTGTCGAGCCCGCGGGGCTCTTTCGCTGCGCCGATTGCATGCCTTACGAGAGCGACCTCACGATCTGGGTGGCGCGGGGGCTCAGGGCGTCACTCGCCGACGCGTGGGGGGCCGGGAAGCACTACGACTGAGGGCGTTCAGCGGAACAGGGCGGACAGGTCTCGGGTCTTCACTGCGTGGTGGTGACCGGCGAGGGAGACCCACTTGAGGGCGAGCGCCTGCTTTCCGGCGCCGAGCACCGTGCTTGCGAGTCCGAAGGCCTCCGGATACCGGAGCGGCTGGAGCTTTGCCGTGATCGTACGCGTGTCGACGCACTGCTGAGTCAAGTCGAATCGATTGGCCAATCGTTCGTTGTTCTGCTCGGGGTTACTGGCCTTGTAGTGAGGGAGGGTGGCCCGCGTGAGCCCTTGGAGCGCGTCGGAGAGGATTGTGGTTCGGGATTCCTTCAGCAGTTGCGCAAGGTCGATCGCTATTCCGCTTGTCCGTGAACCGGTCGGTCAGTATAGGTCACGACGAGCGGCATGATGGCGACGCCGCCGAGCATCGCGTAATAGACCGCACCCGACACCGGGTCGCGGCTCGCGAGGTACTCCGCGACCGACAGGCCGCGAAGGCGGAGCACCAGCGCGAACTCCGTGACAAGCAGCAGGCCGAGCGTCGTGCCTCCCATGCCGAGTCGCGAGCGAGCGGTCGTGGGTACGCCGAGGCGCCGACCGACCCATCGCGCCGCCAGCACCGTGACGACGAGCATGATGGGCATCTCCAACAACTCGGCGGTCCTGGTCCCGAAGCGAGGCACGGCCTACAGCAGGCGCACGGGCCCGAGAGCGAATCCTGCGCCGAAGACGAGCGCGAAATAGAGAAAAGCCGCCTTGAGGACTTTCATGTCATGCCCTGTTGGCGCGGCAGGCCTCGGCGATCGCGTCGAGCTCTTCGGCGGTGAGGCGCTTCTGGGCCACCTCGAACAGCTCACGTTCCTCGAACCGGATGTGGTTCTCCAACAGCTCGCCGAAGCGGCTCAAGTCCGCTGGCGTTCGTCCATGGCCTGGCTGGACGCACTCGCGAAGCGCTCGATGCTCCTTGAGAAGTCTCCCGACGAGCAGGGACTCGTCTGCACGCGCGAGGGGCGGAGCGAGGAGCGTTTCTTCGATCAGGAAGTGGGGCGCCAGTTCGGTCTCGAACTGCATCTCCACCTCGACCCAAACTTCGGCCGCGGCGCGCTCGTCTCCGCTGGCCGCGGCTTGCTTCGCCTTTTGCGCGAGCACGAGACCGTGATGGTGGTCGTCCGACAAGTCACGCAACTGGGGACTTCGTTTCATGAGCCGTTACCTGCCGTCACTCCGCAAACGCCCGCTCGATGCGGCGATCGGGGATGAACCAGAGGATCGCGACCACGATGTACATCGCAAACGCGATCCAGGGATTGACGAACGACAAAGGTACCGCCGCGGCATAGATGGCTACCGAGGCTTTCCCTTTGGTGTCTTTCCCGAGAGCCAGCGCCAATTTCGAGTCCTTGCCGTGGTGCGCCGCAAGCGCCCGGGCGAGGACGAAATACGCAAGGCCGGCCATCAACAGGACCGCCCCGTAGAGCGCAACGGGCAGCGCCGCAAAGTGGTTCTCGCCCATCCACCCGGTGACGAACGGGATGAGCGACAGCCAGAACAAAAGATGCAGGTTGGCCCACAGGATGCGCCCATTGACCTTTCCTGCGGCGTGCAGCATGTGATGGTGGTTGTTCCAGTAGATTCCGATGAACACGAAGCTCAGCACATAGCTGACAAAAACGGGTATCAGCGGGCGTAGCGCGTCGAGCTCGGCG
>JANMVW010000384.1:0-2037 GCA_031393555.1 Acidobacteriota bacterium
CCTGGCGGCGGTTGGGTTTTGAACGGCTCGAAGACGTTCACGACGCACGGCTCGGTCGGCGATCTCACGATCGTTTTCGCGGTGACCGACCCGGGCCTCGAGAAGAAGGGCATCTCGGCGTTCGCGATCGAGAAGGGGACGCCGGGGTTTCGCGGCGGAAAAAAAGAAAACAAGATGGGCCTTCGCGCTTCGGACACCGCCGAAGTGATCATGGAGGACTGCGTCGTGCCGGAGGCGGCGATGGTCGGCGCCCGCGGCGAGGGTTTCGTCGACGCGATGAAGATCCTGGACGGCGGCCGGATCTCGATCGCCGCTTTGGCGCTCGGCATGGCCCGGGGAGCCTACGAAGCGGCCCTTGCCTATTCCAAGCAGCGACAGCAGTTCGGCAAGCCGATCTCGGAGTTCCAGGCGGTGCAGCACATGCTGGCCGAGATGGCCACGCGCCTCGATGCCGCCCAGCTTCTCGTGTACCGCGCCGCCTGGATGAAAGACAACGGCATGAAAACGACGCTCGAGTCTTCGATGGCAAAACTGTTCGCCTCGGAGATCGGTGTCTACGTCGCGGACCGGGCGCTCCAGGTGTTTGGCGGTTACGGCTACGTGAAAGACTTTCCCGTCGAGAAGTTCTACCGGGACATGAAGCTGTGCACGATCGGCGAGGGGACCAGCGAAATCCAGCGCCTCGTGATCGCGCGTGAGCTCTTGAAGGCCATCTAGTGGATGCGGTGAAACGGGTGTTGTCCGGGGACGTCCGCGCTCTCGCGCGTGCGATCAGCGTCGTCGAGGAAAACACCTCGGGAAGCGCGGCTTTGCTGCGCGGTGTTTTTCCGCACACGGGCCGCGCGACCGTGATCGGCATCACCGGGTCTCCGGGAGCGGGAAAGTCCAGCTTGGTCGACCGGTTGGTCGCCTCGTTTCGAGAACAGGGAAAACGCGTGGGCGTCGTGGCGGTCGATCCCTCGTCCGCGTATTCGGGCGGGGCGATCCTCGGAGATCGCGTGCGCATGCAGGGACACGCGACCGATGACGGCGTGTTCATTCGTTCGATGGCGAGCCGGGGTCATCTCGGGGGCCTCTCGCGGGCGGCCTCCGACGCGGTCGATCTCATGGACGCCGCCGGCTACGACCCGGTGATCATCGAGACCGTCGGTGTCGGCCAGGACGAAATCGAGGTTGCGCGCGCTGCGGACGTGGTGACCGTCGTGCTGGTTCCGGGCATGGGGGACGACATCCAGGCGATCAAGGCCGGCATCCTCGAGATCGCCGATCTGTTCGTCATCAACAAAGCCGACCGTCCGGGCGCGGACAAGGTCGCGACCGAGCTCGACGCGATGATGGCGCTGGCCCCCTCGATCACCCGGCGTCCTCCTATCTATCGAACGGTTGCGACGACCGGCGAAGGGGTCTCCGCGCTGCGCGACGGCCTCACGGCCTACGTGGCCTCGGCGGGTGCGGAGACGCGGGCGCAACGCCGGTGGGAGCGGGCCGAGATGCGATTCCTGGGGGTCCTGACGGACCGGTTTCTGCGCGATGTTCGCCTGAGGCTCTTGCCGGGGCCGCGGTTCGCCGAGATGGTCGGGGAGATCGCGGATCGCCGGCTCGACCCTTACTCGGCCGCCGATCGTGTGCTTCAAGGAGGGAACGAGCGATGATCCTCAAGGTCGATCACATCGGGATCGCGGTGAAGAGTCTGGAGGATCGCGTCGGCTTCTGGCAGGACGGGCTCGGATTGGAGTTGGGGGGTACGGAAAGCGTGCCGACCGAAGGTGTCCGGGTCGCGTTCCTGCCGGCGGGAACGTCCCGCATCGAGTTGCTCGAAGCCACCCGTCCCGATTCGCCCATCGCGAAGTTCATCGAAAAGCGGGGCGAAGGGATCCATCACATCACCTTTGAGGTCGAACGGATTCAGCCCGTCCTGGATCGCCTGAAGGCCCAAGGGATCCCGCTTCTCGACGACGCGCCTCGGTCTGGGGCGGCCGGGACGAAAGTCGCCTTCCTCCATCCGCGCGCCGCGGGCGGCGTTCTGGTCGAGCTCGT
>JANMVW010000037.1:0-5857 GCA_031393555.1 Acidobacteriota bacterium
GGACTGCCCCCTCGACCCCGGCTACATCGAAATCTCGGGCCCCGCGCCCTCTTCTTCGGAAGCCCGTCGGGCGTCCCACCAGAGGAAGACGCCTAAACCGACGAACACCGCGAGGCCGATCCAGTTTCCGGCGGAGCCGTCGTTTCCGAAGTCGTAGGCCATCGGCTTTTGGAACCAGTCGAAGCCGAAGCGGATCATCCCGTCCGCCACGCCGGCGATCGCTCCGCCCGCGATGAACCCGGAGGCGATCAACGTGCCGCGGCTTCCGCGTGCCCGGGCCAGCATCGGGTTGCTCGCGGGGCGCCTGACGAACCACGCGACGATCGCTCCGGCCAAGATCGGCGTGTTGAGCTCGATCGGCAGGTACATCCCCAGCGCGAAAGCGAGCGCTGAGATCCCGAGCATTTGCACGATGACGGCAATGACCGCGCCGATGCCGTAGAGGAACCAAGGGGCGTTACCCGATTGCATGACCGAGGAGATCACCGCGGCCATCGCGTTGGCCTGCGGCGCCGCCACGGGGTTCGGGTGCTCGGGAGAGGGCGAGTAGCCATAGACCTTGGCGAAAACGAACATGATCGCGGTGACCGTGATGGCGGCGACGACCGACCCGGCGATCAGGGTGAGCTCGATCCGGCGCGGCGTCGCGCCCGTCCAGTAACCCACCTTGAGGAGCGTGACCATCGACCCCGTCATCGAGAGCGCCGTGCAGACGACGCCTCCGATCAGCAGGACCGAGAGCATGCCGGAGGGGCCGGCGAGCCCGAGGGCCGACAGGACGCCCGCGGAGATGATCAGGGTCGTCAGCGTCATGCCGGAGATCGGCGTCGTCGAGATCATCGCGATCGCCCACGCGGAGACGGCGGCGAACAGAAAGGTGATGCCAAGCGTCAGCACGAGGGACATCGCCGAGATCCGCGTCGGGTTCGCGGTGCCCGCCAAGACGGCGAAGCGGAAGTACAAGAACAGGGCGAGCGCCACCGCGCCGGTCCCGGCAACGACGGTCCCGATCGAAAGATCGTGGTCCGTCCGCGCCGAGGCCTCGCCGCCGCGGCCGGCCCGCCTGAGCTCACCGAAGACCCGGGACACCGCCTGGACGATGACCGGGGACATCTTGACGACGGACAGGACCCCCGCCGCGAAGATGGCGCCGATCCCGATGTAGCGGACGTACTGCGTGAAGATCGCCTCGGCGTCGAGGCCCGCGACCGGCGGCCGGCCGGGGAACAGCGGTCCGGGGATCATCCCCCCGACCGCGCCGATCAGGGGCACGAAGACGTAGTAGGAGAGGAACGAACCCGCCATGATGATCGTCGCGTACTTCAATCCGACGATGTAACCGAGACCCAGGACCGCCGCAGACGTGTTGAGAACGAAGATCGCCTTGACGTCGTCGGTCAGCTTGTGGAGGGAGGGGATCAAAACCGTCGTGAAGGTGTCCTTCCAAGCTCTGAAGTGCAGCGCCAGAAAATCCACGGTGAAGCCGACGGCCATGGAGCTCAAAAGCACCAGGGCCTGCCGCCCGCCGCGGCCTCCGGCGACCAAGATCTCGGTCGTCGCGGTGGCCTCCGGGAAGGGGAGCTTGCCGTGCATCTCGGCGACGAAGTAGCGGCGGAACGGAATCAGGAAGAGAACGCCCAGGATCGCGCCGAGTAGCGGCACGAGGAAGATCTGTCCGAAACTCGACTGCTTCTCGAGGCCCAGGATGAAAATCGCGGGCATCGTGAAGGTGGATCCACCGACGACGATCCCCGCGCAGGCCCCGAGCGTCACGATGTTGACGTTTTCGAGGAGCGTGGACTTACGCCTTGCGATCGCGGAGTAGCCGATCGCGAGGATCGCGATCGGGATCGCGGATTCGATCCCCTGACCGAGTTTGAGAGCGAGGTACGCCGCGGCCGCCGAGAAGATTGCCGTCATAACCAGGCCGAACACGATCGAGCGCGCCGTAATCTCGGGGACCGTGGACTCCGCGGGGACGATCGGTTGGTAGCGCTCGCCTTCGGCGAGCTCGCGATAGGCGTTGTCGGGGAGGCCGCCTTCAGTTTCCGGGTTGCTCATGGGCGGGATATTGCTTCACGCCAGATCGAACAGCAAGACCTCCGACTCCGCCACGCCGCGAATCGCGATCGCCGCCTCGTCCACGATCGCGGCTCCGTCTCCTTCGTCCAGTCGCTGGCCGTTGACCACGACGGCGCCGCGGGCCACCTGAAGCCAGGCGCCCCGTCCTGCCGCGAGACGGTGTTCGACCGACTGGCCGTCTCCCAGGATCGAGGCGTAGATCGCGACGTCCTGGTGAAAGACGATCGAGCCGCTGCTTCCGTCGCGCGAGCCGATCAGCTTGAGCCGGCCGCGCTTTGCGGCGTCGTCGAAGGCCCTCTGTTCGTACGAAGGCCGCAGCCCTCGCTTCTCGGGGAGGATCCACACCTGGAGGAAGCGCAGGGGGTCGGTCGGGGATGGGTTGAACTCACTGTGGAGGATGCCGGTCCCGGCGCTCATTTTTTGAACCTCGCCGGCGCCGACGGTCGCGCCGGTGCCGAGGGAGTCCTCGTGCGCGAGCTTGCCGGCAAGGACGTAACTGAAGATCTCCATGTCTCGATGGGGGTGCCGGCCGAAACCGGCACCCCCCAAGACGCGATCGTCGTTGATGACGCGCAGGGTTTTGAAGCCCATGTGCTCCGGGTCGTGGTACTCCCCGAACGAAAACGTGTGGCGGCTGTCGAGCCAGCCGAGATTGCTCACCCCTCGTTCGGCCGCCGGTCTGCGCGCGATCATCGCTCTAGTTCTTGGGCGGAGCCGGGGGAGCCGGGGGAGCCGGCGGGGCCGGGGGGGGCGTGGCGGGCGGGAGCAACGCTTCGATGTCGAGCGTGATCTTGACGGTGTCGCTGACGACCACGCCGCCGCCGTCAAGGTCCGCATTCCACTTCACACCGAAGTCCTGCCTGTTGATCTTCGCCGTCGCCGACGCGGCCACGCGCGACTCGCCGCGCATCCCCTTGATGACCTGTGACGGCGCCGTCACCTCGAGGGTCACTTCCTTGGTGACTCCGTGCATCGTCAAATCGCCGACGAGTTTGAAGGTGCCGTCGGTTCCGGGGACGACCTTCGTCGATTTGAAAGTGAGCGTCGGGTATTTGGCGACGTCGAAAAAATCAGCACTCTTGAGGTGCGCGTCGCGCTTGTCGTTGTTGGTGCTGATGGACGCCGTGTCGATGGTCGCGTCGACCTTGATCGATCCGACGGATTTGCCGTCGAACTCCACCGTGCCGGACATCGAGCCGAAGTCTCCGCGCACGGTCGAGATCATGAGGTGCGTGACCGAAAACTGCGCGCTCGAGTGGGCTCCGTCGATCTTCCAAACGTCGGCGGCGGCCGGCGCCATGGCCGCGATGGCGGCAAAAGCCAGGGATGAAACAAATCGCACGGTACGGGTCATCCGGGACTCCTTTTCGGGAATGGGATAGCGCGGACCCTCCCATTGTGACGCGGGAAGGACAATCCCGCGAGTCCCGGGCCTCCGGTCTCAGGAGATCCGAAGGACGATCTTTCCGAAATTCTCGTTCCGCTCCATCGCTGCGTGAGCGCTCGCGGCGTCCTCGAACGGGACCACCCGGTCGACCACCGGGTGCAGTCGTCCGGCGGCGAGCAGCGGCAGCATCGTATGGGCGAAAGCCTGCACGAGCTCTATTTTCTCCTCGATCGGCCGCGAGCGCAGGACGGTCCCGATCACGGTGAGGCGCTTCCTCAGGATGGCGCCGAGGTCGGCTTCGGCCTTGGCCCCGCTCATCGTGCCGACCAGCACGAGCCGGCCGCGCACCGCCAGGACGTCGAGGTTCAAGGCGAAAGTAGACGCGCCGAGGAAGTCGATCACGAGGGCGGCGCCTTCGCCTCCGGTCGCCATGCGGATCGTCTCCGCGAGGTTTGGCGCCGCGGGGTCGACAACGCGGTGAAGGCCCATCGTCTCGAGACGGCGGCGCTTGTCGGCCGTCCGCGACAGCGCGATGACGCGCCCTCCGGCAACCGTCGCAATGGCCGCGGCCGAGGTGCCCACGCCCGAGCCCGCCGCGTGCAGGAGCACGGTCTCGCCCGGCCTCAAGCCACCCCGCAGGAACAGCGCGTCGTAGGCGGTCAGGAACGCCTCGGGAACCGCGGCGGCATCCTCGAAACTCATCCCGGGAGGAACCCGCAGGCACAGGCGCTCGTGAAGAATCAGCTTTTCGGCATGACCGCCGCCGCCGACGATACCCATCACGCGGTCTCCGGGCTGAAGCGTCGTGACCAGCTCACCGCACGCTTCGATCTCACCGGAGAACTCCAGCCCCGGGATGTCGGGGGGAACGCCCGGAGGCGCAGGGTAGAGCCCGCGCCGCTGAAGCACGTCGGCGCGGTTGAGCGCCGAAGCCCGCACGCGGACGAGGACCTCGTCCGGACCGGCGACGGGATCGGCGACCGTGACGAGCTCCAAGACTTCGGGGCCGCCGGGTCGCGAGATCGTGAGCGCGCGCATCAGCCGCGTCCCGTTCCGGCCGGCCGGCGCACCGCTTCGAGAAGAACCCAGGCGGGCGATGACGAGCGCGCCACGGTGCGGTCGCGCACGCTGAAACCGGCCGCGATCAGCGCGTTGCGAAGCTCTCCCGCCCGCCGGTAGTGGGTGCCGTGTCGAGGATGTCCCGGGACGAGAATCTGGACGGCGTCCATGAGCGCCGCCCAGGTGAAACGCCACCCTCCCGCCGCGTCCTTCTCGCGAACGAACATCCGGGCGCCCGGTGGAACCGCCCGGGCAAGCCGTCGCAACAGGGCGTCTTGCGAGGTGAACGGCAGGAAGCGCAACACGTCGTTGATCACGACGATGTCGGCCGCGGGCGGGTCGAAATCGCGCAGGTCGAGAGTCTGCACCGTGCACCCCGGCACGTGTTCCAGGGCCTGGCGGGCCGCGCGGATGTAACGATCGCAGCGGTCGAGGCCGAGGTACCACCGGGGATCGGACGCGCGGGTGAACAGCCCGACGAGCACGCCGACCAGGCCGCGCCCGCACCCGAGGTCCAAGACGCGCGCGCCCGAGCCCAGAACCTCTTCTTCGATGAGGAAGGGATACATCGGGTCTTTCAGCAGGCGGGCGTGGGCCGCCTCGGCATCCCGGATGGAGACGTCCACGAAGCGCACGACGATCGCGTCCACGATCTCGCGGTAGGTCTCGTGATGGCCTCCGGAGCGCGCGACGATCCATGCCGCGACGCCGAGCAGAGCGCCCAGTACCAGCCCGAACACGACACTCCCCAGCATGAGGTCCGTGAAGATCCCCAGAAACCCCAGGGTCTCGACGTTCGAAAGCGTCACCGGTAGCCAGGCGCCGTGGAGGATCCGATGCCCGATTTGGACCTCGGCGAAGAGCATCGGCCCCGCCGTCAGGGGGTTCCCGATGTACGCGGAGGCATAGACGATGGCCCGATTCAGGCGGAACAGCGTTGCGAACAGGACCGCCAACGGGAGATGGACCCCCCAGAGCGGCGAGCAACCCACGAAAACCCCGAGACCGACCCCCACCCCGACCTTGGCCGGGGTTCGGTGCTCGGTGCGCATCGTCATGTAGAGACGCCGCAGCCAGGTGCGTCGCGATCCCACCCCGACCGGCGCTCCCGGCGGGACGCCTCCGGGGTCGAAATCCGGCCGCGGGGGATCGGTATCCGGTGCGCTCATCCGTCTCCCACCGCCCTCGGACAGGATTCTTGCCGAACAGTTGTGGCAGAATGCCGGAGGCACGGGTAGATATCTTAGGTCCGATCGAGGCCGCCACCGAACACCTTCGTGGGCTGGCGTGTCGCTTTCGGGCCCGGCGAGGGTTACGTGACCGAAGAGC